>DASXAA010000193.1:0-36862 GCA_036407035.1 Thermoleophilaceae bacterium | reverse complement strand
GGTGCCCGAGTCGGCGCCGATCTCGGTGTCCTCGACCAGCAAACCGTTGTAACCCTGATTCGCAACCTGGTTGTAGATCTGCCCATACACCCGGCTATTGCGAATCGTCACGTTCTGCGCACGCACCAAGATCGAACCCGTGACGAGCTGGCCCTGGACCACCGCCCCGTCGGTGGTGACGGTCAGGTTGCCGCTGGTTGTCGCGCTCGGCGCCCAGCCGTCCGGCACACCCGTCGTGGCGGCCGTCGGGAACGCCGATGCCGCCGGAGCGCGTGGCGTCCCAGGCTGTCCGGGTGGGACTACCTGCCGCCTCGTGCCCGGCTTGCGGAGCGGGTCGGTGCCACGCCGGACCTCGACACCGTCGGACACGCCGTCGCCGTCGGTGTCGCGCTTGCGCGGGTTGGTGTGCGACCTGCGCAGCTCGTAGCGATCGCTCAGCCCGTCACGGTCGGTGTCGCGCCTGCGCGGGTTGGTGTGCGACCTGCGCAGCTCGTAGCGATCGCCGAGCCCGTCGCGGTCCGTGTCGCGCCTGCGCGGGTTGGTGTGCGACCTGCGCAGCTCGTAGCGATCGCGCAGCCGGTCGCCGTCGGTGTCGGCGCGGCGCGGGTTGGTGTGCGACTTGCGCCGCTCGTAGCGATCGCGAAGACCGTCCCCGTCCTTGTCATGCGGCCTGGCCTGAGCCGGTCCCGTGAGGCACCAGACCGCGAGCGCGGCGAGAACCGCGATCCCGGCGAGGGCTGCGTGCTTCCATGCTTGGCCAGCAGGACAACCACCCGACATCTTCTTCCCCCAAACACCCTTGCTGGGCGTCGACCATGCCAACGGCGAGGGCTACAGCAAGTATGGGCGACCCCGCCTGGCGACGGCAGCATACCCATCTGTGGCGACGGGAAAACGTCCCGCAGGCGGGTGACATCCCCCGTCCGCTATGGCGGGACTGATCAAGAAAGCAGACCCCACCGCCAGGCCGGCCCTGGACGGAAGGCCAGGAAAGGCGCCGGACGGGGCCGGCGCATCTACGATCATGGCCGTGCCTTCAGGCTTCGCGCACGTCGCGCGCACCCTCGACGAGGTCGAGCGGCTGCGCCCGCTCTGGGACTCGTCCGAGGTGACGGGCCCCGACGCGGACCTCGACCTCTTCTCGGCGGTGGTGGCCAGCTCGCCGGACGTGCTGCGCCCGCACGTCGTCGCGATCGAACGCCCCGGAGCGAGCCCGGCACTGGCCGTCGCGCGACTCGAGGAAGGGCCAATGGACCTGAAGGTCGGCTACCGGACGGTCGCCCGGCCCACCCTGCGCACCCTCGTCGTCGTCTACGGCGGAGTCGCGGGTGCGGAGGACGGGGTGGACCAGCGAGCCCTGCTGTCGGAGCTGCGCCGCCCGTTGCGAGAGGGAGAGGCCGACCTGCTCCTGCTCGCGAAGCTGCATACCGACTCGACCTTCTACGAGCTCGCGCGCGAGATCGCCCCGTGGCCCTGCCGCGACCACCTGCCCGTCGTGTTACCGCGCACGGACGTGGCGGTCCCGGACACCCTCGACGCGTTCCTGGGCGCCCGGTCGCGCAATACGCGGGACAACGTCAAGCGCTATGGCAAGCGGCTGGAGCGCGCCCACGGCGACGAGCTCGAGGTCCGCAGCTATCGCGAGCCGCAGGATCTGGACGAGGCGCTCGCGGCGATGGAGGGCGTGGCCGCCAAGACCTATCAGCGCGCCCTCGGGGTCGGCTTCCGGGACGAGCCGCGGCAGCGGGGCATCCTGGAGCGCGGGGCGGGCAAGGGCCTCTTCCGCGGCTGGGTGCTGAGGGTGGCCGGGACGCCGGTGGCGTTCTGGCACGGCCTCGTGTCCGGCGGGACCTTCTACATCGGATCGCCGGGCTACGATCCCGACTACGGCAACCTGCGCGTCGGCCAGTACCTCCAGATGCGCATGATGGAGGACCTGTGCGCCGACCCCGCCGTCCAGCGTCTCGACTACGGGTTCGGCGACGCCCAGTACAAGCGGAGCTTCGGAGACCGAACTTGGAGCGAGGCGGACGTGATGATCTTCGCGCCCCGCACGCGGGCGCTGGCAGTCAACGCCGCTCGGACCGGCATCGCCGCCGCCACGCGCGCGGCCAAGCGGGTGCTCGGCGACGAGCGCGTGGGGGCGCTCAAGCGTCGCGCACGGCGCGCCGATGCAGGCCCCGCCGCGTAGGCTCGGGCCTGCTACTCAGGTCCAGCCGCGGCGTCTGACGACCAGCCGCAGCCGCTGGGCGGCGCGAATGCGCCTGATCACGAGCGGGTGCGGGCAGCGCGGCGCCCGCGTCACTGCCGCTGCGACGTAACCCCACACCATCGCGAGGGACGCGACGTTCTCGCGGGCCCGGTAGACGGCTCGCAACACCAGGTACGTCGGGCGGTAGCCCATGTACCAGGCCTGGCGACCCAGCGCGGAGCCGGCGCGAATGCGCCCCTCGCGCTCCCCCACCTTGCGATGATGCCGGAAGCCCAGGTCGTGGAAGCCCGCGGTGCGGTAGCCACGCAGCTCGGCCATCACCTCGTCGACGCCGTCCCAGCCGAGCTCGGGCTCGAGCTCGAAGACGTCTTTCAGCAGTGCCCAGCGATAGGCGCGCGACGCTCCGCGCGGGTGGGACCCCGAGACCTTGATCCGCTCCCAACGGCCCTCGCGCAACTCGTAGCAGCTGCCGCCGGCGATGCCGAGATCGGGCTGGTCGGCGAAGCGCTCGAGCAGGCGGGCGAAGTAGTCCGGGTCGAACGACGTGTCCGCGTCGACCTTGACGAAGATGTCCACCGGCGCCGGCAGCGCCGTCAGGCCGCGCCTGAAGGCGAGCAGGTCGCGGCCCAGGCGGCGACCCTCGGCGAGAGCGTCCGGCGTCTCGCCGGTGCCGATCACGACGATCCAGTCGTGACGGCGCGAGAGCTCCTCGGCGACGGCATCCATGCCGTCGTCCGAGCCGTCGTCCACGATCACCCAGTACGTGGGCCGCACGCGCTGGCCGGCGACGGACTGCGCCAGCCTCACGAGGTTGTCCCGCTCGTTGCGGGCGGGCGTCACGATGGCATAGCTGAGCGCAGGCACGTCTGCCGTCATCGTGGTCGAGCGTATCGGCGCTTCCGCGTTCTCGCCCTACCCACACGGCTAGGTCTTGCCTCGCCGGATGCCGGGGCCGGCCCAGTCCGGCCGAGGGGCTGCTCGCGGCTTGGCCGCACCGTCGGAAGAGCTGTCCGTGCTCGCACGTAATTGAGGCGTACGTTCGTGGGCTCGACAGGAGAATATGAATGACTGCAGTGCATCCCGCGCCTGACCACACCGACGAGAGCGTTACCGAGCTGGTCCATTTCGCCCTGCGCGCCCTGCCGTCGATGCAGCTGCCGGACGGCGCCTTCTGCTTCGAGCGGCGGGCAGGCGAGCCGTCGCCAGCCGGCCGGTCGCTCCGCTACACGCTGATGGTCGAGCTCGGGCTTCTGCGGGCGCGCGCGAACGGCTACGAGCTGCCCTTCGACGTCGACGAGCTGGACCAGGTCGTCTGGCGCGAGATCGACGGATCCGAGCTCCGGCCGGGTGACATCGGCCTGATGCTCTGGGCCGACGCCCGCCGCCACGGCGACCGCGGCCCCGAGCTGGCGCGCCGCCTGGACGCGGCGCTGGCGGCGGCCGGCGGGTTGCCCGCCAGGCTGGGCATGGAGCTCGGCTGGATCGTGACGGGGCTGGCTCACCACGCGGCGTCGGGCGGCAGCGAGGAGGGGGCGCGCCTGCTCGAGCAGGCGCTCGACCAGCTGCTCGTCACGAACCGGGCGCCCACCCACCTCTTCCGGCACTTCGGCGCGGACGGTTGGCGCCGCCGCTTCCCCAACTTCGCCACCCAGATCTACTCGGTCCTGGCGCTTGCGGTCGTCGCTCGCCACGGCCTCGACGAGCGCGCGCTTCCGGCCGCGCGGGCGACCGCGGACCGGCTGCTCGAGATCCAGCTCGACGACGGTGGCTGGCCATGGCTGTTCGACGCCGAGCGCGGCACGGTCGTCGAGAGGTACGAGGTGTACTCGGTCCATCAGGACGCGATGGCGCCGATGGCGCTGCTCGAGCTCGCGGAGGCCTGCGGCGACGACCGCTACATCCAGGCGGCCGCCGAGGGTCTGCGCTGGATCCACGGGACGAACGAGCTGGGCGCGGACATGGTCGACCGCCGGGAGGGGCTGGTGCTGCGGTCGATCCGGCGCCGGCGCGGCCTCGACCGCCTCTTCATAGCGGCGAAGACCGCAGCTTCGTTCGCCCGGCTGCCGACGGCGGGCGGGACGGCCCGGCTCACCGAGCTCAACCCGACCGACCGCCCCTACCACTTCGGTTGGGTGCTGGAGGCCTGGTGCGGGCGGGAGGAAGCGCTCCGGCGCACCGGGTCCTGACGGCGCTAGCGCCAGCGCTTCGCGAGCGTCTTGGCCCGGCGTGTCAGGGACCTCGCCGGGCCGCGCGCGAGCAGCCGCTCGACCGTGGCCGGGCCGCTGTCCCGCAGCAGCGTCGTGCGCGGCTGAAGCCACGCGCTCGACGAGGCGAAGCCTCCGTCGCTCGAGAAGATGCGTGTGAAGCCGGCCCTCCGCAGGCCGTTCAGCGAGCGGCGGTCGTAGGCGCCGAAGGGACAGGCGGCGGCGGTCATGGGGGCGCCGACCTCCGACTCGAGCCGTTGCCGGGCCGCGACGAACTCCTCCTCCGCCTCGGCGGCGGACAGCCCGCGCCAGGGGCGGTGATCCATGCCGTGCGAGCCGATCTCCATTCCGGCCTGGACCAGGCGACGCAGATCGTCCGGCGAGAGGTAGTCCGCGGACTCGAGCCTTCCGGCAGCGATGAAGAACTGCGCGGTCATCCCGCGCTCCACCAGCGCCGGCAGCGCGACCTTCACGTCCGACAGGTTGCCGTCGTCGAACGTGATCGACACCTGCTCGCGGTCACGCACGAGGTCGAGGACGGCCAGGAAGCTGTCGCGGGAGACCCACACCTCCCGCTCCGCGTCGTCAGTGCCGGCGGGCGGTTCGCCGATCCCGTGGAAGGTCAGGTTGAGGGTCGCCGGCACGGGCACGCGGGTCAGGCGCCGCGTCGGCCGGGCGGCTGCCGGGTGGCGATGTGCCGGAACCCCGCCTTGAGGATGAACCGGATCGCCGATGCGTTCCAGGCCCTCGTGTCGACGTAGGCCTGCTGCCCCGGAGCGAGCTCGGAGAGGACCGCCTCGGCGACCATCGACGGTGCGATCCCCTTCCCGCGGAGGTCCGGGAAGACGACGACGGAGTACACGACGAGGTCGTGTTCCTGCAAGGGCACGTACCAGGTCTCGAGCTGGTGGCGCCGCGCGATCAGGAGATAGCCTGCCACGCGCCCGTCCAGCGCCGCCACCCACAACGACCTGCCCTGTCGCACGTTCTCCTCGACGGTCGAGAGCGCGGCCGTTCCCTCCGCCGCTCCGATCGCGTCCGCGACGGCCGTCTGGACGTCGGCCCACCGGACGTAGCGTTCGATGCGCAGCCCGCCCACAGGGTCGGGCGCCAGCGAGGTGTCGAACCGGTAGACCAGGCATGCGTCCCCGACCATGCGCCTGCGCGCGTGATGCCACACGCGGCCGGGGATGCGGCGCACGCCATAGCGTCGCCGCGCGCGCCCCAGACGGGCGGCGAGCGTGTCGCGAGCGACGGCGGGGTCGGACGTGGGGGCTTCCATCTGGCTCATGAAGACAAACGGATCGGCTCGCGGGTTCTTTCCGCCGTCCCGGCGCCCCGGCGCCCCGAAAGCTGGGCTTCGCTCCGCGCGTTCCTTCGGTGACCATGAGCAAGCTTCAGACCACACCCGCCACACTCGACTCCGGCGGCGCGAGCGCCTCGCCGGCGCCATCTCAGATCGCGCGGCCCGCGCGGATCGCCGCCGCCGCGGACGCTGCCGTGCGAGCCGTCGGGCACGACGAATGGGAGCGGCTCGCCGGCGGGTTCCCCGACCACAACTACAGGCAGTGCTGGGCCTACGCGGAAGCGATGGCAGCCCGCGTCGGCGGGGCCACGGAGCACCTGTGCGTGGCGAGCGGCGATCGCACGCTCGGACTGGCGAGCGTGCGCGTGAAGGGGATTCCCGGCACTGGGACCGGTATCGCGTACGTGTCGGGCGGACCGCTGGTCCGCGGCGGCGACGAGGATGCCCCTTCCCGCCTCGAGGCGGTGCTGTCGGCCCTGGCCGGTGAGTACGTCCACCGGCGCGGGCTGCTGCTGCGGGTCGCGCCCACCATCGGCGACGAGCGGTGGAACCTCGAGCAGGACCAATGCTTCCTGTCGGCGGGCTTCACGCCCGCGGAGCGCCAGCCGCGCTACAGCACGATCCTCGTGGACATATCGCGCCCGGCCT
This sequence comes from Thermoleophilaceae bacterium, assembly GCA_036407035.1. Classification (GTDB taxonomy): domain Bacteria; phylum Actinomycetota; class Thermoleophilia; order Solirubrobacterales; family Thermoleophilaceae; genus JACVRW01. Next base: position 30,492 of record DASXAA010000193.1, on the reverse strand, counting down.
CCGAGATACGGGCCGGGCTCGCGAAGAAGTGGCGCTACCACCTCGGCAGGGCCGAGAAGGCGGGCATCTCGGTGGTCCAGGGCTCTGCCCCGGAGCTGTTCGAGCAGTTCCTTCCTCTCTTTGACGAGTTCGTTGCGCGCAAGTCGTTCGCGGTCGAACTCGGTGCGGACTTCTACGCGCGCGTGCAGTCGGCGCTTCCCGAAGCCGAGCGCATGCACCTCGCGATCGCGTCGGTCGGCGATGAGCCGGTCGCAGGCGTCGTGGCCGGCCTGCTCGGCGACACTGCGGTGTACCTGCTGGGGGCATCGAACGAGATCGGTCGGGAAGCCAACGCGCCGTACCTCCTTCAATGGAAGGTCATCGAGGCCGCCGCCGACCGAGGGATCGGCTGGTACGACCTCGGCGGGATCGACGAGGAGGCGAACCCGGGCGTCTACCGCTTCAAGGCCCGTATGGGCGGGACCGAGATGACCGCGCCGGGGCCCTACGAGCTCGCGCCCGGCAGGGTGCGGGCGGCGGTCGTGCACAGTGCCGAGCGGCTCGTCAGGGCCGCGCGCGCAAGGCGCCGGTAGCGCCGGCTACGCCTCGGCGCGCTGCGGCCGGCCTGGGTCGCTGCGTCGCGCCGCGAACAGCTCGCACGCGACCAGGTAGGCGAACCGAGTGTTCGTGACCGCGTAGCGGCGGAACATGCGCCGCGGCTCCTGGAGCAGCCGGTAGAGCCACTCGAGCCCCAGCCGCTGCCACAGCGCGGGCGCGCGGCGCGTGACGCCGGCGACTACGTCGACGGCGCCGCCGACCCCCATCACGAAGGGTGCACCGAGGTCCGCTCCGTGGTCCCCGAGGAAATACTCCTTCCGCGGGCTGCTCATCGCCACGAACACGATGTCGGGGCGGGCGGCCGCGATCTCGTCCCGTACCGCCTCCTGCTCGTCCTCCGGGAAGTAGCCGTCCCGTGCACCGGCAATCTGGATTCCCGGATGCGCCTCGCGGATGCGTGCGAGCGCGCGCTCGAGCACCTCCCCACGGGCGCCGAGGAAGTACACGCGGTAGCCACGGCGTTCCGCGAGGCCGAGCAGCGCGTGCATGAGGTCGATCCCCGCGACCCGCTCGGGGAGCGGGTCCCCGAGCAGCCGGGAGGCCCAGACGACGCTCTGCCCGTCGGCGTTCACGAGCGCGCAGCCGCCCACGATCCGCCTCAGCTCGAGGTCGTCCTGCATGCTCACGAGCTTGGCCGCGTTGATGGCCATGTGCTGGGTGAAGCGGCGCGAGTCGATCGCCCGCTCGACCTGGGACAGCGTCCCCTCCATGTCCAGACGGTCGATCGAGCAGCCGAGGACCTCGGCGCGCGGTCTCATGCGAGGGCCGCCAGCCTGGCGGACGCGGCGGAGGGGAACGCGGCGATGATCTCGTCGGCCGCCCGCTCGCCCGCGTGTCCGTCCCACAGCGGGATGGCACAGGGCGTGGGGGCCTGGTTCGCGAGCCTGACCGTCAGGAGGCTCGCGGGGTCGTCGCCGAGCAAGGTGTTCGTACCGTGGCTGATCGTCACCGGCCGCTCGGTGTTCGCCCGCAGCGTGTAGCAGGGCACGCCGAGGGCGCAGGCCTCCTCCTGGACCCCGCCCGAATCGGTGACGATCGCGCCCGCGGCGCCCTGGAGCGAGAGGAAGTCCAGGTAGCCGACCGGCTCGATGCAGCGGACCCCGGCGGCAGCCAGCCGCTCGAGATCGCCGCCCGCGGCGAGCCGTGCTCGCGTGCGGGGGTGGATGGGGAAGATCGCGGGTGACTTGTCCGCCAGCTTGCAGAGCGCGTCCACGATCGCGCTCAGCCGCGCGGAGTCGTCGACGTTCGACGGGCGGTGCAGCGTGACGAGAAGGTACTCGCCCGCGGCCACGTTGTGGTGCGTCCACACGGCCCGTTCTCGGGCGGGCGCCTCGAAGCGCCGCAGCGAGTCGATCATCGTGTTGCCCACGTAGCGGATGCGCGCCACGTCGACGCCCTCGCGCCGCAGGTTTTCCTCGGCCTCCGGGCTGTGGGTGAGCAGCATGTCGGAGAGCCGGTCCGTCAGGACGCGATTGATCTCCTCGGGCATGCCCCAGTCGCCGGAGCGGAGGCCCGACTCCAGGTGCACGATCGGAATCCCGAGCTTCGCCGCTGCCAGCGCGCACGCCAGCGTCGAGTTGACGTCCCCGGCCACGACCACGACGGCGGGCCCCTCCTCGAGCAGAATGCCCTCGAAGGCGGCGAGGACCTTGGCGGTCTGCTCCCCGTGTGTTCCCGATCCGACGCCAAGCGAGTAGTCCGGCGCTGGGAACGCGAGGTCTCGCAAGATCTCGTCCGACATCTTCTGGTCGTAGTGCTGCCCCGTGTGGACGACGAGCTGGCGCGCCCCGCGCGCCCCAAGTGCGTCGATCAGCGGGGCCATCTTCACGAAGTTCGGCCGCGCGCCCACAGCGTGCACGATGAGCTCGGGCTGCGGCGAGACCGCCCGGGGCGCGATTGCGGACACTGCCATCGTCACGCCACCTCGGCCACCGGAAGCGGACGCAGCTGGTGCACGGGCGCTAGCGGCTTCGCGGCTTGGGGGGTAGTTGTGGCCGGCCAGGACGGCTGCCGGGTCAGCCCGTACTCGTGCGCATAGCGGCTCGCCTCGGTCCGGTTGGACACGCCGAGCTTGCGGTAGACGTTCGAGAGGTGGAACTTGACGGTCTGCTCGGTGACCCACAGCTTCTTGGCGATGCGGGCGTTGGTCAGCCCCTCGGCCACCAGGCCCAGGATCTCGTGCTCGCGCGCGGTCAGCTCATCGCCGGCCGGCAGGGCCGGCGGCCTGACGGCACGACGCCCGGCGCTGACGACGTTGCCGCTGGCGATCTCCCCGATCAGGGAGCCGAGACCCGGAAGGTGGACCGACTTGGACACGCAGGCCGCGGCGCCGGCCGCCAGCGCCTCGCCCACGAATCCGTCGTCCATCCTCATGGTGAGCAGCAGCACCGTCGCGCCCGGAGCCTCCTCGCGGCACTCTCGGATGCGTGTCAAGGCGTCATCGCCCGCATGCATCTCGTCGACGAGGACGACATCGGGCTGGGCGGCGCGGATCTCGGCGCGCACCGGCCGCCTGCCGTCCACCTTGCCCGCGAGGTCGAAGGTCGCCGAGCCCCGCAGCGCAATCCGGATCGTCTCGATGACGAACGAGCTGTCGGCAACGATCACCAGTTTTCTCACTGTGCAGGTCTCCTTCCGGGCGGTGCTCGGTGGCGCGGTCCGGTACGGCCGGCGCCATCGCACTAACGGCTGGTGCAGCGCATTCCTTCTCCGCCCGCGGCCCGGTGTGGCGCCCACCGGATGGGGAGGAGGGAATTCGGAGGAGGCCGGGAAAGACGGCTCGATCGATCCGTTGATGCAGTGCGATGGACTGCTCCCACGACGGCTTCCACGGCATCAGCTCGAGCTACGACCAGAACCGCGGCCTGCTCGTGTACTTCTGGACCTGCGAGCGCTGCGGAACGCTGCTGCGTGAGTGCCGGCGTGAGGAGTACAAGCCTCGGTTCGACCCGAAGGGCAACGACAGGTACCTGACGGCCAGCGGGTAGCCGGGTGGCCCGCTAGGCCGCCTCGAAGATCACCACCCCGTCGCGTTCCACCTCCCGCACGCGACCCGAGTCGAGCAGTAGATCGATGTGCCCGAGGACCTCGGAGAGGGTGAGGTACGCCTGGGTCACGGCGACGTTGCCCCAGAGCGCCTGGGCCAGCTCGTGCGCGCTCCGCGGACGCTCGGCGATCAGCTTGTGGAACTTGTTCGCGCGGCGTTCGTGCATCGCGAAGCGCTCGTCGATCAGGGCTCGGTGGTCGGTGATCGGGTCGCCGTGGCCGGGCAGTACCAGGTCGATTTCCATCTCGCGCGTGCGCCTGAGGGACTCCAGGTAGGTGACGAGCGCCTTCGGCCTGCGCCCCGAGCCGTCGCGTGGTCGAGTTATCAGCGGGTTCGACGAGATGTGCTTGAGCAGGTGGTCCGCGGCCAGCAGCATTCGTCGCTCGGGGTCGTAGAACACGGTGTCGCTGGGGGAATGACCCGGCCGGAAGCAGACCTCGAGCACGCGGTCGCGGAACTGGATCCGATCGCCGTCGCGTAGGACCCGCGTCACGTCCGCCCGCGCGCCCCAGGCGCGGAACGCGGTCGACACGGACTGCAGCGCGGTCGCGACGTCGGGTGGGATGCCGTTGCGGAGCATCAGCTCCAGGGCGAACTCGTCGTCGGCCTGGGCCTCGCTGGAGTAGTTCTCGACGAAGGGGACCGCGGCGTCGATCGCCGCCACGTCGGCTCCGGCGTGGCCCGCCACGAGCGAGACGAGGCCGAGGTGGTCGATGTGCTGGTGGGTGAGGATCACCAGGTCGATGTCCTCCAGCCCGTGCCCCAGCTCGGCGATGCCGCGCTGGAGCTCGTCGAAGGACGTGCCCGAGTTCGGTCCGGCGTCGACGAGCGTCAGCGGGTCGTCGTCGATCAGGTAGACGTTGACGCGGCCGACTGCGAACGGTGTCGGGATCGCGAGCCTGTGGACGCCGGCAGCGGTCGCCGGTGCAAAGGGATCGCTGGCTGCCGGAGCCGCCGACTTGTCCACGCCCGCACCCTACCGGGCGGGTCGCCGGCCCACCTACGGAGCGTCTTCCGCGCCGCCCTCCCAGACGACTTCGATCCGATCGACGTAGTCGATCTCATCGAGGCGGATCTCCTCCGTTGCGTGTCCGTTCGACTCCGGCTTGCCGGGACTCCGCTCGGCCGCATGCGCGGCGTCGATCTGGGGGAGCAGCTTTGTGACCGATTCGCCTGCCAGGGCCTCGCCGATCATCGGCCGCAGCAGCGCGGCCACGCTCACGGCGACGGCGGCCGTGCCCATGCCGTCGAGTGCAGCGCCGGCCAGCACGCGGACCCTGTGATCCTGGTCGCGTGTGGCATGCAGCAGTGGCTCGACGGCCGCGGGGTCGCGCAGCTCGCCCAGGGCGAAGCAGCTTTGACCCCGCACCCGCGGATCCGGGTGCGAGAGAGCCTCCACCAGCGGCTGGAGCGCCCGCGCGTCCTTGATCTCGGCGAGCAGTGTTGCCGCCCTGTGAGGGAAGGCGCCGTTCGACAGTTCGCTCAGCAGCGGATCGGTGCTTGCCGAACCGAGTCGGACCAGCAGCGCCTCGGCCCGCTCGACCACGATCTCGCGTTCGTCGCCCAGTGCCGCGACGAGCAGCTGGACGACATCACTGGCGGCCTCCGCTCGCTCCTCGGCTCGGAGCATGGCCGTCACGAGCGCCGCGTCGTCCTCGCTCATCGGATAGTGGTCCTGGCGATGGACGAGCGCATGCGCCAGCTTTGCGCTGCTTTCGGGGCGTCGCAGCTCGAACAGCGCTCGCGTCGCGATCGTGCGCGCCTTGCCGGCCGAAGCGGGAAGCTTCGCGACGGCAACGGCGAGTTGCTCCGCGTCCCCCCGCTCGTACAGGGCGACGACGGCCGCGCACCTCACCCTGTCCGACGGGTCGGCGAGAGCTGTGACGAAGACGTTGCCGGCGCGGTCGGGAGCGACGTCGCGCAGGGCAAACAGAGCCTCCTCGCGGATCGCAGCGCCGACGTCGACCGGTGTGCCGTCGGCTCCGGGGATGACCTCCGAGTGGCTCGCGGCCTGGATGAGCCCGTCCACGTCGCCCTTCCGGGCCAGTGACTTTACGTTGGGCTTTCGCTTGTCGAATACGCGAATCACGGACGAGCGGCGCTGCGTGGGTCTCGCCGCCCGTCTGAAGAACGGACCAGCTGATGCCGGGCTTCCATCACCCGCGCGAGTGGCGACCTCCCGCCCCCGTTATGGGTATAGGGGTAGGGACCTTGCCGTTTTGGATCTGTGAATGGTGCGGGGCGCGGCTGTACAGCGCCGCCAGTACGCTGAGGCGACCGGATTGTCCGGTCTGCAAGGGGCCGCTCGTGCCTGCGGAGGACGCGGTCAGCCCGGATCCGGCGGAGCCCGCGGCCCCGGGCGACCCGGAGGATCCGGACTCGGAGAGCCGCCCCGCCTGAGCCGTCTCGACGAATGTTCGAGCCACCCGTAAGCGGGGGGCGGTGTCGTCCGTTCGTCGTGTGGAGTGACCAGCGGGACTGTCACCTCTGTCGCCTCGTCGGGCCGGCTGAACGGGATGGCCGAGCAGCTGACGCGCACGAGGGTCCTCGCGGCCGCCTGCGCCTGCCCGGTCGCCCTGGTCCTGGGCTTCCTTGTGGCGCGCCCCGGGAGCGAGCCGGTCACCCCCGGCACCAACGCGACGGTCATCCACGGCATGAGCGGCATCGCTGCCACGGGCGGGTCGGCGCTGGGCGACGCGCCCTCGCTCCCGGCGCTCGGCCGCGCGCCCGTGCGCGTGAGGCCGGCCCACAAGCGCTCGGCTGAGGCAGCGCGGCCGCGCCCGACCGGCGTCGTCCAGGTCGGCCCGGCCCAGGCCGCCCCGGCGCCCGCCGCGCCCGCCGCCCCGCCGGTCGTGGCTCCGGTGGCTCAGTCGTCGCCACCACCGGCCGTCAGTGCGCCGGCACCGCCGCCGGCCGAGGCGCCGGCGCCGGCGCCGCACGAATCCGCCCCGCTCGAGTTCGACGACTCGGGCTGACGTGGCCGCCGACCGCAGACAGCAGCTCTTGCGCGCGGCGACCGTCCGGGTCTCGATCGACCATCCCCACCTAGTGCCGGCGCGCCTGACGCGCGACCGCGACGGGCACCGGGTCCGCCTCGTGCTCCAGGTGTCCTCCGCGCCTCGCCTCGACCAGCTCCTGGCCTCCCGACAGCTCGAGGCCCGGACCGCCGTCCAGATCGTGTGCGGCGTGGCCTCCGCCACCGACGCCTTGAACCGCAGGGACCTCGTCGCCGGAAGCATCGCGCCCGACCGGATCCTCCTCGAACCCAAGCAGGGCGCGGTCCTCGCCGATCCCGGCCTTCCGGCCGACCTCGCGAACGGGTCGGCGCCCGAAGCGGACGAGGGGGCGGATTACCGCTCCCCGGAGGAGCGCCGCGGGCTGCCCGTCGACGCCCGCAGCAACGTCTACTCGCTCGGCGCGCTCCTGTCGACGCTGCTGACCGGCGGCCCGCCGGGACGCCAGCGGAACGGGGGCATGCCCGCCGCGCTGGACGGGGTCGTCACCAGGGCGATGAACGCCGACCCCCAGCGCCGCTATGCGGGGGCGCGGGAGTTCGCCCTGGCGGCGGCGTCGGCGTACGCGGCCGACGCGAGCCCCGCGCCCGCGCAGCGGAAGACTGCGGCGGCGAAGCCGGCGGCGCCGAAGGCGGCGAAGTCGGCCGGGCAGGAGACGGCCAAGCCGGTCGCGCCGGAGGCGGCGCACCCGGCTAGGCCGAAGGTGGCGAAGCCGCCCGGGCAGGAGGCGGCGAAGCCGGTCGCGCCGGAGGCGGCGCACCCGGCCAAGCAGAGGGCGGCGAAGCCGCCCAAGCAGAAGGCGACGAAGCCGAGCCGGGCCGCGAAGCCCGCCCGGCCCGCGAAGCCCGCCGCGAGCCGCGGACACCGCGGCCGAGCCGAGGCCGAGCCGAGGCCGAGGCGAAACGGCGGCGCGGTGGTCTCCCCGGACCGCCTGCGCCAGACCCTTCGCGACGCGGCCGGCCTCGGCGCCGGCGCCGCGCCCGCCGTGCTGCGGAAGGCGCACGGCCTTGCGCGCAATCCACGGCTGGTCATGGTCTGCGCGTGGGCGATCTGCGCCCTCGCCGGCGTGGCCATCGCGCAGGCGAGCGGCGGCGAGTCCGACGCCCCCCGCCTGTCGGAGGCGGCCCTCTCGCTCCGGCTTGCGCCCGGCTGGGTCGGAACGAGCCCCGCCGGCGACACCGCCCGCGTGCTCTCCGACCCGCTGGCGGCGGCGCCGACCGGGGCGAGCGGCACCGGCATGGTCGCCGGCCGCGTGCGGGATGCCGACGCGGTCGAGCGGTTCCTCGGGCTCGAGGGCGGCAGCAGGCTGATCGCGGCTCGCCTTGGGCCGATCGAGGCCTGGCGCTATGCCCGGCTCCGGCCGGGCCGGAACCTGGTGGCGAAGGCCTACCTCGCGCCCACCACCGGCAGCCCCGTCCTCGTCCTCTGTTACGCGCGCAAGCAGGACGCCGCGGCCCGCATCTCTGAATGCGAGCGCATGGCCTCGACGCTCGACCTCACCGGCGCCCGCTGGGCCGGCCTGTCCACGATCGAGCGCCGCCGGGAGACGATCGAGCGCGCGATGGCGCCACTCCGCCGCGGCCGGCTGGCGGCGCGCGAGCGGCTCGCAAAGACCGAGCTGGCCCCGGCTCAGGCCAAGGCCGCCCGCGAGCTCGAGCGCATCTATGAGCACGCGGCGGACGACCTCGCCCGCGGCACCTCCGCGCCGGAGGCGCTCGTCAGGTCGCTCCGGGCCACGGCCGGCGCGTACGGAGACCTCGCCCAGGCTGCGGCGCACAGGAACCGCGAGGCTTATCGGGTGGCCGGCCGCGCGGTGCTCGAGGACGAGGCGGCCGTCCGCCGGGTGGCAGCCCTCTCCGCCACCGCCTGAGCGCCCCCTACTCGCGGATCAGCGCCAGCACCTCGTCCCGCCGCTCGGCCATGTGCTCCTCCGACACGACGGATTCAAGGTTGAGCCGCAGCAGCGGCTCGGTGTTCGACGGCCTGACGTTGAAGTGCCAGTCGTCGTAGTCCACCGACACGCCGTCCAGCCACCCGACCTCGCCGTCGGAGTAGCGCTCGGCGAGCTCGTTCATCTTGCCGTCCTGGTCCGAGACCTCGGAGTTGATCTCGCCCGAGATGAAGTAGCGGGACCGGAGCGGCTCGAGCAGCTCGCTCATCCGGCTCCCCTTCGCCGAGAGCAGCTCCAGGATCAGCAGCGCGGGGATGGTGCCCGAGTCTGCGTTGTAGAAGTCGCGGAAGTAGTAGTGGCCCGACACCTCGCCGCCGAAGGCGGCACCGGTGTCGCGCATGCGGGTCTTGAAGAACGCGTGGCCCACGCGGTTGACCGTCGCCGTGCCGCCCGCGCGCTCCACCACGTCGCGCACCGCGCGGGACGCCCGGACGTCGTAGAGGATCTCGGCGCCCGGCTCCTTGCCCACGATCGACTCGGCAAGCAGCGCGGTGAGGAAGTCGCCGGCCACGAACTCGCCGGTGTCGTCGATGAAGAAGCAGCGGTCGGCGTCGCCGTCCCAGGCGATGCCGAGGTCGGCGCCGGTCTCGCGCACCTTCTCGACGATGAACCTGCGGTTCTCCTCGAGCAGCGGGTTCGGCTCGTGGTCGGGGAACTCGCCGTTCGGCTCCCAGTATGTGCGCACCTGGTCGAGGGGGAACGAGTCGAGCAGCGGGCCGACCATCGGCCCGGCCATCCCGTTGCCGCCGTCGAGCACCACGCGCATCTCGCCGATGCTGTCCGGCTCGATGTAGCCGAGCGCGGCCCGGTGGAACTCGTCGGCGATGTCCGCCCGCTCGACATCGCCGGCTGGGTCGGCGGGCGGGCCGGGGTCGCCTCCCGAGACGATCTCCCGCAGCTCGCCGATCCCGGAGTCGCCGGACAGCGCGATCGCGCCGCGCCTCACCAGCTTCGCGCCCGTGTAGGCCTTCGGGTTGTGCGACGCGGTGCAGGCGAGCCCGCCGTCGAGCTCGCGGTCGCCCACGGTCCAGTAGAGCATCTCGGTACCGACCATCCCGATGTCGAGCACGTCGGCGCCCTCGTCCGCGAGGCCGCCCACGTACCGCTCGGTCATCCCCGGCGCGGACAGTCGCATGTCGTGCCCGACGGCCACGCGCAGCTCTCCGGTCGGGACGTCCTGCAGCTGCGAGAGCACGCGGGCGAACCCGCGCCCGATGCGGTACGCGAGCTCCTCGTCCATCTGGTCCGGGTAGAGCCCGCGGACGTCGTAGGCCTTGAAGATCGAGGGGTCGACCGGGCCGCCCATGCGACCCCGGACCCTAGCGCGAGCTGGCCGGTGTGCGTTCCTCGAGCCGCGCGGCCGGAACCGGCGCCCGCGGCACCCATCCGGCGCCCGCCTCGAGCTGCGCCGCCAGCGCGAGCAGGAGGTCGTCGCGGCCGGGCGGCCCCACGAGCTGCACGCCGACCGGCACGCCCTCGCTCGTCTCGTGCAGCGGCAGCGAGATCGCCGGCTGGCCGGTGACGTTCCAAAGCCTCACCAGGGCGCTGAAGCGGACGGCGTCGTCGGTCACCCCGGCCTCGGAGCGGATACCACCGGCCGGCGCGGGCAGACGGGTCAGGGTGGGGGTGAGGAGCACGCGATCATCCGGCCACGAGCGCAGCAGGCGGCGAACGAACACGCCCATGCGCTCGACCGCCTCCAAATAGTCCACGAGGGCCACCGGCGGCGTCTCCAGGAGCCACCCGCGGGTGGCGGGCTCGAGCCGCGAGGGGTCCACCGGCCGCCCGTGCAGGCGCTCGATCACGCGCACCAGGTGCTGCATCGTCCCCGTCCCGAGCGTCGACCAGGCGGCCGGGAACCCCTCGTCGTCCCAGTCGGGCGTCACCTCGCGCACCTCGTGGCCGAGCTCGGCGAGCAGCGCGGCGGCCTGCCGTGCGGCCGCGCGCGGCTCCTCGTCCACGGGCACGCCGAGCGGGGCGTCCAGCGCGAGGCCGATCGACACGCGCTCCGGCGGCCGCTCGATCGCATCCGTGAACGACGGTGGCGACTCGCCGAGCCAGTAGTGGTCGCCCGGCTCGTAGCCGGCCATCAGGTCGAGCGCGAGCGCGGCGTCGGCGACCGTGCGCGCGATCGGCCCGTCGGAGGGCGCCCCGCCCCCGACGTCCGCGAAGTCCGGCCCGATCGACACGCGCCCGCGACTCGGCTTCATGCCGATCACCCCGCAGCAGGCCGCCGGGATGCGGATCGAGCCGCCGAGATCGCTGCCGTCGCAGAGGGCGACCATCCCGGCAGCCACGGCGGCGGCGCTGCCGCCCGACGAGCCGCCGGCGGCCAGGCTCGGGTCCCACGGGTTACGCGTGATCCCGAAGCGCTCCGACTCCGTGACCGGCCGCAGCCCCAGCTCGGGCGTGTTCGTCTTGCCGACCACGATCGCGCCCGCCTCCCGCAACCGGCGCACGTGGGCGCTGTCGTGGTCGGCCACCCAGTCGCCGAACGCGTACGAGCCGTGCGTCGTCGGGACGCCCTCGGTCGCGGACAGCAGGTCCTTGATGCCGACCGGGACGCCGCAGAGCGGCCGCGGGTCGCCGGGGCGGACCGCCGCCGCCTCGGCGAGGGCGCGCTCGGCGCACACGGTCGCGAACGCGTTGATCGCCGGGTCCACCCGCTCGATCGCCTCGAGCGCGGCCTCCACCAGCTCGGTCGCCGCGACCTCGCCGCAGCGGACCAGCTCCGCCTGCCGGGCAGCGCTCTCGCGCAACAGGGCGCTCATGGCCGCACGTCGTACAGCGCGTGGAACGGGTCGTCAAGCGGAACGCGGCGCACGCTGCCGAAGCCGTTCCGCTCGCACAGCTCGCGCAGCCGCGCGGGCGGCAGCCCGCAGGTGCCGAGGCCGTGGCCGCCCTCCGCGAGCGAGGTCGTCATGCAGTAGAGGATGCTCACGCCGTACAGCAGCGCCGCGACCGGCCCGACGTTCTCGGCCGGGTCGTCGGCGCTGTTCATCTCGAGGACGACGTAGATGCCGTCATCTGCGAGCGCGCCGCGGACGGACGCCACGAGCCCGTCCGGGTCGGCCGCGTCGTGCACGACGTCGAAGGTCGAGACGACGTCGAAGCGCTCCGGGATGCCGGCCGAGGCGTCGAGCAGCTCGAAGCGGACGCGATCGGAGACGCCGGCCTCCGCGGCGGCCCGCCGAGCCAGCTCCAGCTGGCCCTCGAAGCGGTCGTAGCCGACGAACTTCGAGCGCGGGAAGGCCTCGGATAGGCGGATCAGCGCCAGCCCGGCGCCGCAGCCCACGTCGGCCCAGCTCGCGCCGCGCTCGAGCCGCTCCGACAGGCCCTCGACCGCCGGCAGCCACTGCTGCACGAGGAGGTGGTCGTAGAACGGGCGGGAGAAGCGGGACATGCCCTCCCAGGTCTGGGGCGGGTACGCGGACTGGGGCACCCCGCCGCCGGACCGGAACGCCTCGATCACGCGGTCGATCGTCTGCATGTAGCCGAAGGTCAGCTCGTAGGCGCCGCCCAGGAAGAACGGGCCGCCCTCGGCCGCGAGCACCTGCGCGTGCTCCGGCGGCAACGCGAACCGGCCGTCGGCGCCGGCCTCGAGGTAGCCGGCGGCGGTGAGGCCGCGCAGCCACTCGAGCGCGTAGCGCTCGTCCACGCCCGCACGCTCGGCGAGCTCGGACGCGGAGGCCGGGCCGCCCTCGGCGAGCTCGCGGAAGAGGCCGAGCCGGTCGCCGAGCATCGCGAGGGTGCCGGCGAACATGCCGGCGGCGTCCCCGAGCGTCCGCTCCATGAACGCGCCGACCTTGCTCTCGTCAAGAACCGATGTATGCATGCGGCCGAGTGTCCACGCCGACCGTCAATCGAGCGTCAAACGCGCGTGAAAGACTGATCGCATGCTGCGCGTGCGGCTGCTGGGAGAGCTGTCGGTCGAGGCCGACGGGAGGGAGCTCTCGCCGCCGCCAGGGCGGCCCGGCGCCGTGTTCGCGTGGCTCGCGCTCCATCCCGGCCGGCACTCACGCCGTGAGCTCGCCGGCCGCTTCTGGCCGGACGTGCTCGACGAGAGCGCGCGCGCCAGCCTGCGGACCGCACTGCACGCCGTCCGCGCGGCGCTGGGCGAGGCCGTGGTGACCACCCGCGACCAGGTCGGCCTCGCCCCCGGCGCGTGGGTGGACGTGGTCGCCTTCCGGGAGCTCCTCGCCGGCGGCGACGCGGACGCGGCGCTCGCGCTCGTCCGCGGGGAGCTGCTCGAGGGCCTCGACGACGAGTGGGTCTACGAGGAGCGCCTGCGCCAGCGCGGGTTGGAGGCCGAGGCGCTCGCGCTGGTCGGCCGGGCGGCCGAGCAGCGCGGCGACCTCGCGGCGGCGATCGAGGCGACGCGGCGCCGGGTCGCGCTCGACCCCCTCACCGAGGACACGACCCGCGAGCTGATGCGCCTGCTCGCCCGCGCCGGCGACCGCCCGGCCGCGCTCACCGCGTTCGAGCGCCTGCGAGAGCGGCTCCGCGGCGACCTGGGCATCGCGCCCGCGGCGGAGACACGGCGCCTCGCGGAGGACCTGCGCGGGGGCGCCGCCGACTACCCGGCGCTGCCGCTGCCGCCGGCGCTCGCGCGCAGCCACCGCAGCCCGATGGTTGGGCGCGACGCCGCCATGCGGGCTCTGCGCGACGAGTGGCGCGCCGCTCGCGACGGCGCGCGCCGGCTCGTGCTCCTCGCCGGCGACCCCGGCATCGGGAAGACCAGGCTCGCCGGGGAGTTCGCCCGCGCCGCCTTCGCCGACGGCGCGACCGTGCTCTACGGCCGCTCCCAGGAGGAGGCGCTCACGCCCTACCAGCCGCTGGCGGAGGCCCTGCGCCCGTACCTCGCGGCGTGCTCGCGGGAGCAGATCGAGTCGCAGGCGGGTCCGCTCGCGCCCGAGCTCGCGCGCCTGGTGCCGAGCGCGGCGCACGGGCTGCCGGCCGAGCCCGCCACCCGCGACCCCGGCGGCGCGCGCTGGCGACTGTTCGAGGCCGCCGCGGCGCTCCTCGGGGCCGCCGCCCGCGCGCGGCCCGTGCTGCTCGTGCTCGACGACCTCCACTGGGCCGACCGGCCCACCACGATGCTGATCCGCCATCTCGCCGCCCACGACCCGGCGCCCGTCGTGATCCTCGGCACCTACCGCGACGGCGAGCTCGACCCCGGCGGACCGCTCGCCGAGCTCGTCGCGGAGCTGCGCCGCGAAGGGCTCATGACGCGGCTGGCGCTCGAGCCGCTCGCGGAGCGGGAGGTCGGCACGCTCGTCACCGCCTGGCTCGGGGAGGGCGCGCCCAGCGGGCTCCCCGGCGCGATCGCCTCCGAGACCGCGGGCAACCCCTTCTTCGTCGAGGAGGTGCTCCGCCACCTGCGCGAGTCGGGCCGGCGGGACGTCGCCGAGCTCGGCATCCCCGAGGGCGTCAAGGACGTGCTCGGGCAGCGGCTGCGGAGGCTGGGCGGCGATGCCGGCCAGCTCCTCGCGGTCGCCGCGGTGGCCGGGCGCGAGTTCGGGGTCGACGTCGTCGAGCGCGCCGGCGGGCTCGACCGCGAGCGGGTGGCGGCGGCGCTCGACGCTGCGCTGGTCGCCCACGTCGTCCGCGAGGAGCCGCGTCGGCCCGGCCGGTACGCGTTCACGCACGCGCTCGTGCGCGACGCCATCTACGACGGCCTCACCCCGGGCCGCCGGGCGCTTCTCCACGGCGAGATCGGCGCGGCGCTCGAGGAGCTGTCCGCCGCCGACCCGGACCCGCACCTGGGCGAGCTGGCACACCACTACCGGCACGCCGCGGGGGCGGGCGCCAAGGCGGTCGACTACTCCGCGCGCGCCGGGCGGCGGGCCGTGTCGCAGCTCGCGTACGAGGACGCGGCGCGCCACTACGAGCGCGCGCTCGAGATCGCCGCAGCGCGCCAGGAGCGCTGCGAGCTGCTCATCGGTCTCGGAGAGGCGCGCCTGCGCGCCGGAGACGTGCCCGGCTCGCGCGAGAGCTTCGGGGCCGCGGCGGCGCTGGCCCGCGAGCTCGGCGACGCCGGGTCGCTCGCGCGCGCGGCGCTCGGCCGCAGCGGGCTCGGCGTGACCGTGCTCGGCCACGACCCGGAGACTGTGGCCCTGCTCGAGGAGGCCCTCGCGAAGCTGCCGCAGGGCGAACGGGCGCTCCGGGCACGGCTGCTCGGGCGCCTCGCGATCGAGCTCTACCACGCGTCGCCGGACAGGCGCGCGGAGCTGAGCGGTGAGGCGGTGGCGCTCGCTCGCGAGGCCGGCGCGCCCGACGCCCTCGGCGACGCGCTGAGCGCACACCACGTGGCCCTCTGGAGCCCGCCGCACCTGGAGCGCAGGCTGGCGCTCGCGGACGAGATGGTCGCGCTCGCGGAATCGGCCTCCGACGCCGAGCGGGCGCTCCAGGGCCGCAACTGGCGCGTGCTCGACCTGCTCGAGAGCGGCGACCTCGACGCCGCCGAGCGGGAGATCGGCGAGCACGGCCTCCTCGCCGACGAGCTCCGGCTGGCCGGCTACCAGTGGTGGACGCCGATGTGGCGGGCCATGCTCGCGATCCTGCGCGGCGACTTCGACGACGCGGCCCGCCTGGGCGCCGAGGCGGTGGAGATGGGGCGCCGTGCGGGCGACCGCGTGGCCGACCTCTTCCACTGGATCCAGACCACCTACCTCGACTTCGAGCGGCGCCCGCCGCCGGAGGCCGAGCCGCCCGATGTGCCGGAGCGGATGGCGGTGGTGGCGGTGCAGTCGGCGCTGCGGAGTGACCTCCCGCTGATGCACGGCGAGGCCGGCCGGATCGACGAGGCGCGCGCCGAGCTGGACGCGCTTGCCGCCGGCGGCTTCGCCGCGGTCGCGAACGACATGAACCGGCTCGCGTCGCTGGCCGGGCTGGCGCAGGGCGTGGCCGTGCTCGACGACGCCGCGCGCGCGGCCGAGCTCTACGAGCTGCTCGCGCCGTACAGTGAGCGCGCGGTGCTGATCGGCCGTGGCGCCGTCTGCCTCGGCCCGGCGGAGCTCTTCCTCGGCGTGCTGGCGTCGGCGTGCTCGCGCTGGGAGGCCGCGGAGGCCCACTTCGAAGCGGCCACGGCGTGGGCGGAGCGGGCCGGCGCGCGGCCGGCCGCCGCCTGGGCCGCCGCGTGGCGGGCCGACATGCTCGCGCGCCGGGGCGCGCCGGGCGATCGCGAGGCGGCCGCGCAGGCGATGGCCATCGCCCGGGAGCTGGGCCTCGGCCGCCTCGCGTCCAGGCTGCGCGTGGCGGTCGGCTAGCCCGGCGTCAGAGCCAGCCGCGCCTGCGGAAGTAGCCCACCATCCCCAGCAGGAGAGCGGCCATCGCGCCGAGGATGACCCAGAACGAGGCGCCGCCCTTCTCGCCGGGCACGGCGACGTTCATCCCCCACAGGCTCGCGAGCAGGGTGAGCGGCAGGATCACGACGCTGAACGCGGTCAGCACGCGCAGCACCTCGTTCACGCGGTGCGAGAGCACGGACTCGTTCGTGTCCTCCAGCGCCCCCACGACCTCCTTGTAGTTCTCGAGCATGTCCCAAATGCGCTCGGAGGCGTCGACGATGTCGTCGAAGTACACCTCGAGGTCCTCGGCGAGGTAGCGCTGCTTGGTGCGCTCGAGGTCGCGCAGCACGGCGCGCTGCGGCCGGATGATCTTGCGGAAGTTGATGATCTCCTGCTTCGAGTTGGAGATGTCGCGCACGACCTCCTCGGAGCGGCCCTCGAAGATGTCCTCCTCGAGCCGCTCGAGCTTGTTGCCGATCTTGCGCAGCATCGGGAAGCAGTAGTCGAAGGAGTCGTCGACGATCTTGTAGAGCAGGTAGCCGGAGCCCTTCGAGAGCAGCGACTCGCGCACCTCCTCCGACGAGCGGCAGCGCTCGAACAGGTACTCCACCGGCGGCAGCGGCGTGTTCGGCAGGGTGATCAGGTATTCCGGCCCGACGAAGATGTCGAGCTCGGCCGCGTTCAGCCGGCCGACCGCCTTGTCGAATACCGGGAAGTACAGAACGATGAAGAGGTAGTCGTCGTACTCGTCGATCTTCGGCCGCTGGTTGCGCGAGAGGACGTCCTCGTAGTCCAGCGGGTGGAAGTCGAAGTGCTCCTCGAGCCAGGCGCGGTCGACGGGGCCCGGGCGCTCGATGTTGATCCAGCGCAGGCCCTCGCTGTCGACGACCTCGAGGTTCGGCTCGACCCTAGGCGGCGCGTGAGCGTCGACCCGGGCACGCGCGGATCTCCGCAGGCGTGGCTTCGGCAGGCTCGGCATGGCGTCTGAGCGGGTCGTCGGTCACTGGAATCACCTGATGGCTGATTCTACTTGCCCGCACCTGTATCCTCCGTCGCTCACATACGCCGTTGCATCGAGAGGGGTGGAGGGACATGGCCCGATGAAGCCCCGGCAACCATCCGCCCGGCATTGCCTGCCGGGCGAGAACGGTGCCAATTCCATCGAGATGTGACGAGGCGCTCTCACCGGGGCCTCCGTCACAGAAGACGGCGGAGGATCCGACAAAGGAGTTGGCAATGCCGGTGGAAGCGCTTCAGTGCAAGGAATGTCGGGCCACGTACCAGCTCGAGGCGAGGTACGTGTGCGACAACTGCTTCGGGCCGCTAGAGGTCCGCTACGACCTGTCGGCCCTCGACGCCGACAGCGTCAAGCGCCGCATCCAGGCCGGGCCGCAGACGATCTGGCGCTACGCCGACTTCCTGCCGTTCGAGCGGGCGCCGCGCTCCGCGCTGCCGACGGGCTGCACGCCGCTGGTGCGGGCCGACCGGCTCGCCGAGCGGCTCGGGCTGCGGGAGGTGTGGGTCAAGAACGACACCGCCAACCCGACGCACTCGTTCAAGGACCGCGTGGTCAGCGTCGCGCTCGCCAAGGCGGCCGAGCTCGGCTACGAGGTGGCGGCGTGCGCGTCGACGGGCAACCTGGCGAACGCCGTGGCCGCCCACTCCGCCGCGGCCGGACTCCAGTCGTACGTGTTCATCCCGGCCGACCTCGAGGAGCAGAAGATCCTGGCGACCGGCGTGTACGGCACGAAGCTCGTGACCGTGCGCGGCAACTACGACGACGTGAACCGCCTCTGCACCGAGCTCTCGGGCGAGCGCGAGTGGGCGTTCGTGAACGTGAACGTGCGCCCGTACTACGCCGAGGGCTCGAAGACGCTGGCGTTCGAGATCGCCGAGGCGCTCGGGTTCGAGCTGCCGGACCGGATCGTCGGGCCGATCGCGTCCGGCTCGATGTTCACCAAGGTCGCGCGCGGGTTCGACGAGTGGCGCGAGGTCGGCCTCGTGGACGGCGAGGCGCCCGTGATGAACGGCGCCCAGGCCGAGGGCTGCTCGCCCGTCGCGCACGCGTTCGAGGAGGGCTGGGACGCCTGCAAGCCGGTGCGGCCGGACACGATCGCCAAGTCGCTCGCGATCGGCAACCCCGCCGACGGGCCGTACGCGCTCGACCTGGCGCGGCGCACGGGCGGCTCGATCGACGCGGTCAGCGACGACGAGATCCGCGAGGGCATCCGCCTGCTGGCCGAGACGACCGGCATCTTCACGGAGACCGCCGGCGGCGTGACCACGGCGGTGCTGCGCAAGCTCGCCGAGCGCGGCGACATCGACCCGGACGAGCGGGTGGTGGTGCTGATCACCGGCGAGGGGCTGAAGACGCTCGACGCGGTGCGCGGCACGTTCGAGACATACGAGATCGATCCGGCGCTGGCGTCGTTCGAGGCGACGGTGGACGTGGGAGCGCCTGTTTAGACTGTCCGACCCCATGGCCGTGACAGTCAAGATCCCAACGCAGCTCCGCAGCGTCACCGGCGGCGAGGGCGAGGCCTCCGTGGACGGGGCCACCACCGTCGGCGAGGTGCTCGACGGGCTGTACGACCGCTTCGACGGGCTCCGCGAGAGGATCGCCGAGGACGGCGACCTGCGGCGCTTCGTGAACGTGTACGTCGGTGGGGAGGACATCCGCTTCCTCGACGGGCTCGACACGAGCGTCGAGGACGGCGACGAGGTCACGATCCTCCCCGCCGTGGCCGGCGGATAGCCGGCTGACGTCCGCGCGCTCGCCTCGCCACCTGCCACGATGTGGGTATGAGCGACCTGGAGCGCCGCGGAGGTTCGAGGCTGTCGAGGCCGGAGCGCGAGCGCCGCGCCTACCAGCTGGTGCTGGCCACCGGCGCCTTCGCGGTGATCGCGGTGGTGGGCGTCGTGCTGGCGATCTTCGGGGTGCTGGGCGCCGGCATCCCGGTCATCGCGGCCGTGCTGGCCGCCGTGTGCCTGTTCCTGCTCAGGCGCACGATCAGGGGCTGAGCAGCTTCTCCACCAGGATCACGTCACGCCACTCGCCGTCGAGGCGGCCGTGGCGCTCGAGCACGCCGACCTCGCGGCAGCCGACGGCGCGGCACAGCGCCACGCTCGCCTCGTTGGTGGCGAACAGGAGGCCGACCAGCTTCCAGTAGCCGCGCCGCTCGGCCTCCTCGGCGAGCGCGTCGAACAGCGCCCGGCCGAGCCCGCGACCGCGGGCGGCGCGGTCGACGTACACGGACGCCTCGCCGACGCCCGAGTAGCAGGGCCGCGGGCTGTACTCGCCGAGGCGGGCCCAGCCGAGCGGGGCTCCGGCGCCGTCCGTCGTGACGAGGTGCAGCCGGCCGTCGCGGATCGGCCGCGCGAAGTCGCCGGCCGACCGCGGCTGTGTCTCGAAGGTCGACTGGCGCTCCTCGAGGGCGTCGTTGTAGATCGCGGCGACGGCGGGCGCGTCGGCGCGGGTGGCGGGGCGGATGGTGGGGATCGCCTCATCATGGCGCTTCGCCACGGGGCCGGCATCGGCCCTGCCGGCCAGCCCGCGCCGACCGGTCGTCCAGGCGCTTACAGCAGGCAACCAAGGGTGGTCCCGGAGCGGGCCGCGGGACGCGAGGGGGGTGTTCAACGAAACGGGAGAAATAGTCCCGCTTTGTCGAACACCCCCCTCGGGATCATCCTTGGTTGCCTGTCGTAGGCGCCCGGCAACCGCGGCGCCCCGCAGCGATCCGCCGTCAGCGCCCGATGAACACCGGCGTCCCGAGCGGCACCCGCCGCATCAGCTCCGCCATCTCGTCGTTCGACGCCCGTAGGCACCCGGCCGTTGCCGGCAGCCCCACCTCTCCGTAGGTGCCGTGGATCGCCAGCCGGTTGCCGCCCCGCCACCCCGCAGGCAGGTTCGGCTGGTGGCCTGACAGCGCCAGGATGCAGCAGCCGTACGCGGCGCTGTAGCGGCCGCCCGCCAGCTTGTCGGTCACGGCGAACCGGCCGGTGGGCGTGGGCGACCCCGCGGCGCCGATCGCCACCGTGAGCCGCCTGACCACCTTCGCTCCGCGGCGCAGCACGAGCCGGCGCTCGGAGAGGTCGGCCCGCAGCGACCAGCGGACTCGGCCGGCGTTCACCGCGGGGTCCCCGCGTCTGATCCACCCGAGCTGTCCGTCGGGCAGCGTCGGCGTGGTCACTCCGAGCCATGCGCCGCGCCGGCTGACGACCCCGACCACGCGGGGCGAGCCGAACTCGGTCTCCGGCGCGAGCCACGAGGTCACCGGCCCTCGCGGGCGGGCGCGCAGGCCGACGGGCCGGTTGACCGTCAGCGCCATGAACGCCGCGGGGCGTGATGCGGCGGGGCCTGCGGCAGGCGGCTCGGGCCCGGAAGGGAGCGTCCGCGGCGCCGGCTGTCCCTCGGGACTGTCGGAACAGCAGGTCTCCGGCGCGGCGGATCCGAGCCCGGCGGTGACAGCGAAGACCGTCAGGAACGCAGTGGGGACTCCCGCATGCATCTCGCCGCCGCCTGGTGCGGAGAGGAATCGGGTCCGAGCCACCGATGGACGCGTCGCGGTCCGGCGTCGAGCATCCGCGCGACCTCCATGTCGTCGCGAGGGTTTACCAGTGAAGAAGGTTAACCCATTGAGGGCGCCGGCAGCGCTTACAGCACGCGCACCGGAATCCCCGGCAGACGACCCGGCCCGACCGTCCGCACGATCGACTCGATCGTGGAGTTCGCGAGCCGGATGCAGCCGTGGCTGCTCGCGGAGCCGAGCGGAGCGAGCAGGCTCTCCCCACCGCGCCCGTGGATGCCGACCCGGCCGTCGCCGCCGCCGAACTCCTGGAGCACGTCGCTGTGCGCGGTGAGCGGCAGGAGGTACGAGCCGAGGAAGTCGTACGGGTTCCAGCGCCAGGTCGCGACGATCGAGAACAGCCCGGTGGGCGTGGGCGTGCTCGGGGTGCCGATCACCACCGAGGCCCTGCGGGCGACGCGGCCGTGCCGGTAGAGCGTGATCGTTCGCGCCGCGCGCGACACGACGATCCGCCAGCGCGTGGCCCGGAGCAGGACGTACCTGGCGTCGATCCAGCCGGCCGACGTGTTCGGGCGGAAGGGCAGCCGCACGCGCAGCCAGCAGCGCCCGCGGCGATCGTGGCGCGCGGCGAGCACGAGCAGCGCGGAGGCGTCGCGGGGGAGGACGCTGCGGAGGGGCCGCGCGGCCTTCCGCCGCACCGGCGGCCGCGAGTGCACGGGCGTGCGCGCGATCACGCCCGCGCGCCAGGCGATCGCGGCGGTCGGCGAGCCGAGCCTGTCGCTCGTCGCGCGTCCCGCGCGGCACTGCGGCGCGGCCGCCGCGGCAGAGGTCGTCACCGCGAGAGCGAGCAGCGAAGCCACGAAGACGCCCGCGACGAAGCGCGCTGAAAGGCCGCACATCCCGCCGCAAGCGTACATTCCCGCGCCTATGGCCTGGCGACCCGAAGGCGCGACCATCCTCGTCACCGGCGCCCAGGGGTTCATCGGCTCGTGGGTCGCCGAGCGGCTCCTGGACGAGGGCGCACGCGTGGTCGTGCCGCGCCGGGACGTGGATCCGGAGGAGCGCTTCGTGAGCGAGGGGATCGAGGCGCGCTGCGTCGGCGCGCTCGCCGACGTGGTCGACTACGAGTCGATCCTACGGCTGCTGAACGAGCACGAGGTCACCGCCGTCTTTCACCTGGCTGCGCAGGCCATCGTCGGGACCGCGAACCGCTCGCCGCTGTCGACCTGGGAGGCGAACGTGCGCGGCTCCTACGTGGTGCTCGAGGCGTGCCGCGTGCAGGGTGGGATCGAGCGGATCGTCGTGGCCTCGTCCGACAAGGCGTACGGCGACCACGACGAGCTCCCCTACCGCGAGGACTTCGCCCTGCGGCCGCGGTACCCCTACGACGTCTCGAAGGCGGCCACCGACATGATCGCCCGCTCGTACGCGACCACCTACGACATGCCGGTCGCGGTCAGCCGGCTGGCCAACGTCTACGGCCCCGGCGATCTCGGCTGGTCGCGGATCGTGCCGGACACGGCCCGGGCGCTGGTGGCCGGCAGGCGGCCCGTGATCCGCTCGGACGGCACGCCGGAGCGCGACTACCTCTACGTCGGGGACGCGGTGTCCGCCTACCTGGCGATCGCCGCCTCGCTCGACCGGCCGGAGCTGCGCGGGCGGGCCTGGAACGTCGGCCACGGCACGCCGGTCGCCGTGCGCGAGCTGGTGGAGCGGATGACCGCGGTCGCGGGCCTCGACCTCGAGCCGGAGGTCCGGGGGGAGGGGACCCCGCACGGCGAGATCGACCGCCAGTACCTCGACTCGAGTGCGATCCGCGAGGAGCTCGGCTGGGCCCCCGAGTGGGAGCTGGACCGCGGTCTCGAGGCGGCCTACCGCTGGTACGAGCGCAGGCTGCGCGGGTAGCGGCGCCGTCCGACCCGGCGTTACGCTCAGCGGGGGCTCACCAACGAACGGAGGGCAGATGCCTGAGGACGCATCCGCGTCGGCCGGTACGACGCCGGCCGAGCAGACCGGCACGATCGGGGTCATCCAGGCGACCGGGGGGATCCTGGTCGTGGCCCTGGGACTGGTGTTCGTCTTCATCCTCGGGCTGGTCGCCATGGGGACCGTGCAGGACGACGAGAAGTCGACCATCGTCTCGGCCGCGTTCACGGTGATCGGGACGGTCGTCGGCACCTACTTCGGCGTGCGCGCCGGCGCCGCGGGCAAGGAGCGCGCGGAGGCCGCGCGCGACTTCGAGTCGCTGAAGGTGCAGGAGCTCGCCGCGCACGTGGACCCCGCCGTCGCGCAGGCCGCGTTCGACAAGGCGGAGAGGCGCGTGGTCGACGTCCGCAAGGCGTCCAGCACCACGATCCCCACCATGTGAGCTACGAGCGCCTGAGCACGACCTTTCCCGTACTCCGCCGCTCGCGCAGCGCCTCGACCGCCGCGGCGGTCTCGGACCAGTCGGCCTCGAGCCCGATGCGCGCCTCGAGCCGCCCCTCGGCGACCATCTCCGCCAGCACGCGGAGGTCCGCGCCGAACGTCTCCTCGCCGGTGCGGTAGATGAAGAAGCCCTCCAGCCGGCCGCCGGGGGCGGCGCCCGCGAAGTCGAAGAACGCGATCTCGCTGCGGGCGCGGCCGGCCGAGCCGTAGGCCGTGACCTGGCCGCCGGGCGCCAGCCGGCGCACGGCGTCCGACAGCACCGCGCCGCCGATGCCGTCTACCACCAGGTCGAAGGGGCCGGCCTCGTCCGAGAGGGAGGTCAGCACGGCGTGGGCGCCGAGGCCGGCCGCCTCGTCCACGCGGTCCGGGCCGCTCACGAGCGCGGTGACGGTCGCACCGGCGGCGCGGGCGAGCTGCACGGCGAAGCTGCCGACGCCGCCCGTGGCGCCCGTGACCAGCACCCGCCGGCCGAGCAGCGGGCCGCCCGTGCGAAGCGTCCGGAGCGCGGTCAGCCCGGCCACCGGCAGCGAGGCCGCCTGGACGAAGGAGACCTCCTCCGGCAGCTCGGCAACCCGGTGGACCGGTACGGTCACGCGCTCGCTCCAGCCGCCCTCGTCGGCCACCCCGACCACCCGCGCCCCCGGTGCCGGGCCCTCGCCCGCCCGTGACTCCACGACCGTGCCGGCCACGTCCTGGCCCGGGGGCCAGCCGTCGGAGCGGTCCTCGATCAGGCGCAGCTCGCCGCGGTTGACCGCGTAGGCCTCCACGTGGATCAGCACCTCGTTCCCGGCCGGAGTGGGCTCCGGGCGGTCGCGCAGCGCGATCCCGCTCGGAGCCCCCGGCTCAGTGATCCATCCGCGCACTCAGCGCACTCGCATGCCCTGGGTCGTGTCCCAGTGGAGCGGGGTGTCGTACTTCTGGAGCGGCGACTCCGGCACCTGGCCGATCCGCACGCCGCGTTTGGTGCCGGGCGGGCAGATCGCGATGAAGCGCGCGTAGCCGCCGACCCCGCCGCCGAGCTTCGGATAGCCGATGTCGAGCAGGCAGCCGGTGGCCGGCACGCCCGACAGGTCGGCCACGCCCTCGGCCTGCGCGTAGCCGTGGTGCATCAGCCAGTCCTCGCCCTCGAGCGTGGGCGTGGAGTCGGTGTCGAGCGGCTCGTGGCCGTGGAACAGGATGTGCCGCTTGTGGTGGAGGAACTTGAGCGCCGCGAGCGACACGCCCGGGAACTCCGTCAGGCCGGACAGCGCCGGGTCGGGCCAGCGCTTCGACCAGTCGGAGCGCACGAACACCACGCTCCCGCGCGGGATGCGGCCGTGCTTGCGCTCCCAGTTGCGGATGTCCTTCACCTTGAGCGCGTAGTTGAAGTCCTTGTTCACCTGGGGCACGATCGAGATCACCACCAGCTGCCGCACCGCGAAGGTCGCGGGCAGCTCGTCGATCGCGGCGTACTCGGGCGCCCAGTGCGCGGGCGGGTCGAGCTGGGTGCCCAGCTGGTCGGTCGAGAGGTTGTACGAGGTGGCCTCGAAGCCGTCGGTCGCGTACGTGTACGGCTGGCCCGTCGCCGGGTTGACGGTCGGCGAGAAGACGGACGGCCCGAACCCCTTCCAGACGGGGATCCGCGGGGTGATCGTGTGGGTCAGGTCGATGTACTTCGCGCGCGAGAGGGCGTTGTCGTAGACGCCCCAGAGGCCGCCGCCCTTGGCGGAGGCGGGACCTGCCATCACCCCCAGCGCCACCAGCCCGATCGCAGCTCCCACTGCCCAGACACGCCTCATCTTGCCTCCCTTGAGGTCATCCAACACCGGAAACGGGTGAATCGTACGCCCAGCCCTCCAGCGTCTGCGGGGCGCTCGGCGTTGAAAGACGCGAGCCGGAGGGTGGAGACTCCCTCGACCACTGGTGCGCAGCGACGCGGACACCCACAGGAGGCGCATCACGGCCAGGGGCGCGCTGTTCGTCGGCGCGCTGGGAGTCGTCTTCGGCGACATCGGCACGAGCCCGCTGTACACGCTCCAGACGGTCTTCGATCCGGGCGACCCTCACCCGGTCGCGGCGACGGGCGACAGCGTGATCGGAATCGTCTCGATGATCTTCTGGTCGGTGACGCTCGTCGTGACCGTCACCTACGTGCTGCTCGTGATGCGGGCGGACAACGACGGCGAGGGCGGCATCATGGCCCTCATCACGCTGATCCGGCAGCGGCCGATCGCCGGCGGGCGCCGGACCAAGCTGGTGCTGGCCGGTCTGGGGATCTTCGGCGCCTCGCTGTTCTTCGGCGACAGCATGATCACGCCGGCGATCTCGGTGCTGTCGGCGGTCGAGGGGCTGAAGGTGGCGCGACCGTCCCTCGAGGACCTGGTCGTGCCGATCACGGCGGCGATCATCGTCGTCCTGTTCCTCCTGCAGCGGCTCGGCACGGGGGCGGTCGGCCGCCTCTTCGGCCCGGTGATGATCGTCTGGTTCGCGTCGATCGCGGCCTGCGGCGTCGGCGGGATCGTCGACCACCCGGAGATCCTCAAGGCCCTGTCCCCGACGTACGCGCTCGACTTCTTCTTCAACCACTTCTCTACCGCCTTCTTCGCGCTGGCGGCCGTCGTCCTGTCCGTCACCGGCGCCGAGGCGCTCTACGCGGACATGGGCCACTTCGGCCGCGTCCCGATCACGCGCGCCTGGCTCGCCCTCGTGTTCCCGGCGTGCATCCTCAGCTACGCCGGACAGGGCGCGCTCATCCTCGACGACCCCGCCGCGAACATCAGCAGCCCGTTCTTCCTGCTCGTGCCCCACTGGGGGCGATGGCCGATGATCTTCCTTGCCACGGCGGCGACGGTGATCGCCTCACAGGCCGTCATCAGCGGGGCGTTCTCGGTCGCGCACCAGGCCGTCCAGCTCGGCTACCTGCCGCGACTGCGCATCGCGCACACGTCCGCCCGTACCGCGGGCCAGATCTACGTCCCGTTGGTCAACTGGTTGCTGCTGGGGGCCGTGCTGGCGCTCGTCCTCAGCTTCAGGTCATCGACGGCGCTGGCGTTCGCATTCGGCATGGCCGTCACCGCGACGATCACGATCACGACGCTGCTCTTCTTCTACATCGTGCGCCACCAGTGGGGGAAGCCGCTGTGGCTGGTGCTCACGGGCGCCGCGGTCCTGCTCACGGTCGACCTGTTCTTCCTGGCGGCGAACGCGACGAAGGTCGGGCACGGCGCGTGGCTGCCGCTCCTGATCGGCCTGGTGGTCTTCATCGTCATGACGACCTGGCAGCGCGGCCGCGAGCTCGTCACGGCGCGGCGCGAGCGCGACGAGGGCTCGCTGCGAGCGTTCATCCGCGAGCTCCACGACCGCAGGCGCCCGACCGAGCGCGTCCCCGGCACCGGGGTCTTCCTCACCCGCAACCCGGAGACGTGCCCGCTCGCGATGCGCGCGCTCGCCGATCACCTCCACGCGCTGCCCGAGCACATCGTGATCCTGTCGCTCGAGACGATGCCGGTGCCGCGGGTGCCGGCGAGGGAGCGGCTCGCGATCGACGAGCTCGGCTACCGGGACGACGGCATCACGCACGCGGTCGCGCGCCTCGGCTACATGGACGCGCCGAACGTGCCGCGCATGCTGCGCCAGATCGAGAAGGCCGAGCTCGAGTTCCCCCTCGACGTCGGCAAGGCGTCGTACTACCTGTCGACGATCGACCTCGTGCTCGGCGACGAGCCGGGACTGAACCCCTGGCGCAAGCGCCTGTTCCTGGCGACCTCACGCGTGACCGCCGACGCCGCCGAGTACTTCCACCTCCCGCGTCACCGCACGGTGATCGTGGGCGCCCGCATCGAGGTCTGACCGCGGGCGCGGCCGGTCCCGCTACCCTGGCCGCGATGCGGGTGGGTGTCGCGATCGTGCTGGTGGCCGCCGTGTGCGCCGCCCTCGCGCCGGCGGGCGCCGAGGCGAAGGCGTGCGCCGCGATCCACGTGAACCACGCCGAGTACTGGGTCGGGGGCGCGAAGGCGTCATGCCGCTTCATGCGCCGCTGGTCGCGCAGCATGGTGAAGCGCGCCGGCCGCCCGCGCGGCTGGGACTGCCACCGGCGCCGCTACTCGGGCGGCTGCACGAAGCACACCGGGGCCCGCACCGAGCCGTTCTTCGTCTACTACCCGCCCGACTGACGCGGGCGGCGGTCGGTAACGGCTCAATGGAACGTCGGCTACTCCCGCAGCCGAGCGGCCTCGAGGGCCTCGCCGAAGGTGGGAAAGGACTCGACGCGCACGATCTTCCTGTCGCGCAGCGTGAAGACCTGCGAGAAGCGGTCCTTGATCACCGCCGGCCCTCGCTTGCTCCTCACCTCGCGCTCGAGCTCGGCGACCACGAGCTCGCCCACCTGCTCGAGACGACTGGGTCGTGCGAGGTATGTCTCGAACTGGGCAGTGAGCTCCTCGAGCCGGCGCGTGAACCCATCAGGTCCCTTCGCCGGCCCGTCGGGATGGCGGAACGGGTTGAACTCGCAGTCGGCCGAGAGATAGCTCTGTGGACCCTCCGTCGTGTCGCGAATCGTCGCTTCGATGAAGGCGCTCACGATCTCCACGTTCTCCTGCGACATCGCCTGCTCCAGGGATGGTTGACGCGCCCGGCAGGATTCGAACCTGCGACTTCTGCCTCCGGAGGGCAGCGCTCTATCCACTGAGCTACGGGCGCCCGTCGGCCAGTGTAGTCCGCACATGCTGATCGCAGTCATCTCCGACACCCATCTGCCGCGTGGGGCGCGGCGCCTCCCGGACGCCTGTGTGGAGCGCATCGCCGCGGCGGACCTGCTGCTCCACGCGGGCGACGTCGCCACGCTGGACGTCCTCTACGAGCTCGAGGCCATCGGCCCGCCCGTGGTCGCCGTGCACGGCAACGTCGACTCGATGGAGCTGCGCGGGATGCTGCCCGCAGAGCGGGTGGTCGAGGCCGCCGGCGCGCGGATCGCGATGCTCCACGACGCCGGGCCGCGGCAGGGGCGGCTCGAGCGCATGAGGCGGCGGTTCGAGGGACGGGCGGAGGCGGTCGTGTTCGGCCACTCTCACATCCCGCTGCACGAGCAGCGCGAGGGCTTCCAGATCTTCAACCCGGGCAGCCCCACGGAGCGGCGACGGGCGCCGTCCCACACAATGGGGCTCGCACGCGTCCGCGAGGGGCGCGTGGAGTTCGAGCTTGTGGTGGTCGAATGAGCGAATCGGCGGAAGACGAGATCGGGCGCCTGTACGAGCTGCCGCCCGCGGAGTTCACCTCCGCCCGCGACGAGCTGGCGAAGCGGCTGCGCAAGGGCGGCGACCGCGACGCGGCGGACTCCGTCAAGCGGCTCAAGAAGCCGAGCGCGGCCGCCTGGGCGATCAACCAGGCGGCGCGGCACGGCGCGGACGAGGTCGAGCAGCTGCTCGAGGCGGGCGCGGTCCTGCGCAAGGCGCACGCCGCAGCGATGGGCGGCAAGGGCGCAGGCGGCCTGCGGGGGGCGGCCGAGGAGGAGCGCGAGGCGGCGGCGGAGGTGTCGAAGCTGGCCGAGGCGGCCCTGCGCGAGGCGGGCCAGGCGAACGACGCGAACGTCGAGCGCGTGCGCGACACGCTCCACGCCGTCGCCGCGGACGACGCGCTGCGGGCGGAGCTGGAGGCGGGCCGCGTGACGACGCACCGCGCGGCCACCGGCCTGGGGCCGTTCGCGCTCGGCGGCGAGACGCCGACAGCGCCGGCGCCGCGGGCGCGCACGAAGGAGCCCGCGGGCCAAACAACGAAGAAGCCCGACAAGAAGGCCGAGGAGCGCGCCCGGCGCGAGGCCGAGCGCGCGGCGGAGGAGGAGCGCGAGCGCCAGGAGCAGGAGAAGGCGCTGCAGCGCGAGCTCAGGGAGGCGAAGGCCGCCCTGGCGCGCGCGAGCAAGCGGCTGGACAACGCGGAGCGGGCCGCCGAGCGCGCCCGCGCCGCGGCCGAGCGGGCGGCCGAGGAGCTCCAGGCCCGGGAGACGTCGCTGGTGGAGGCGCGCGGCGATGCCGAGGAGGCGTCGGCCGCGGCCGACGACGCGGAGCGCCGCCTCGAGAGCGTGCAGGGCTGAGGCGCGCCGGGCCGCGCGCCAAGATACGCAGCGCATGGATCTGGACGTCCTCTTCGTAGGCACCGCCGGCTCCGCGCCCACCGCGCGCCGCGGCCTCCCCGCCACGCTCGTTCGCCGCGGCGGCGACCGCCTGCTGTTCGACTGCGGCGAGGGCACGCAGCGGCAGCTGGTGCGCTCGACCGGACTGGTCGAGCTGGAGGAGATCTTCATCACGCATTACCACGCCGACCACGTGCTCGGGCTGCCCGGCATGATGAAGACGTTCAGCCTGCGCCAGCGCGAGCGCGAGCTCACCGTCTACGGCCCGCGCGGCCTCGCGGCCCTCTTCGCGGCGCTGCGTCCGGTGATCGGCAGGACGAGCTTCCCGATCCGGCTCGTGGAGCTGGACCCCAACGACGAGCTCGAGCGCGACGGCTACCGGATCGCCGCCTTCGCCGTGGACCACCGCATCGAGGCCGTCGGCTACGCCCTGATCGAGGACGAGCGGCCGGGGCACTTCGACCCCGAGCGCGCCCAGGAGCTGGGCGTCACCCCGGGGCCGGACTTCGGCCGTCTGCAGCGAGGGGAGACCGTCGGCGGCGTGCGGCCGGAGCAGGTGATGGGGGAGTCGAGGCGCGGTCGGAAGGTCGTGCTCGCCGGGGACACGGCGCCGTGCGAGATGACCAAGGTCGTCGCGTTCCGGGCCGACCTGCTCGTGCACGAGGCCACGTTCCTGGAGGACGAGGTCGCCCGCGCCGCGGAGACCCGCCACTCCACCGCGCTCCAGGCCGCTGAGCTCGCGGCCGCATCGCACGTGTCGATGCTCGCGCTCACCCACGTCTCGCCGCGGTACTCGGGTCGTGAGCTGCGCGAGGAGGCCCAGGCCGCGTTCGAGAACACCGTCGTCCCGCGCGACTTCGACCGCGTCGAGATCCCCCTGCCCGAGCGCGGCGAGCCGGTGCACGTGCGCTGGGACGAACGCCCCGTCCCCGCCTCCTGATAGCCTCGCTCGCGGCTGACAACCCAGTCCTTTAAGCCGGTCCGGTGAGGCCGGGAAGGAGCGAGATGGACAGCGACAAGACGGTCCTCGATCGCGAGGATGTGCGGCGAACTCTGGTGCGCATCGCCCACGAGATCGTCGAGAAGACGGGGGGAGAGGGAGTCGCGGTCGTGGGGATTCACCGTCGCGGCGCCGTGCTGGCCGCGCGGCTGCGCGACCTCGTCGCCGAGCTGGTCGGCGAGCCCGTGCCGCTCGGCGACATCGACATCAGCTTCTACCGCGACGACCTGACCCTGCGCGAGCCCGGGGCGCAGCCGGTCGTGCACGCCTCGCACGTGGACTTCCCGGTAGGGGACACGACGATCATCCTGGTCGACGACGTGCTCTACACGGGCCGCACGGCCCGGGCCGCGATCGACGCCCTGTTCGACTACGGCCGGCCCGAGCGCGTTCAGCTCGCCGTGCTCGCCGACCGCGGTCACCGCGAGCTGCCGATCCGGCCCGACTACGTGGGCAAGAACCTGCCGACGGCCCGCTCGGAGCGGGTCAATGTCCGAGTGGAGGAGATCGACGGCGTGGACGAGGTCGCGATCGCCCCG
>DASXAA010000192.1:0-22108 GCA_036407035.1 Thermoleophilaceae bacterium | reverse complement strand
TCATCGCTCACTGGTTACCCGGCGGGCGGGGCGCTTACGCGGGGCCCTGCGCGCTCAGGCCCCCGCCAGCTCCGCCTCCCGCTCGGCCTCCTCGCGCGCGTGCTCGACCCGCTCGGCGTCCTGGAGCTCCCGGCAGATCCGCCGCGTGAGCAGGTACACGGCCGGCGGCGCGATCCACACGGCCACGCGGTAGGCCCAGATCTGGGCGTTGTAGCTGAGCCCGAGGAACACGTACGCGCGGTCGGCCGAGCCGGCGAAGAAGATCAGCACGACCCAGGTGAGGAACCCCATGCCGAACGCCGTTCGGCCCGGCGCGTCGCGCGGCCGGTCGAGCACGTTGTGGAGCGCGCGGTCGCCGGTGAAGCGGCGCTCGGCCCAGGGCCACACCGCCAGCACGGCCAGCACGATCAGCGGGAAGAGGGCGCCGCCCCAGAACGGGTTGCCGACGAGCGTGTAGTCGCCGATCGTCACGTCGAAGCCGGGCACCAGGCGCAGCGCGCCGATCAGCCAGCCGAGGTACCAGTCGGGCTGCGCGCCGTTGGTCGACAGCCCGGTCTCGTACGGGCCCCACTGCCAGATCGGGTTGATCTGCACGAGCCCGCCGAGCAGGAACGCCACGGACGCCACGCCGAAGAACAGGCCGAGCGACCGCGGCGCGTAGCCGGGGACTGTCGGAATGCCCACGAGCGTCCGGTTCGTCTGGCGCGGCTCGCTGCGGAACTGGGTGTGGTGGCGCATCATGATCAGCCCCAGGTGCACCGCGATCAGCGTGCCGATCAGCACCGGGAAGATCAGCACGTGCGCGATGTACATGCGCGACTCGAACGACGGGTCGCCGGGGTACGGCGCGCCCCAGAGCAGCATCGCCAGGTTGCCGCCGATGACCGGCGTGGACATCGCGACCGAGTAGCCGATCGCGAGCCCCATGCCCGACAGCAGGTCGTCGACCAGCGAGTAGCCGAGGTAGCCCTCGAGCAGCGTGGTGAACAGCATCACGAGCCCCACTAGCCAGACGAGCTCGCGCGGCCGGCGGTAGGCGCCGGTGAAGAACACGCGCAGCAGGTGGAGCACGATCGCCGCCACGAACGCGTTCGCGCACCAGTGGTGGGTCTGGCGGATCAGGAGACCGGCCTTGACGTCGAAGGAGAGGTCGACGACTGACTTGTAGGCCTCGCTCATCGGCGCGCCCTTCAGCGGCGCGTAGCTGCCGTCGTACACGGTGCTCGCGAGGCTCGGCTCGAAGAAGAGCGTCAGGTAGATGCCCGTGGCGACCAGCAGCACGAACAGATAGAGCGCCACCTCGCCGAGCAGGAACGACCAGTTGTCCGGGAACAGGTAGCGCAGCGCCTTGTTGACGAACGGCGCCGTGCCGCTGCGCTCGTCGAGGAAGCTGATCGCGCGGCGCAGCATCAGGTCGGCTCCCCGCTCCTCACTCCGCTCCACGACGGGCCGACCGGCGCCGAGAAGTTGCCGGCGGCGCGCAGCTCGCCGGCGTCGTCGACGAGCAGCGGCAGCTGCGGCAGCGGGCGGCCCGCCGGGCCGAAGATCACGCTGCCGCCCGTGGCCGGGTCGAAGGTCGAGTAGTGGCACGGGCACACAAGGGCGCGGCGCGGCTGCACGGTCGGGAACGTCGGCTTGCGGTAGAGCGAGACCGCGCAGGCCGCGTGCGTGCAGACCTTCGAGTAGGCCACGATCCCCCGCGGCGCCCAGCCGGAGCGCGCGGGCGGCAGCTCCAGCTCGTTCGCCGGCAGCCTCACGACCACCACCGGCGACCCGACCTTGTCCCGCTTCGCGCCCTCCGGGTAGGCCGTGTAGAACGTCTCCGTCGTGATGTCCTCGGCGCGCAGGGGGCGTCCGTCCGAGTCGACCAGCCGGCGCCCGCGCCTCCACGGCGTCTCGTAGAAGCCCTTCGTGTCGAGCGCAGGGCCGAGCGACAGCGCCGGCGTGAGCGCCGCGGCGCCGATCGCGGTCCCGGCCGCTCCGCCGGCCGCCAGCAGCAGGCCCTTGCGCGTGAGCCCGCTCGCGCTCTCCTCGAACGTGCGCGCGATCTCCTCCTGCTCATCGGGGTTCTCGGGCTCCGGGTAGGGCTCGTCGATCTCCTCGGTCGGCACCAGCCGCTTGCCGATCAGGATCAGCGCGCCCGCCACGAGCGCGAAGCAGAGGCCGAGCGCGATGCCGAGCAGCTGGGTCCTGCTGTCGACTGGGTCGATCGCGTAGATGACGATGAACCCGACCGCGGCGAGCGCCGCCAGGAAGAGCGCGACGATCACGACGGTCTCGGCGCCCCGGTCCGGCTCCTTCGGCGCCACCACCCGCTCCGGCTCGCGCCCCTCCTCCTCGTGGCCGCGGCCGCCGAGCAGCAGCGCCACGAGCGCGACGAGCCAGCGCCAGAGCCGCTTCACGAGCCGGCCCGCTTCCCTATCACCGCCACCAGGCCCAGGAACGCGGTGGCCGCCAGGAACCAGGTGACTATCCCCTCGGGGATCGGCCCCACGCTGCCGATTCCCCAGCCGCCGCGGTCATCCGGGTGCTTCGACTTCAGCACGTAGGCCACGATCGAGTCGAGCTCGCTGTCGGAGATGTCCTTCTCCGAGAACTTCGGCATCAGGTACGGGCCGATCCGCACGGCCTGGGCGATCTGCGTCGCGGTCGCGTCCTCCAGCGGCGGCACCCTCGCGCCGGTCACCACGCCGCCCTGGGCCACCACCTGGTGGCACCCGGCGCAGTGCTCGGTGAACAGCTTCAGCCCCTCGGCCAGGTTCCCGCTCTCCGGTGACGGCCGCGGCACCGGCGGGCCGGGCTCGAACGAGTCCACGTGCCTTATGACCGCGCGGATCTCCCTGTCGCTGAACTGCACGCGGCGCCGCTCCGGCTCCGAGTGCGGATCGTCGAGCGGCATGTAGCCGGTGCGCAGGTAGAAGTCGACGGCGAGCGCGCCCACGCCCCGCAACGAGGGGCCGAGGCCCTTCACGTCCCCCGACCCCGGCGGCCGGTTCGTGCTGGTGATACCGCGCCCGTCGCCGCCGTGGCAGCTGGCGCAGTTGGCGTCGTACAGCGCCGAGCCAAGCTGCGGCAGCGGCATCGACTCCGAATTCTTCGGGCGGAAGACGCCGCCGCGCGTCTGGGCCGCCGCCGCTGGCGCCCACGCGAGCAGGAGCAGCGCGGCGATGACGAGCGCGCTCATGACTGGTGGCAGCTCTCGAGTACGATCGCGCCGAGCCCGCTCATCAGGATGATGGCGACGAAGAGCGGGGCGATCGTCATCCCGACGATCGACAGGAAGTGCACGCGCGAGCCCGGCGGCTCGTCGCCCACGTCGCGCGTCTCGCGGAAGACCCCGAGCGCCGTCAGCCCGGCGGCCACCGCCACGCAGGCGGCGACGGCGGTGAACGCCGCGGTCAGCGCGTCGAAGGGGATGTCTAGCCCGGCGCCGCCGCAGTCGGCCGCGCCCAGCGTGTAGCCGCCGACGAACTGCACGACCCACACGGCCGGCGCGCCGAACACGCCGAACCAGAGCCGCGCGCCTTGCGGGAGCGACGCGCTCATAGCGACGGCGAGAGCTGGGTCAGCACCACGAGCACCGCCAGCGCGCCCATGACGTACCAGTAGAGCGCGACCGCCGATACCCCGATCACGCGGTAGTTGGTCAGGCCCCCGAGCAGCTTCACCACGATCCCGAGCGACAGCAGCATCCCGACGACCACGTGCGCGTGGTGGAGCCCGAGCATCGTGAAGTAGATCGACCCGTACGCGGAGTCGCGCGGGCTGAAATCGCCGAGGTCGCGCTTGAAGAGGATGACCTGCACGGCGAGGTATCCGCCCTGGACGAGCAGCGCCAGCAGGATCAGCCGGACCGCTGCCGCTCTCCTCCCGCCGCTCGCGGCCCGCGCCGCGAGCAGCATCGGGACGCTCGTGGCCACAAGCGCGGCCGCCAGGCAGAGCGGCAGCGCCACGTCGGGCGGCTCGACGCCCGGCGCCGGCCACTGCGCGCTCTTGAAGCGAAGGTAGAAGTAGGTCGCGATGACCGTGCCGAAGAGCGTCGCCTCGGTCGCGACGAACAGCGCCATCCCCCACCAGCCGGTCGGCTGCGACTGGCGCCGCCGCGCCGCGTAGGCGGCCGCCACCGCCGAGGTCGCCTCCGTGCTGCGCGTGACCTCGCTCATGCCTCCTGGGGCTCCTTCATGTGCCAGCCGAAGATCACGAGCGCGACCAGCCCGGTGAACACGCCGGCCGTCACCCAGTGCCCGAGCAGCAGCATCGCGAAGACGAGCGAGAGCGAGAGCGCGACCATGACGGGGGACCAGGAGTGGGACGGCATCTCCAGCACCTCGTCCCAGTCGGCGTCGAGCACGGTCGAGGCGGCGGTCTCGTGGCCGCGCTCGAGCGTGAGCTCCCCGCGGTCGAGCTTGCGCGCGTCCTCCTCCCGGTCCTCCCTGTCCCACATCGCGTACGGGCTCGTGACCTTCGGGATGACCGCGTAGTTGTAGTGCGGCGGCGGCGACGTGGTGGACCACTCGAGCGTGTCGCCGCCGAACGGGTCGTTGCCGGCCGGCTCGCCCTTGAAGTAGCTGACCGCCAGGTTCGCGACGACCAGCAGCAGCCCCGCGGCGAGCAGGTAGGCGCCCAGCGACTCGATCAGGTTGAGCGCGCTCCAGCCGAGGTCCGGCGCGTAGGTGTACTGGCGCCGCGGCATCCCGAGGAACCCGACGATGTGCATCGGGAAGAACGTGATCGCGGTCCCGGCGAACGTGAGCCAGAAGCTCACCTTGCCGGCGGTCTCGTCGTACATCCGGCCCGTGACCTTCGGGAACCAGTAGTACATCCCGCCGAGGATCGGGAACACCGCGGCGCCGAAGATCACGAAGTGGAAGTGGGCGACCACGTAGTACGTGTCCGTCAGCTGCTGGTCGAACGGGATCACGGCGAACGTGATGCCGGACAGGCCGCCGAAGACGAAGTACACGATGAAGCCGACGATCCAGAGCAGCGGCGTCTTGAACCGCGGCGTGCCGGTCACGATCGTGGTTATCCAGGCGAACAGCTGGATGCCGCTCGGGATCACGATGATGAGGCTGGCGGCGGCGTAGTACACGGTCGTGACCGTCGCCAGGCCGACGGCGAACATGTGGTGCGCCCAGACGCCGAAGCCGATGAACGCGACCAGGATCTCGGCCAGGGCCACGAGCGGGAACGCGACCATCTTGCGTCTCACGAAGGTCGGGATGATCGAGGTCGCGATGCCGAACGCCGGCAGGACGATGATGTAGACCTCGGGGTGGCCGAAGATCCAGAACAGGTGCTGCCACAGGAGCGAGTCGCCCCCGTGGGCGACGTCGTAGAAGTGGAACCCGAGCCGGCGGTCGAGCTCGAGGAACCCGAGGGCGGCGGTCAGCGGCGGCAGCGCGAAGATGAGCGCGAACGAGACCGCGAGGAACGCGTAGCAGAACAGCGGCATCCGGTTCAGCGACATCCCGGGCGCGCGCAGCTTGAAGATCGTGACGATGAAGTTGATCGCCGTCGCGGTCGTAGCGATCCCGTTGAACATCAGCCCGAGCGCGTAGAAGTCGATGCCGGACGAGGGGCTGAACTCCCTCGACGCGAGCGGCACGTAGTCGAACCAGCCGGCGTCCGGCGCGTTCCCGATCACCACCGAGACGTAGATGAAGATCCCGGACGCGAGGTAGATCCAGTACGAGACGGCGTTCATGCGCGGGAACGCCATGTCCCGCGCGCCGATCATCAGCGGGATCAGGTAGTTGCCGAACGCCCCCGTCGCCATCGGGATGACGAAGAGGAAGATCATCGTCACCCCGTGCATCGTGAAAGCCTGGTTGAAGGCGTCCGGGCCGAGCACGTGCTTGTCCGGCGCCAGCAGCTGGGTGCGCATCAGGAGCGCCTCCACCCCGCCGGTGGCGAAGAACGTGAGCGAGGTGAAGAAGTAGAGGATCCCAATCCGCTTGTGGTCGGTGGTCGTCAGCCAGCCGACGAGCCCGCGGTGCTCCTCCCAGATGCGGTCGAGCCGGTCGATCCGCGCCTGCGCCCTTGGGGTCGCCGCGATCCCCACCGCTAGCGCAGGCTCTCCAGGTAGTCGATCAGCGCGCCGAGCTCACGCCGGTCGAGGCCGATCGCGGGCATCTTGTTGCCCGGCTTCACGTGCTGCGGGTCCCGCACCCACTGGCGCAGGTAGGCCGCGCGGTTCGGGATCGTGAGGCCGGCGAGCGTGGTGCGGCTCTGGAGGTGGGTCAGGTCCGGCCCCACGTCGCCG
Source organism: Thermoleophilaceae bacterium (assembly GCA_036407035.1). Taxonomy (GTDB): domain Bacteria; phylum Actinomycetota; class Thermoleophilia; order Solirubrobacterales; family Thermoleophilaceae; genus JACVRW01. The sequence continues at coordinate 15,843 of DASXAA010000192.1, read as the reverse complement.
CGGGCGGAGGTGCCGCGGATCGTGTGGCAGCCGGAGCAGGCCTCGTCGAGGAACACCTGCTCGCCCTGCTTCTGCTGCGCTGTCGTCGGCGCGCGCCGCGGCTCGGCCATCCGCTCCAGCCACGCGCGGAAGCGGGCCGGCGTGTCGGCCTGCACGAAGAACCCCATGTGCACGTGCTGGAGACCGCAGAACTCGGCGCACTGCCCGCGGAAGCGGCCCGGCTCGTCCGCGTCGAGCAGGATGCGGTTGGTCTTGCCGGGGACCATGTCGATCTTGCGGTTCAGCTGCGGCACCCAGAAGCTGTGGATCACGTCGTCCGTCGTCGCCACCAGGTTCACCGGCGTGCGCGCCGGGATGTGGATCTCGTTCGCGGTCACCGCGCGGGCGCCCGGGTAGCGCACCTCCCACCACCACTGGTGGGCGACGACGTGCACCGTCAATCGCGTGCTGCCGGGGTCGGGCGCGTCGGTCGCCCCGAGGACCGTGAAGTTCCCCCAGGCGAACAGCGGGATCAGCGCCGCCGCCGGGATCAGCATGCCGAACGTGACCACGAGGGCGGTGGACAGGCCCTCGCGCTCGCCCACGAACGGGAGGCCCTTCCGCTCCCGCCGCAGCCAGCCCATCGCGAGCAGCGCGACCGCGCCCGCGAACACGACGACGGACGCGGCGAGCATCACCCACCAGATCGTCGCGATCTGGCGCGAGGCGTCGCTCTTCGGCTCGAGCGGCGACTGGGCGCCGCACCCGGCGAGCGCGGCGCAGGCCGCCACGGCGACGGCGACGCAACAGACCCGCGGGCGCGGATGCGGTGCGCGTTTCCGATCTGGCTCGACGCCCGGAAACCTACCCCTCGGAAACGGCCGCAAACCGGGCCGTGTCAGCGGTCTTGCAGCACGGCCGCGGCGGCCGCGGCGGCGACCGCCGCCCCGCCGAGCGCGAGGGTCCCGCGGTGGCGGCGCACCCACCACTGCGCGCTGCTCCCGCGCGCCTGGTCGTCGAAGCGGCCGTGGGCCCCCGGGTCCCCGGGCGGCGGCGCGAACAGGTTGTCCACGCGCTCCTCCGGGTCGATCGGCAGGTCGGTCTGCTGAGCGTCGAAGTTCGTGCGCGCGAGGTAGCGGTCCACCAGGCCCGGGGCCAGGGTGTTGCCGGCGATCGTCTTCACCGTCGGCGCGCCGACCCAGTACTCGCGCCGCGGGTGCTCGGTCGCCCACACGATCGCCCGGCCCGCCACCTCCGGCTGGTAGATCGGCGGCACGGGCTGCGGGTGCCGGCGCAGGCGTGTGCGCACCCAGCCGAACTGCGGCGTGTTGAGGCCGGGAAGCTGCACCATCGTGACCCGCACCGACGAGCCGTGGTGGAGCAGCTCCGCCCGCAGGGAGTCCAGGAACCCCTGGAGGCCGTGCTTCGCGCCGCAGTAGGAGGCCTGCAGCGGGATGCCGCGGCGCGCCAGGGCGGAGCCCACCTGCACGATCGTCCCGCGGTCGCGCGGGAGCATCCGGCGCAGGGCGGCCATCACGCCGTACACGCTGCCGAGGTAGGTCACCTCCGTAACGCGCCGGAACTCCTCCGGCGCCGTGTCCTTCACCTCGGCGAGCACGGCCGACATCGCGGCGTTGACCCACACGTCGATCTCACCGAGCTCGCGCTCCACCCGCTCGGCCGCCGACTCGACCGCGTCGGCGTCCGAGACGTCAACGGCGACCTGGAGCGCGCGTCCGCCGGCCGCCTCGATCTCGCGCACCACGGCGTCCAGCCGCTCGGGGCCACGGGCGAACACCGCGACGGATGCTCCGCGGTGGGCGAACTCGCGCGCCGCCGCCCTGCCCACGCCCGCGCTGGCGCCGGTGACGACGACGACCTTCCCCTGCACGCTGCGACGGCCGTTGAGTATCGACATGCGGATCAGGTACCCCGCGACGCCGCGCCCACACCGGTCCGGTCCCCGGTGTACGCATACGGACACGCCTGAGGCAACCCCGTTTGGTTTAGCCAGCGTGCCAAACGGAGAGACTGAAGAATAGGTTTTGGGGGACGAAGCGTGGCCGCCCCCGCGGTTGCGGTCCGGACCTTGGTCAGCAGTTTCGACTGGAGGTTCACGTGACGGCCACGCTCGTAGCGCCGCGCGCGCGTCGCTTGCGACGGCGCGTATCCGTTCCACCGCCAAGCCCACGGCAGCTCGAACAGGACCTGCTCGTGGCCTACCACGACGGCGGCGATCTCGACGCACGGGAGGAGCTCGTGGAGCGGTTCATGCCGCTCGCCCGCGACCTCGCCCTGCGCTACACCTACACGGGGGAGCCGTTCGACGACCTCCTGCAGGTCGCCAGCCTCGGCCTGCTGAAGGCGCTCGACCGCTTCGAGCCGGGCCGCGGCACGAAGTTCACGAGCTACGCGGCGCCGACGATCCTCGGCGAGCTGCGGCGCCACTTCCGCGACAAGGGCTGGGCGATGCACGTGCCGCGCGACCTGCAGGAGCGGGTCCTGGCCGTGGGCCGCGCGACCGAGCGGCTCTCGAAGGAGCTCGGCCGCTCGCCGACCGTCAAGGACGTGGCGGCAGCGCTCGAGTGCAGCACCGAGCACGTGCTCGAGGCGCAGGAGGCTGCCGGCGCGTACGAGATCGGCTCGCTCGACGCCCCCGTGCGGTCGCGCGAGGACGACGACTCGGCCGCGCTCGTGGAGCTGCTCGGCGAGACCGACTCCTCCTACGACCTCGTGGAGAGCCGGGACTCGATCGCCGCCGCGTGGCGGGGGCTGCCGGAGTTCGAGCAGCGGGTGCTCAAGCTGCGCTTCGTGGACGACCTGACCCAGCGCGAGATCGGGCAGAACATCGGGTACTCCCAGATGCACGTGTCCCGCCTGCTGCGGAAGGCGCTCAACCGGCTAGACGACGCCTGAGCGACACGGCGTTGTCGACGGCGAAGCCCTCCCAGTCGTTGTTGAGGTACGTGTAGACGTCGGCGCGCCGGCGCCACCCTGCGATCCGGCGCGCCCACTCCTCCAGCTCGCGCTGTGAGTAGTTGCCGCGCCGGCCGCGGCGCCCGTGGTGCAGGCGGATGAGCGTCCAGTCGCTGGTCAGCTCGCGCGCCTGGAACGGCCACCTCGGGTGGTCGCCGATCACGAGCGCCGCGCCGCGGTCGCGCAGCAGGGCGTACACGTCCGGGGTGAACCAGCTGTCGTGCCGGAACTCGAAGCAGTGCCGGCCCTCCGGCAGATCGTGCAGCGCCGACGAGAGGCGCTCGTCGTCGCGGTGGAAGTTGGCCGGCAGCTGCCAGACGACCGGGCCGAGCTTGCCCGAGTCGGAGAGCGGCGCGATCCGCTCGTAGAACAGCGCCACGCCGGAGGCGATGTCGCGCAGGCGGCGGACGTGGGTCAGGTAGCGGCTCGCCTTGACCGCAAACAGGAAGTCCGCCGGCGTGTTCTCCACCCAGCGCGCCACGGCGTCGCGCGAGGCCAGGCGGTAGAAGGTGGAGTTGACCTCCACCGTGTCGAACACCTCGGCATAGCGCCCGAGCCAGCGCGGCTTGCCGAGCCCCTCCGGGTAGAGACGGCCGCGCCAGTCGTCGTAGTTCCAGCCCGAGCAGCCGATCCTTACCGGCCGCACGCTACTCCGAGACGAGGGTCTCCTGGTCGCGGTCGGTGAACTCGATCTTGTCCTCCTCGGCCTGGCGGCGGTGACGGTGGATGCTGTCCGCCTGGGTGCGCCGGCGGCGCCACTCCACGAACCCGATCAGCGCGACGCCGAGGATCGCGATCGGCACCGCCAGGATCCCGACGCCGAAGACGAAGGCCATCAGGACGAGGCCGAGGATGAAGGCTCCTATGAAGAGTCCCGCACTGCTGCCTGCTCCCCACATGCGTTGGTGGTACCCGCCGGGCCGACGGCCAAACTCAGCGCCGCGGGCGCGGCAGCCGGCTCGTGTCCACGACCTCGAACACGCTGCCCGGCACGCCGTGCAGCGAGTGCAGGTCGTCGTTCGACCAGCCGCGGCTCGGCGCGCCCGTGATGTAGAGCGGTGAGCCGTTGTCCGCCAGGATCATCCCGTAGCGCTTGAGCGCCCGCAGCACCACGCGCGCCTGGCGCGGAAAGCGCGAGACGTCGAACGAGCGCTTCAGGCGCAGGCGCTGCCCCATCGCCGGCAGGTCCGGATCGTCGTCGTCCGAGGCGAAGTGCCGCGCCGGGTAGATGAACGCCTTGCGGGTGCGCTCGGCCGTGAAGCGGAGAGCGTGGTCGATGTGGCCCCTGCGCACCTCCTGGTAGCGGGCGAGCCCGGGGAAGATCGGCAGCCCGGCCGCGTCCGCCGAGGTGAAGCCGCGCGGGCGCAGCTTGTTCGAGCGCAGGCTCCAGATGGCGCCGGAGCCCGCCCGCCAGCGGCCGCCGCCCTGCGGGTAGGCGGCGTAGAGCTCGTAGAGGCGGCAGCGGTCGCGGTCGATCGCGATCACGTGGCGGTCGCCGTCCGAGCCGCGGCCGCCCTCGATCGGCACGTTCGCCGGGATCGGGTACGGGCCGCGGTCGGACTCGCCGGCGTAGTCGAACCGCACGCGCACGCGCGGCTGCCGCCTCGTCACGGTCACGTACGGGATGCCGATCGGCGCGCCCTCGTACCGGCCGGAGCCGAAGTCGGCGTGCACGTAGGCGCCGAGGCCGATGCTGCGCATGATCGCGGCCGAACGCGGGTGGACCGGGAGGCGGTCCACGCGCTGGTTCCACTGGCTCGAGCGCGGGAAGACCGGGCAGCCCGCCACCCTCGGCCCCGCCGGTCCCGCGAGCGCGAGGGCCGCCGCGGCCGCGCCCAGGACGGCCGCGAGCACCAGCAGGATGGCGAGCGGACGGCGCATCGGCCGCAGAGCGTATGCGGCGGGGCAGCCGGACCGCGGCGGGCGGCAGGTCAGCCGGACGTGCCGAAGCGGCTCGTCTCGCCCTCCGGCAGCTGCCCGTCGCGGCCGACGTAGCCGTCCTTGCCGCCGACGATCACGTAGAGGGGGGGCTCGTCGCCCACGTTCTTGATCTTGCGCACGGTCGGCGGGTCCACGCGCGCCAGGCCGCCGGGCCCGAGGCGCCGGCTGGCGCCGTCGCCGAAGCTGATCTCGATGTGCCCGGCGCGAACGCTATCCGGCGCGCTCGGCGCTGCGCAATCCGGTCAGCGCCCAGAGCCACAGCGCCGCCGCCAGCCCGGCGGCGGCGAGGAACGCCAGGCCGACCTTGTCGGGCGCGCCGGCGATCAGGCTGCGGTTGGCGTCCAGCATGAGCGTCATCGGGTTGACCGTCGCGGCCGTGTGGACCCAGCCGGACAGCAGGCCGAGCGGCACCCACACCGGCGCGATGAAGATCAGGAGGAACACCGGCACTTGCATCGCGGGCCCCGCCTGCATCGTCCGCAGGCGCATCGCCACGCCGGCGGCGAACAGCACGGCGCCGGCGTTGACCAGCAGCGCGAGCGTGTACAGCCCGACCAGGTCGAGCCCGCCGCCGCCGACCTCCATGCCCGAGACGAACGCCACCGCCGTGATCACGCCGATCGTGAACACCGCGCGCACGAGCGCCGCCATCCAGTAGCCGATGATGACGCCGGTGCGGTTGCTCGCCGCGAGCAGGAGCCTGCGGGCGAAGCCGGACTCGAAGTCGCGCGCCACCGAGAAGCCCGTGAAGACGCCGCCGAACGCCGACGCCTGGAGCAGCACGAAGCCGTACACGAACGCCGTGTAGCCGGACTCGAACCCGAAGCCGGGGATCGAGTTCACGCGCGACAGGCCGCCCGCGAACGCGGTGAAGAAGAACAGCGGGAACAGCATCCCGGGGATGATCATCGCCGGGTTCGTGAAGTAGTTGTGCGCGTTGCGCCACGCCACCGCGAGCGCCACCGTGCGCAGGTCCCTCATGTCCTCACCATCGCCGTGCGCAGCGCGGCGGACGCCGCCACGAGCGCGACAAGGGCCACGCCGCCGGCGCACGCGAAGCCGAGCGCCAGCGCCTCGCCGTCCCAGCCGGTCAGGATCAGCGACCGGATCGCCTCGAGCATGTACGAGACCGGGTTGTAGGTCGCCACCGTGCGGAACCAGTCGGTCTGGATCAGGTCGCGCGGTAGCGAGACCGAGGACAGGAAGAGCGCGGCGAACAGCAGCGGGAAGATCCCCTGCACGGCCTCGCCGGATCCCGTCCGCAGCGCCACGAACGCGCCGATCGTCCCGAAGCCGAGCGAGATCAGGAGGGCCAGCGCCACGATCACGAGCGCGCCCGCGAACCCCGCCTCGATGCCCGCGCCGGCCACGAGGCCGGCGATCAGGAAGGTCACCGCCTGGATGAGGCCGAGCGTGACCACGCCCGACAGCTGGCCGACCAGCAGCGCCGTGCGCCGCAGCGGGGTGAGCGACAGGCGCTTCAGAAAGCCGCTCTCGATGTCGTTCGCCACGTTGGTGCCGGCGCTGTTGGCGGAGAAGAGGGCGCCCTGCACGAACGTGACCGCGAGCGCGAAGTCGAGGTAGGTGTCGGTCGGGAAGCCGGGCAGGTTCGTCGCCGATTCCAGTCCGCCGCTGTTCACGGACAGCAGGATCAGCGGAAAGAAGAGCGAGGGCACCACCATCGCCGGCTGGCGCAGCGTGCGCACCACGGAGCGCCGCGCGAGGTGGCCCACCTGGAGTGCGACGGCCGAGCTCACGCCGGTACGGCTTCGGCGTCCGGCGCGGCGCCGGTGTCCTGCATCGCGGCGCCCTCGAGCGACCGGCCGGTCTTGGCGAGGAACACGTCGTCGAGCGTCGGGGCATGCAGCTGGAGGCGCTCGACGTGGATGTCCTCGGCGTCGAGCGCGCGCACCACGTCGGCGAGCTGCCCCTCGCCGCCCGCGAGCCGCACGGCGGCGGACGCGGTCGACGCGGTGACCGACTCGCCGAAGCGCGCCAGCACCTCCTTCGTGCGGCCGAGGTCGTCCCGGTCGGCGGGAAGAACCTCCACGCTCGGCCGGCCGATCTCGGCCTTGAGCGCCTCTGGGGTGCCCTCCGCGACGATGCGGCCGCGGTCGATGATGCCCACGCGGTTCGCCAGCATGTCCGCCTCCTCGAGGTACTGCGTGGTGAGGAAGACGGTCACGCCGCGGTCGGCCGCCAAACGCTGGACCTCGTTCCAGAGCGCCGTGCGGCTCTGCACGTCGAGGCCCGTCGTGGGCTCGTCGAGGAACAGGATGCGCGGGTGGTGCACGAGCGCGAGCGCGAGGTCCAGCCGCCGCTTCATCCCGCCCGAGTAGCCGCCGACCTTGCGGTCCGCGGCCTCGGTCAGCCCGACCCGCTCGAGCAGGAAGTCGCCGCGCTCGCGGCGCTCCTCGCGCGGCAGGCCGTGCAGCGCGGCCTGGAGCTGCAGGTGCTCGCGGCCCGTCAGGAAGGGATCGAGGGCGGCCTCCTGGAGCGCCGCGCCGATCACCGCGCGCACGGCCGCGCCCTCGGCGAGGATGTCGTGCCCGCCGACGCGCGCGGTCCCGTCGGTCGGCGGCAGCAGCGTGGTCAGCATGTGGACGGTGGTGGACTTGCCCGCCCCGTTGGGCCCGAGGAATCCGTACACCTCGCCCGGCTCCACGCGCAGGTCGATCCCGTCGACGGCGCGCGGCCCCTTCTTGAACTCGCGTACGAGCCCCTCGGCCACGATTGCCGCCTCGCCTGCCATGCGCGGCAAGCTACAAGTACTATTTGAGGTTGTCAACTATTTAACGATTTCACTATCATCGGGGGTTGAGCATGGGAGGGGATCGATCAGCGGAGCCCGCCGCCGAGGCCTGGGGCCTCATCTGGCAGCTCGTCATGGCGAACAAGCAGCGGACGATGCGGCTCGCCCAGGTACTCGACCTCTCGCCGATGCAGCTGCACACGCTGCGGCTGCTCGAGCCGGGCCAGGAGCTCCCGATGAGGGCGCTGGCTCAGTCGCTCTTCTGCGATCCCTCGAACGTCACCGGGATCGTCGACAGGCTCGAGGCGCGCGGGCTGATCGAGCGGCGCGAGGCCCAGCACGACCGGCGCGTGAAGATCCTCGGCCTCACCCGCAAGGGCGCGCGCGTGCGGCGGCGCGTGATGGCGGTGCTCGACGCGCCGCCGCCCGAGCTGGCCGCGCTGCCGCTGTCGGCCAAGGTCGCGTTGCGCGACTCCCTGCGCCAGGCGTTCCAGCCGTCAGAGGCCGAGACCGAGGCCGGCGAGCCGGCCCCGGTCGCGAGCTAGAGGCTCGTCAGGTCGTCGGGGCCTCGGCGCCCGGCGTGTGCAGCAGGTTCTCGACCTTGCGCACGCCCTCGACCTGCTCCGCGCCGGTGGCGAGCTGCTCGATCGTGCCCTCGTCATCGACCTCGCCGCGCAGGAAGACCACGCCGTCCTGCACGTTGACCGACACCTGGCCCTTGGGGGCGTCCTCGGAGCGGAAGATCTCGCTCTCGACCTTGCGCGCGAGGGCCGGGTCGTTCAGCCGCTCGCCGGCGTCGGGCCGGGACGTGCCGGGGGCGGCGCTCGCGGCGGCGCCCTTGGCCACGCCGGCCGCGTAGTCGGCCTTCTGGACCGCCTGGTCCTTGCCGCTGCGGGCGTACTTCATCGCCTTGTCGCGAGCGACCGCCTGCCGCTGCTTGCCGTTGTCGGGATCGAGGAACCACACGGCAGCCGCGCCGACGGCCGCGCCTGTGAGCAGGGTGAAGACTTTCATGGTCGCGCTCCTTTTCTGGGGTCCCATGCCCCGTTCCCGGAACGGGGGCCTTGGAACACCCCTTCCGTTCAGGCTCTTAGAAGCGGAGCAGCGCGGCGACGCCGCCGCGCTCGCTGAGCTCGCCGGAGTGGTGGCGCAGCGGCAGCACCTCGGCCGACTGCTGCACGGCGAGCTCGATCGCCGCGTCGGTCACGTCGTCGCAGCGCGCCAGCTCGGTCCCGTCGGCGGGACAGCGGGAACCGCCGTCGGTCGCCACCCAGCCGCACTCGGGGCAGGACACGCCCGGGGCAGAGAAGCGCTCGTCCACGATCAGCGTCCCGACGCGGCGCTGGTTCAGCGCCTGCAGCGCCTCGTCAAGGCCGACGGCCGCCCGCGAGCCGTCCTCCATGCGGTCGAGCGCCTCGCGCTCGTGGCCCGACTCGAGCTCCTCGAAGCGCGGGCGGGCCGCCTCGAGCACCTGCTCCGCGCTCGCCGTGTCCACGTCGCCCTCGACCCGGCCGGCCAGCCGCTCCTGTAGGTACCCGTGCAGCTTCGACTCGAAGTCCGCGGCGACCTCGCGCGGCCCACCGACGACGAGCCGCTGGAAGGGCGCCCGCTTGTAATGGCGCAGCAGCACCTCGGCGGTGTGCTTCAGGTGATCGTCCTTCTCCTTCTCGATGCCGCGCTGGTAGCGCGCCTGCGACCAGCCGCCCTGGTCGTGCTGGCCGAACACGACGTCGTGCACCTGGTCGATCTCGCGCAGCCCGTCCGGGGAGCCGCGGAAGATGCGCGCGTCGCGCCTGCTCACGAGCGCGACGCACCAGCGCTCGCGGCGCTCCAGGCGCACCAGAGGCGCGACGAGCGGCGAGTGCCCGATAGTCACCCGGCTCGGCACGGAGCGCGGCAGGCGCAGCACCTCGAACAGGTCGGCGGGCTCACACGCGAGCAGGGCGACCGCGTGGGCGCCCTCCGTGGGGATCTCGCGCCGGAGAAACGCGCGCGACCGCTCCAGGGCGGCGTTCAGGTCCGAGCGGTCCTGGTGCGAGAGGCCGCCGTGGTCGCGGACCCTGCGTTCCGCGTCGTCGAGGAGCGACCGCGTCGCGGTCGCGCGGGCGGGAGGAGTCGCGAACTCGCTCGGGTCCAGGTCGAGATACAGGCTCAGGACCACCGGCCTGTCGAGGCGTAGCTCGGCAAGCCTGCGCAACTCGTCGCGGTCAGGAGCGGCCACCTGCATTGCAGATTCCCCCTTCGCCGTGACCATTCTCCCGGTGCGTTACCCAAAGGACAAGGCCCCCACACACCGCGGCGCGGCGGCACCTGTAACGCCCCCCTTACGGCGGGTAAGTAAATACAGAGGAAACGCGGCAAAAGTAGTTGCTTTGACAACCACTTTGGCGCTATACTTTCGAAAGCAATCGAACCGTCAAACCAAAGGAGTTATGACGAGCCAGGATCTGATCACCGCCCTCCCCCCTGTTGATGCCCCGGCCGAGCAGGTGGAGACCACGGACGCGCTTCAGCTGTTCTTCAACGAGGCGCGCCGGTATCCGCTGCTCACGGCGGAGGAGGAGATCGAGCTGGCCAAGCGCATCGAGCGCGGCGATCTCGCCGCCAAGGATCGCATGATCAACTCGAACCTCCGCCTCGTGATCTCAGTCGCGCGGAAGTACCAGGGCCAGGGCCTCCCCCTCTCGGATCTGATCCAGGAGGGGATGCTCGGGCTGATCCGCGCCGTCGAGAAGTTCGACTGGCGGAAGGGCTTCAAGTTCTCCACCTACGGCACGCTCTGGATCCGGCAGGCCATCGGCCGCGGGCTCGCGAACTCGGGCCGCACGGTCAGGCTGCCCGTGCACATCGTCGCGCGGGCGCGGAAGATCCAGGACGCCGAGCGCAAGCTGGCCGCGGAGCTCGGGCGCCAGCCGACCGTCGAGGAGATCGCGGAGCGCGTCGAGCTCGACGTCGACGAGGTCGCGGACATCCGCCGGGCCGACCGTGGCCCGACGAGCCTCGACCAGGGCGTCGGCGAGGACGGCGAGACCGCCCTCGGCGACCTGATCGCGTCCGACGGGCCGTCGGTCGAGCAGGAGGTGGCCACCGAGGTCGAGAGCGAGCTGCTCCAGGAGGCGGTCGACGGACTGCCGCCGGTGGAGCGGGACGTGCTGACGCTCCGCTTCGGCCTCGGCCGCAACGAGCCGATCGCGCTCCGGGAGACCGGCAAGCGGCTCGGCCTCTCGAGCGAGCGCGTCCGCCAGCTCGAGAACCGCGCGCTCAAGCGCCTCGCCCAGGACGAGAGCATCGCGGCTCTCTCCGAGGCGGCGTAGGCCCCCCTCAGCCGCCCGCCGGCCCCAGGCCGTCGCGGGTGCGCTCCACAAGCTCACGCAGCAGGACCGGCATGCCGCCGCGCGAATGCGCGGCGCGCTGCCGGTCTGCGCCGTTTCCGTCGGCGAGCATGCGCTCCACGCCCTCGAGGGCGGGCTCGCCCGCCCCGAGGGCGGCGAGCGTCCGCCGCGCGGCCTCGCGCAGCGGCGTGAGCGCCCCCTCGTGCAGGATCTCCGCGTCGAGCCCGTCGCGCGCGGCGCGGAAGCAGGACCAGGCGACCGCCTGCGGGTGCGCCGGTCGCGGCGGCGGCGACTCCGCCGCCCGCCGCGCGGTCGCCTGCGCCAGCCCCGCCAGTGCGGCCACCTCGTCCAGGCGCGTCTGGGCGTCGACCTCGCGCAGCTCGACCGTGCCGAGCCGCGGGTGCAGCCGCACGTCCCACCACAGCAGGCTGTAGTCCCGCGGGCCGCCGCCGGCAGCGGCGGCGTCGACCGCCTCCACGTACTCGTCCCAACTGCCGAAGGCCGGCGGCACGCCTCGGCCCGGGTACTCGCGCACCACAGCGGCCCTGGCGCTCGCCATCCCCGAGTCGGCGCCGAACCAGAACGGCGAGTTGGCGCCGAGGCCCTGGAGCAGCGGCAGCGCGTCGCGCAGGCCGGCGAGGGCCGCGATCGCCGCGTCGGCGTCGGGCATGCCCACGTGCACGTGGAGCGCGCACTCGGGCGTCCGCCTGATCAGCCCGCGCATCTCGCGCTCAACCCCCTCGTAGCGCGCCTTGCGAACCAGCCGCACGTCGCCGAGGGCGCCGGCCGGGTGCAGGCCCGAGGCCATCAGCGTCGCGCCGGCTTCGTTCGCCGCGCGGCGCGCGCTCGCCAGCGCCGCGACCGCCGCGGCGGCGTCGGGCGACGGCGGCGAGCGCAGCTCGAGCTCGGCCGCGTAGGCCTCGTAGTCGACCATCTCCTCGGGCTGGTCGATCCGCGGGCGCACCTCCTCCGCCACGTGGGCCAGCTCGTGCGTCTCCGGGTCCACCAGCAGGAGCTCCTCCTCGATCCCCACGGTGAACGGCTCGCCGGTGCCGAACGCGTGCTCCACCCTCAGTCCCCCTCGGGGTGCGCGCCGAGCGCGGCCCGCGCCGCGATGCGGCCGAGCACGAGCGCGGCGGCGAGACCGCTCGCGTAGCCGCCGGTCGCGATGCCGCCGGCGTCGGTCCCGCACGCGAACACCCCGGGCGCGACGCGCGCGTGCGCGTCAACCGCGAGCCCGCCCAGCGTGGTGGTCACGCCGGCCACGGTCTCCACGGTCACGGCGCCGGCGTCGCGGCGCACGTCGGCGCCGGCCGCCACCGCCCCCTCGACCATCTCACCCACCGTCCGGGCGCCCACGCGCTCGCCGAAGGCCGCCTCCGGCACCGTGAACCAGGCCCGCGCCCGCGGCTGCCTGGCGGTCCACTGGAGCACGTCGATCTCGGACCACGTGCGGCACTCGTAGCGGTCTCCACTCCCGTTCGTCACCTCGGCATGGCGCGCGTAGAGCTGCGCCAAAGGTACGAAGCCGCCCGGCTCGACCCGTGCCGGCGGCGCCGGCATGTTGCGCCCGTACACCTCGGCCATCCCCGCGCTCGGCTCGCCGCCCGCGTCGAGGCCCAGGCGCAGCCCGTCGCCCGTGCCGCCCGGCGCGGCCCGCAGCAGCAGCTCGGGCGCCTCCGGGGTCACGTGGCGGCGCAGCAGCTCCTCCGAGGCCGGGAAGCCGCCGGTGGCGAGCACGACCGGCCGGCCGTCCGGCAGCGCCTCGAGGGCCTGCCCGAGCCGGACCTCGCCGGCGGCGCGCTCGAGCGCGAGCGTGAGGCCCTCGGGGTCGAAGCGGGTGCCCGTGGTCAGGGGGTTGCCGGTGGCGCGGTCGACCACGGGCGCGCCGAGCGACTCGAGCCAGCGCATGTCGTCGTCGAGGCGCTCGAACAGCGCCCGCTGTAGCGGCTCGCTGCCGGCCGGGCAGTCGGCCCGGAAGCGCTCGAACTCGCGGTGGCGCCAGATCACGCCGCTCGAGAGCCGCATCGAGCCGCCCGGGCGCTCGAGCTTCTCGAGCACGAGCGGATCGGCACCGAGCCGCCGCGCCTCGGCGGCCGCGACCAGACCGGCCATGCCGGCGCCAGCCACGACGAGGTCGCTCATGGCCCGTTCAGACCAGCGCGAAGCCGGGCTTGTGCTCCACGTACTCCACGCGCAGCCCGGCGGGACCCTTCAGGAAGACGGCGAAGGTGTTGGCGGCGTCCTTCACGTCGTCGACCTCGAAGCCGTGGCGCTCGGCCTCGGTCTCGAGCCCGCGAGCCGAATCCACGAGCAGCGCGATGTGGTTGAGCAGCGGGCGCCCGCCGTCGTCGGCGGCACCCTGCTCGAGCCTGACCGCGCGGTCGTCCACCGTAAGGCTGCCGTCACTGCGGTCGAACCCCATCTCCGTCAGCCGCTCGGCGGCCGAGTCGGTGTCCGGCACGCTGATCACGACGTGGTCGAGGTCGTACTCGGTCCCCGGCGCCTCCACGAGCCCCATGCGGAGGCCGCCCGGCGCGTCGAAGAGCGCCGCCCCGTTCTCGCGCTCGACCGGCACCGGCAGCGCCGCCACGGCCGCCTCGAGGTCTCCCACACGCAGCACCACGCGCTCCAGGGCGCCCGGGTCGCGCGGGCCGTCCGCGTCGAAGAGCGTGAGCTTGCCGAGCTTCGCGTCCACGCCGACGAGCGTGAAGGCGTCCGTGCGCTCGATCTCGTGCATGCCCAGGTGGTCGCAGAGGAACGCGGCGAGCGCGTCGCGCTCGTCGGTCCAGAGCGCGACGTGGTCGAGGCTGTTGGGCATCAGCGGAAGGGCCATGCGAGGTTTCTACCCTCCTCGCCGCTCACGAATCACGCCGCCGCGCCGACCGTCTCGATCTCCTCGGCGCTCAGCTCGAGGTCCGCGCCCTTCAGGTTCTCCTCGAGGTGGTCGATGGACGACGTGCCGGGGATCGGCAGCATCGACGGCGAGCGCGCGAGCAGCCACGCGATGGCCACCTGCCCGGGCGTCGCGTCGTGCGCGCGCGCCACGTCGCCCAGCGGGCCGCCGGGCTCGGCCAGGTCGCCGGTGGCGAGCGGGTACCACGGGATGAACCCGAGACCGTCGCGCTCGCAGGCCTCGAGCACGTCCTCCGAGTCGCGGTCCGTGACGTTGTAGCGGTTCTGGACGGTGACCACGTCGACGACGCCGCGCGCCTGGTCGAGCTGCCCGGTCGACACGTTCGAGATCCCGATGTGCCTGATCTTGCCCTCGTCCCGCAGCTCCTTCAGCGCGCCGATCGAGTCCTCGTAGGGCACCTTCGGATCGGGCGAGTGCAGCTGGTAGAGGTCGATCCGGTCGAGCTTCAGCCGACGCAGGCTCGCCTCGCAGCACTCCTTCAGCCGCTCCGGCCGCGCGTCGCGCCGCCACTGGCCGGGGCCGGTGCGCCGGAGGCCGCCCTTGGTCGCGAGCACGAGCCCGTCCGGGTACGGGTGGAGCGCCGCGGCGATCAGGTTCTCGCTCACCTCCGGCCCGTACGAGTCGGCGGTGTCGATCAGGTTGACGCCGAGCTCCACCACGCGCCGGAGCAGCCGCCGCGCGCCCTCGGGATCGTCGGGCGGCCCCCAGATCCCGTCGCCGGTGATTCGCATCGCGCCGAAGCCGAGGCGGCGCACCTCGAGATCGCCGCCGATCGTGAAGGTGTCCATCCTGTGAGGTTATTCACCCCTCGGAAGGAGCCAGGATGCCCAGCGGATACCGCGTAGCCCACCTCGATGAGATAGAGCCCGTGCGGGGCCGGGAGTACCCGGAGGTCGCGGACTGGAAGCCCATCCGCCACGAGCTCGGGATCGGGGCGTTCGGAGTCAACGCCTTCGTCGTCGGGTCGGCCGGCGACCTCGTGATCGACGAGCACGACGAGACCGACTACGGGCACGAGGAGCTCTACGTCGTGATCCGCGGCCGCGCCGAGTTCACGGTCGGCGGGGAGACCGTGGACGCCCCGGCCGGCACGTTCCTGTTCGTCCCGGACCCGGCGCTGCGGCGGCGCGCGGTCGCCGTCGAGCCGGACACCGCGGTGATCGGCGTCGGCGCCAAGCCGGGCGAGCCGTTCAGCCCCTCGAAGTGGGAGCAGGAGTACACGGCGGGCCGGGGGTCCGGCGCTTAGGGCAGTACCGGCGCGGGCTTGCCGGCCCGCAGGCGCTTCCGGAGCGCCTCCGAGCGCTTGCGGAACAGCACGATGTTGCGCAGCTTGATCTCCTCGTAGCCGCGCACGACGTCGGGCAGCTCGCACAGCTCCACCGCGGTCGCGTGCGTCTCCGGCGTGAGCAGCGTGAGCGCCTCCGCCACGATCGCGTCGTACTCGCCGATCAGCGCGCGCTCGGTGCGGCGGACCTTCGCGTACCCGAACGGGTCGAGGCGCGTGCCGCGCAGCCGGCGCATCGCGCGCAGCGCCCGGAACGCCGGCAGGAACCAGCGGCCGAGCTTGAGCTTGCGCTTGAGGCCGAGCGCGCGCAGCAGCGGCGGGTGCAGGTTGAACCACACCTTCACGTCGTCCCCGAACTCGGCGCGCACCTTGGCGCGCTCGACCGCGTCGAGGTGCAGCCGCGCGACCTCGTACTCGTCCTTGTAGGCCATCAGCTTGAAGAGCTCGCGGGCCACGGCCTCGGTCAGCTCGGTGTGCCCGGGCGCCCGCTCCTGCTCCGCGGCGTGCACGCGGCAAAGGGTCTCCGCGTAGCGGCGCGCGTAGCCGAGGCCCTGGTATGCGGTGAGCTCCGACACGCGCCGCTCCACGAGCTCGCGCAGCTCGCCACCACGAGGGGTGAACCCCGAGGGCTCACCCCGCAGTGGGCCGTCGATCGCCAGCT
>DASXAA010000191.1:0-6413 GCA_036407035.1 Thermoleophilaceae bacterium | reverse complement strand
CGCGGTTCCTGGCTCGCCAGGTAGGAGACCGCCTCGGCGATCAGGCGCTGGTCCGCGAGCTCCTCGCGCGGCTTGCCGCGGGTGAACGCCTCGGTCTTCGGCGACTCGATCGTCGCGTCCACGATCAGGAGCGCCACGTGGATGCCCTCCTGCCGCACCTCCTGCGCGGCGGCGTGGGTGATGGCGCGGACCCCTGACGCGCCCGCCGACCACAGCCCGCGGGCGGGCATCGCCCGCCGCGAGGAGCCGCCGGTGAACTGGATCAGCGTGCCGCCGCCCGACTGCCTGAGCGCCCGGATGCCGGACGACAGGAACACGAACGCCTGCTCGGCGACGGCCGCCGCCCACCCGCGGAAGTCCTCCACGCCGGCGTCGGCGATCGGGCCGCCGCCGAACGGGCCGCCCTGACGCGGCGGCCGGCTCGCGCTGACCGCGTTGACGAGCAGCCCCGGCGGGCCGAGCTCTTCGCGCGCCTGCGCGATGGCCGCGTCGAGCGAGGCGGGCTCGCTCGCGTCGGCCTCGATGGCGAGCATGCCGCCATCGCGCACCTTCGCGAGCGTGTCCTCGCTACGCGCCACGGCGGCCACGCGCCAGCCCTCCGCCTGCAGATGCTCGGCCACGGCCCCACCGAGGTTCCGGGCCCCGAGCACGATCGCGACGCCTGCGCTCGAATCGTTCATGGCCCGGGAGAATCGCAGATTTGCAACGCAAAGAAATCTTTGCAAAGATATCTTGGCGATGAGCGCAAAGCGGACATCCAGGGAGGCCGGCCGCGAGCGCGCGGCGGGCGGCCGCGCGCCGAGCGAGCCCACCTACCTCCTCGACGACCCCGTCGCGCTGCGCGCGCTCGCGCACCCGCTTCGCGGCCGCCTGCTCGCGGCGCTCCGGTTCGACGGCCCGGCCACCGCGTCGATGCTCGGCCGCCGCTTCGGCGAGAGCTCCGGCTCCACCAGCTACCACCTGCGGATCCTCGCCCGGCACGGGTTCGTCGAGGACGACCCGGACCACGAGGGCGGCCGCGAGCGCTGGTGGCGCTCGGCGCACGCGACCACCACCTTCTCGCCGGCCGAGTTCATGGAGCGCGAGCGCGGAGACCGCGAGACGACGCGCGCGTTCCTCAAGCGCGTCGCGCGCGATCAAGCCCGCTGGGTGGACGCCTGGCTCGACGAGATGGACGACTGGCCGCGCGAGTGGGTGGAAGCGACCACCGGCATCGATCGCCTGATGCGGCTGCGCCCCGAGCAGCTGAGCGCGCTCTCGCGGGAGCTCGAGGAGCTGACCACCCGCTACGCCGCGCTCGACTCGGACGACGAGGACGCCAGGCGCGTGATGCTCACGGCCCAGACCTTCCCCGCCCCGGAGCGGCTGCCGTGACCGCGCTGCGCCGTCCCGGCCTCGTGCCGCTGCTGATCGCCGAGACGATCTCCACCACCGGCTCGGCCATGACCGCCCTCGCGCTGCCGTGGCTCGTGCTCGTCTCCACCGGCTCGCCCGGGAAGGCGAGCGTCGTAGCGGCCGCCGAGTGGGTGCCGATGGCCCTGCTCGGCATCCCGAGCGGACCGCTGGCCGCCCGCCTCGGGCCGCGCCGCACGATGATCGCGTGCGACCTGGCGCGCGCGCCGGTGGTCGTGGCGATCCCGGTCCTCCACTGGCTCGGGGCGCTCCCATTCGGCGCGCTGATCCCGCTCGCCGCGCTGCTCGGCACGTTCTTCCCGGCGCACTACGCGTCGCAGCGGACGATCCTGCCGCAGCTGCTCGGCGAGCAGGCGGGCGACGTGACCCGCGGCAACGTCCTGCTGCAGGCCGCCAACCGGCTGCCGCTCGTGGTCGGCCCGGCGCTTGCCGGGGCGCTGGTGGCGGCCATCGGAGCGCCGGCCGTGCTGCTCGTGGACGGGGTCAGCTACGTCGTCTCGGCCGCGATCCTCCTGCTCCTCGTGCCCGCCACCGGTCCCGCGGCGGCCGAGGAGGCGGACTCCGGCGACGTGTGGTCCGGAGCGCGCGAGCTCGCACGCGACCGCCTGCTCGGGTCGCTCACGGGCACGTTCGCGGTGTGCGAGTTCGCCATGCAGGCGCTCTTCCTCGCGCTGCCGATCCTCGCGTTCACCGTCTACGACCAGCGGCCGGGCCTGGCCGGCGGACTGCTCGCCGCCTGGGGCGCGGGCGCGTTGGCCGGCACGGTCGCGGCGCTGCGGCTCTCCGACCGCGAGCCGGTCCGGATCGTGCGCCTGGCGCTGGTCGCCCAGGCGGCGCCGCTCTGGCTGCTGCCGCTCGACGTGCCTCCGGTCGCACTGGGGGCCGCGCTGCTCGTGTCCGGGCTCGCCAACCCGCTCGCGAACGCGCCCAGCTTCACACTGATCACTCTCCAGGTGCGCGAGCCGGTGCGGGCGAAGGCGATCCTCGCGTTCCTGACGGCGTGCACGGTCGCGGGCGGAGCCGGCCTCTTCGTCACGGGGCCCGCCGCCGGCGCGTTGGGGGCGCGCGAGGTGCTGCTGGCGGTCGCCGCGCTCATGACGGCCGCGGCGCTCGGGTTCGCGCTCGCGAGCCGCCGAGGCTCAGAGCCTGTCTCAGAACCCGATCGTGGCCGGAGGGGGCCGGATCGCGGATGCCAGGCGCCGCACGCGAGCGCAGTCGATGCCGGAAGCATCGGCGAGCATCGCGGGTGGCGATCTGGCGCCGCGAGACGGTCCCCTCCGGCCGCGAGAGGTTCTGAGACAGGCTCCTAGGTGGCGGCGTCCTCCTGGCGGATCGGGATCGTGTGATCCATCGCCGTGACCGCCAGCAGGCGCCTGACCGTCGGGCTCGGGTTCGAGATCACGAGGCTGCGTCCCTCCGACTCGGCGCGGTGGCTGGCCTGGAGGATTGCGCGCAGCCCGGTCGAGTCGATGAACGTGAGCTCCGAGAGCTCTAGGTCCAGCACGGGCGGGTTGCCGTCCTCGGCGAGCGCCAGCGCCGCCTCGAAGCGCGGCACGGAGGACAGGTCGAGCTCGCCGGCCACCACCAGCCGCACCTCGCCCTCCTTCTCGCTGACGTCGATCGTGAGCTCAGCCCCGGAGGTCATCGCCCGTCCTCTGCGCCGACTGCTCCGCCCACCGAACCGCCTTCCAGTTTCGCGTGCGAGTCCGCGCGCAGTCTAATCCGACCGCACGGGCCGCGGGCGGAATTTCCTTAGAGGATCCAGACGATGATCAGGATCAGCAGGACGATCCCGATTCCGGCGGCGGTGATGCTCAGCGGCCGCTGGTTTCGCCAGAACCCCGGGTTCGCGCGGTCGCGCGTGTAGCGGCCCTCGGGCGGCTCGCCCACCCAGTCGTCGTCGTCCCATGCGCCCACGACCCGACCCTACCCGGGTACACGGTTCGTAGCCCGCCGTCCGGGTACGCATTCACTTTCAGCGGACGAAAGAGGACGACCATGACGAACAGGGACGCCAAGCTCGTTCAGTATCTGAACGAGGCCTACGGCAAGGAGAAGGAGCTGGAGACGGCGCTCGAGGCGCACATCGCGATGACCACGCGCGCGCCGTACAAGAAGCGCCTCCAGCAGCACCTGCGGGAGACCAAGGGCCACGCGCGGGCGGTCGAGCGGCGCATCAAGCAGCTCGGCGGCAAGGCGGAGAGCAGCGCGGTGCCCGGCGGCACCGCGGTGGCCACGGTCGCCAGCAAGGCGATGGCCGCCGCACAGGGGCCGCTCCACGCCCTGCGCGGGACGGGCGAGCAGGAGAAGATGCTGAAGAACGCCAAGACCGAGTACTCCGAGGAGGCCGAGGAGATCGCGAGCTACACGGCGATCGAGGCGCTCGCGGAGACCGTCGGCGACCGCGAGACGGCGAAGCTCGCGCGCGGCATCCGGCGCGAGGAGGAGCGGATGGCGAGCTTCCTCGAGCGGCTGATCCCGACGCTGACGAAGGGCGTCGCCCAGGAGGAGATTCCGGCGGCTGAGCGCCGGACGACGCGGCAATCGCGCCGCTCGACCCGCTCGCGCAGCTCCTCGTCGAGCCGCTCCCGCAGCGGCGGCTCGCGCACGCGCGCCTCGTCGAGCCGCTCCCGCTCTCGGAGCTGACGGCGGCCGGCCGCGGCGGTTTAGTCTGCCACCGTCGTGGGCGACGAGCAGGCGCGCAGCAGCAGCGGAAGGGACGAGAGCGATGTGGAGCGGCTCGACCGCAACCTGAGCGAGCTCTTGAACGAGCTCCGGGTCGCGCTGCCGGGTGTGCAGGTGCTGTTCGCGTTCCTGCTCGTGGTCCCGTTCAACCAGCGCTTCGTGGACGTCACGTCGTTCCAGCGGACGATCTACTTCATAACGCTGCTGTGCGCCGCCGCGGCCTCCGCCTTCCTCATCTCACCCTCGGTCCACCACCGCATCATGTTCCGGCAGCAGGACAAGGAGTACGTCGTCAAGACGGCGAACCGCTCGGCCATCGTCGGGCTGAGCTTCCTCGCGATCGCGATGACCCTGGCGATCCTGCTCATAACGGACGTGCTCTTCGGGCCGGCGGCGGTCGCGATCACGGCCAGCGGCGTCGCGCTCATGTTCGGACTGGTCTGGTACGCGGTGCCCCTGCGGCGGCTTCGGGCCAGGCGGCGCTCCTGAGCCGCAGCCGCAGGAGCGCGCCGCCGCCGCCGGCGTTCTCGGCCGCCACGCTGCCGCCGTGCGCGTCCGCGACCTGGCGCACGATCGCGAGCCCGAGGCCGGAGCCCGGCATGCCGCGCGCGGACGAGGCGCGGTAGAAGCGGTCGAACACGTACGGCAGGTCGTCCGGCGCGATGCCGGGGCCGCGGTCGCGTACGGCGAGCTCGCCGTCGCGCACGGACACGTCGATCGGCGCGCCCTCGGGGCTCCACTTCTCGGCGTTGTCGAGCAGGTTCGACACGGCCCGGTCGAGCCGCGCCGGCGTGGCGTCCACGACGCACGGCGCGGTGGCGAGCCGGATCTCGCGGCCCGGATGGAGCCGGCGCGCGCGCTCCACGGCGTCGGCCACGAGCAGGTCGAGCCGGACGGGCTCCGGGTGCTCGTCCGGTTGGCCGTCGCGGGCGAGGTCGACCACGTCCCCGACGAGGGCCGTCAGCTCCTCCAGCTGGCCGACGACGTCGCCGAGCAGGCGCGACTTCTCCTCCCTGTCCATGCCGTTGCTCGCGGCGAGCACCTCGACGTTCGTGCGCAGGCTCGTGAGCGGCGTCCGTAGCTCGTGCGAGGCGTCGGCGACGAGCCGACGCTGCGCCTGCATCGAGCGCTCGAGCGCCTCGAGCATCGTGTTGAACGACTCGGCGAGCCGGCTGAGCTCGTCGTCGCCCTCGGCGCGGATGCGGCGGCTGAGGTCGCGCGTGCGCGCCACGTGGTCGGCGGCCTCGCTCAGCTCGCGCACGGGGCGGGTGGCTGTGCGGGTGACGAGGGCCCCGAGCACGGCGGCGAGTCCGATCCCGCCGGCGCCGACCAGGGCGAGGATCCAGGCGAGGCGCGTGAGCGAGGAATCCACCTCGTCGACGGGACGGGCGACCTGGAGCGCGGCGCCCGGCGAGAGCGTGCGCGTGAAGACGCGCACGTGCACGCCGTCCACCTCCACGTCCGAGAAGAACGCCGCGCCGTCGCCGGCGGCGAGGTCGCGGGCGCGCTGGTCCACGGGCAGCGTGGCGCCGCCGGCAGGGCCGAGCACCTTCCCCGCCGCCGTCACGATCTGCACGTAGCGCGGCGGGCCGGACAGCGGCTCCGGCTTTTGCTCGAAGCGGCGGCGGAACGTGCCCGGGAGCCCGGGCGAGGGCGCCTCCCGCATCCGCTCGACGGGCGGCACGAGCGCGTCCGCGCCGCGGGTGAGCGAATCGTCGACCTGGCCCCTCAGCTGCTCCCTGACGACCGCGTAGGACGTGCCGACCGCGAGCAGGATCGCCACGGCGACCGCGGCGGTGCCGGCGAGCGCGAGCCGGCGCCGGAACGACATCCGTGACAGGCGCGAGCGCAGCATCTACTCGCGCAGCACGTAGCCGACGCCGCGCACGGTCTGGAGCAGCCGCGCCTCACCGTCCGCCTCGGTCTTGCGGCGCAGGTAGCCCATGTAGACCTCGAGCGAGTTCGAGCGCGGCCCGAAGTCGTAGCCCCACACGTGCTCGAAGATCTGCGATCGCGTGAGCACCTGGCGCGGGTGGTTCATGAACAGCTCGAGCAGCAGGAACTCCGTGCGCGTCAGCTCTATCGCGCGTGACCCGCGGCGGACCTCGTAGGCGACCGGATCGAGGGTGAGGTCGGAGAACTTGAGCGCTCGTCTGTCGCCATCGTGGCCGGCGCGGCGAAGGAGCGCCCTGATGCGCGCGAGCAGCTCCTCGAGCGCGAACGGCTTGACGAGATAGTCGTCCGCCCCCGCGTCGAGGCCCGCCACCCGGTCGTCCACGGCATCCCTCGCGGTCAGCATCAGAACCGGCGTACGG
>DASXAA010000190.1:0-5474 GCA_036407035.1 Thermoleophilaceae bacterium | reverse complement strand
GTGGGCCGGCACGCGGCCGGCTAGCCCTCGCGCGCCTCGCGCACGACGTTCAGCAGTGGCTCCCCGCGGGCGTAGCGGCCCAACTGTTCCACGGCGAACCGGATCGCGCGCGCGTCCGCGGCCGGCGTGTCGCCCGCGTTGTGCGGCGTGATCGACAGCGCCGCGTCCCAGAGCGGGTGGTCGTCGGGCAGCGGCTCGGGGTCGACGACGTCGAGCACGGCGCGCAGCCGCCCCGACTCGAGCTCGGCGAGCAGGGCGGCGGTGTCGACCACGCGGCCGCGGGCGGCGTTCACGAACAGGGCGCCGTCGCGCATCCGGGCGAGCAGTGCGGCGTCGAACAGGCCGCGCGTCTCGGGGGTGAGCGGCGTGAGGACGACCACGGCGTCGGCCTGGCCGATCAGTGCCGGCAGCTCGCTCGTGGCGTGAACGCCGTCGCGTGCGCCGCGCGCCACGCGCAGCACCTTCACCCCGAACGGCTCGAGACGCCGCTCGACTGCGCGGCCGATCGATCCGTGGCCGGCGATCAGCACCGTGGCGCCCTGGAGCTCGCGCGGCTTCGCGTCCGACCAGCGGCGGGTTCGGGCTGCGGTGAACTGCCCGTACCAGTCGCCGAGAATCGCGCCCACCACCCACTCCGCGACCGGCGCGTCGCGCGTGCCGCGCGCGTTGCACAGCGTGGCCCAGGGCGGAACGCGCGGCTCGAGCCAGTCCGTGCCCGCGGACAGCGCCTGCACGAGGCGCACCCGCTCCAGGCCCGGCAGGGCGTCGAGCGTGTCGCGGTCCTGCCAGTCGGGCAGCAGGAACTCGGCCTCGTCCCGTCCCTCCGGCAGCCGGCGCACCTCCACCCCGTCAGGGGCGAGCTCGGCCGCGAGCTCGAAGGCGCGTGCTGTGACGGCGGCGATCACGGCGCCGCACGGTAACGCGCGTGAGGCGCCGCCCGACCTCACCTACGATGGGGACATGACACAGGCCGAGGCCGAGGAGCGCGCCCGCACTCTCCAGGCGGGGCACCCGGACCGCGACACGCACCGCTTCGTGGCGCGCCGCGGCGAGGGCGACGACTGGGAGGTCGCGAGGATCCGCGTCCCGGACGGGCTGAAGCGCACGCCGCTGACGCCGGCCATCGAGGCCCGGCCGCGGCCGCCCCACCCGGACGACCCGCGCAGCGGCCACGAGGTCCGCGCACCGGGCGTGGCCGGCGGGCTCTCGTAGCCGCCGGGCTACGGCAGCCTGCTCAGCTCCCGCTCCGCGTCGTACCGGACCAGCGCCGGGAACGTGACCACCACCGCGGCGACTCCCACTATGCACGCGAGGCCGCCCGACACGACCGAGAAGCGGGGGCCGGCGATGCCGGCGACCGCGCCGGCTTCGACGTCGCCCAGCCGCGGTCCGCTCGTCACGACCAGCGAGAACACCGACGACATGCGGCCACGCATTTCGTCGGGCGTGACGGTCTGGTTGATCACCGAGCGGCACACGGCGCTCACGCTGTCCGCCGCGCCCGCGATCGCGAACAGCACCGCGGCGATCAGCAGGGAGCTCGCCAGTCCGGCGAGCGCGATCGCGGCGCCCCAGACCACCACGGCCCAGATCACCACCAGCCCGAGGCGGCGAGTGCGCTCGAGCCAGGCGGTCGTGAGCGCGGCCACGGTCGCGCCCGCCGACACCGCCGCGAACAGCAGGCCCGTTCCCTCCGGGCCGGCGTCGTACACGCTCACCGCCAGCACCGGGAAGAGGGCCCGCGGCATTCCGAACGTCATCGCGACCAGGTCGATCACGAACGATCCCATCAGCGCCTGGTTGCGCCGCACGAAGCGGAGACCGTCGGCGATCGATTGCGCGACGGGCGTCTGGTGGGCCTCGCCGTGCGGCGGCTGCGGGGCCATCATCAGCACAGCGCCGACCATCGCGAAGCAGCTGACCGCGTCGACCGTATAGGCCGCCCCCACCCCGGCGACCCCGATCAGGACGCCGCCGACCGCCGGACCGACCACCAGCGTCAGCTGGAACAGTCCGAAGTTGAGCGCGAGCGCCGATCGCAGGTGCTCGGGCTCGACCAGGTTGGGGACGATCGCCGTCCGGGCCACGTTCTGGACCGCCCCGAAGCCGGCAAGGAGCGCCCCGATGAGGAACAGCCAGACGACGGCCGGGTCGCCCGGCGCGAACGCCAGCGCGGCGAGCCCGGCGGCACACAGCACGAGCGCGATCTGGTCGAGCAGCAGCAGCATGCGGCGGTCGAAGCGGTCCGCCAGCGCTCCCCCGAGCAGCGCGAGCGTCACGAGCGGCACCAGCTCCGCGGCGCCCAAGAGGCCGGTCAGGAAGGCGGACCCCGTCTGCTCGTAGATCTGGAACGGCAGCGCCACCAGCGCCGCCTGCGTGCCCAGGCCCGACACCCAGTTCCCGAGCACCAGCAGCCGCAGGTCGCGTGAGGCGCGGAGCGCGCTGGTGTCGATGGCGATTCTCGGCACGCTCGGCGGGCCGTGTCGGGCAAGAAGGGCAGGAACCCTAGCGGCCGCCCCGCGCGCGACCGGCGCCCGCCCTCGCGAGACCGGCGGCCGCTTCGCGGCGGCGCGCCTGCCCCGCAACCGCGTGCGTTTGTCAGACAATCTCGGTAGAATGTGTCCTGTGATCCACGCAGCCACATGCGATCCGCCCGCGGACCCTGAGCTTCGCGAGATCGCCGAGACGGCGATCGACGCGCTCAACGACGGCGACCTCGAGGCCTTCCTGGCGGTGGTCACGCACGACGTGGAGTTCACGTCGATGATCGCGGAGGTCGAGGGGATCGTCTTCCGCGGCCACGAGGGCGTGCGCGCCTGGTGGAAGAGCGTGCGCGCGCCGTTCGAGGACGTGAGGTGGGAGCTGCTCGACCTGACGTCGTCCGGCCGGCGCGCCGTTGCCAAGCTGCGCGCCGTCGCTGTGCTGGGCGGTGTCGAGGTCGAGCAGACCGTCTGGCAGGCGGCGACCTTCCGCGGCGACAGGCTGGAGTGGTGGGCGTTCTTCCGCGACGAGCGCGAGGCGCTCGGGGCCGCCGGCCTGCCCCTCGGCTAACCCGACCTCGCCAGTCTGATTTCTGTTAGGGTGCCCTAACCGCGGGGGCGTTAGGGTACCCTAACTCCCCGCCGAAGCGGAAATCGAGATTCGGCGAGGTGGCGAATGGGGAGAGGGCGAGTTTCCCGCGGGCGCGCAACGCTGGCAGCGGGAATGAGGCTGGCGGCTGCGGCCGCGATCGCGGCGACGGCGCTGGGCGCCGGGTGCGGCGGCGGTGATGACGGCGACGATGCCGCGAGCGGCGGGCAGCAGACCCAGTCGGCGACCCATCTCGAGCCGATCAAGGACTACCTGCTCGAGCACACGGAGCAGCTCACGGCGGACACGAAGCTGATCCGCGCCGACGCCGAGGCGTACTACCGGCTCGCGAAGAGCGTGGACTTCGACTACGACCGGCTGCTCTCCGAGCACCGCGCCGAGGCCGCCGCGGTCGTCCGCCGCCTGCAGCGCCACTTCCACGACGCCAATCCGGCCTACGAGCAGATGGAGGGGGTGGTCGCCGGGGTCCCGTCGCTCGCCGACTTCGACGTGATCATCGACGCCGGCGGGGACGCCTCCGACCCCGAGAACGCCGTGCCGTTCGACGTCAAGACGCCCGGGGGTCGCACGTTCAAGCAGCCGGGCAACTTCAACTACCTGATCGAGACGGCCGCCTACGGCACCGAGCCCAAGTTCGCGGCCCGCGGCGTGGAGCCGGACCTCGACGGCGACGGCAAGGTCGAGTTCGGCGAGGCGCTGCCGGACGCCGACTTCCTCGTCGCGGCCGCGCGCGACTTCGAGCGCAACGTGAACGAGCTCGACAGCGCCGCGCGCGACTGGACCCCAACCGACCAGGACGCGTTCACCGCGCTGGTCGTGATGACGCCGACCATGTCCGAGTACTTCGAGGCGTGGAAGAACTCGCGCTTCGTGTCCGGCAGCAAGGCGACGGAGAAGGCCTTCGTCACCTCCTCGCGGCTGAACGACATCGCGGACATCCTCGGCGGGCTCGTGCTCGTGTACGACAGCGTCAAGCCGCGCATCCAGGAGCACAGCCCGGCGCAGGCGGCGCAGACGGGCGAGTCGCTGAGCGACCTGCACGCGTTCGCCGCCCGGCTGCGCGACCAGGAGGCGGACGGCCGCCGGTTCACGGCGCAGGACGCCGACACGCTCGGCTCCGAGGCCCAGGACCGCGCCGAGGCGATCGCAGGCCAGGTCTCGCAGGCCGCCGGGAAGCTGGGGATCAAGTTGGAGTCGTGACGCGTCGCCTCCTGGCACCGCTCGCGCCGGCGCTCGCCGCTCTCACGCTGGCGAGCGCCGCCGCGGCCGCGCCCGCGGACCCGCCGTGGCGCGCCGCCCAGGAGATCCAGGACGGCCTGTTCGCGGCCCAGTCCGGGCTGATCCTCGACCCGCCCGCCGTGGCCCGGCGGGAGGTCGAGCGCGCCGCCCGCGGCTACCGCGGCCCGCTGCGCCGCAGCATCGCCGCGGCGGACCCCGCCGCGGACCGCGCCGTCCGCCAAGGTCTCAGGCAGGCCGCGGCGGCCGCGGCGGCGGGCGACGACGTCGCGCTCGCGGCGGCACGCGGCGCGGTGCGCGCCGGCGTCCTGCGGGGCGCCTACGCGGCCACGCTCGAGGCGGTGGAGGCGGACCGGGCGTCCGCGGCGCGCAGCTGGCTGCTCCTGCGCGAGTTCCGCACCGCCACGCGATTCACGCGTCCGGGCGCCGACGGCACCCTCGCGGTCGAGCGCCTCGCCCACGGCGAGGAGCGGCCCGCGCGCGCCGCCGCCACGGTCCGCAAGGACCTGCTCGACGCCTACCAGGCCCGGCTGCGCGAGCTGCTCGACGACGCCGTCCGTGGGGCGGAGCACGGGCTGCCGGTGCGGGTCGCGGAGGCCGCCGCCCAGGCCGAGGGCTACTTCGCGATCCTCGCGCCCCGCTACGAGCACGACCGCGGCGCGGCGGAGACCGAGAAAGCCACCAACGCCTTCGCCGCCCTGCGCGCCGCGGCGATCGAGGGCGCAAGCCCCGCCCGCATCGCGGAGCTCGAGCACAGCGCCGCCGCCACGCTCGAGGGCTTCACCGCCGCGCCGTTCACGCCGGCCGAGGCCGCGCGGCGCGCGCAGCAGCTGCTCCGGTTCGTTGCGCTCGTGCCGGTGGAGTACGGCCGCGGCGTGAGCGACGACCGCGTGACCAAGGACTTCGAGATCCAGGAGGCGGCGGCGTTCCACAAGGGCGGCGCCGCGGCGCTCGCGGACCTCCAGGCGCAGCTGGCGCGCCGAAGCCCGCGCGAGGCGGCCGTCGCGGGCCGCGAGATGCGCCGCCTCGGCGCGCTCGTGCAGGGCGCCGTCGACCATCCGGGGCGGGTGGCGTCCGCCGACGAGGTGGAGCACACGGGCGACGCCGCCGACAAGGCACTCCGCGCCGCCATGCCCGACGCCTGGGAG
>DASXAA010000189.1:0-35616 GCA_036407035.1 Thermoleophilaceae bacterium | reverse complement strand
TCTCCGCGTAGCGGCGCGCGTAGCCGAGGCCCTGGTATGCGGTGAGCTCCGACACGCGCCGCTCCACGAGCTCGCGCAGCTCGCCACCACGAGGGGTGAACCCCGAGGGCTCACCCCGCAGTGGGCCGTCGATCGCCAGCTGCACCAGCTCGCGCTCGCGGCCGGAGAGCTCGAGCACCGGCTCGATCTCCTCGGGCGGCCGCGTGGCCTCCTCGACCGCGTCGGGGGAGGCGACTACCGCGCGGCCCCAGGCGAACGCGGCCAGGTTCTTGTCGACGGCGGCGCCGTTCAGGCGGATCGCCTGCTCGAGCGCCTGGAGCGAGAGCGGCAGGAGGCCGCGCTGCCAGGCGGCGCCGATGGCGATCATGTTGGAGGGCATGTGGTCGCCGAACAGGCGCTCGGCGAGCTGCTGAGCGTCGAGGTAGACGTTGTGCTCGCGGCGGGTGGCGGCGTCGATCTGGTCGAGCTGGCCGGCGAGCTCCGGGAAGCGCTCGTTCACGTCGACGACCATGCGGCCGGTCGGCACCGCGCTGGTCGAGATGACCGCTACGGTGCGGTCGGCGGCCGCCGTGACGAGGTTCTTCGGGCTGGCGGCGCCGAGCAGGTCGAAGCCGAGGTACAGGTCGACAGAGCCGGCGGGCGTCTTGCTCGCGGCGGCCAGCGGCTCGCGCGTGATGCGCAGGTCGGAGATGACCGGGCCGCCCTTCTGCGACAGGCCGGTCTGGTCGAGCCCGCTGACGTGGAGGCCGTCGATCAGGGCCGCCATGCCGAGCACCTGGTTCACGGTCACGACGCCGGTGCCGCCGATGCCCATCATGCGCAGCGCGAAGTCGGCGTCCGACACGAGCGGCTCGGGCTCCGGCAGCGCCACGTTCAGCTCGGGCACCTCGTGCCGGGCCTTGCGGCCGGGCACGACCGTGAGGAAGGAGGGGCAGTCCCCCTCGAGGCACGAGAAGTCCTTGTTGCAGGAGGCCTGGTGGATCTGGGTCTTGCGGCCGAACTCGGTCTCCACCGGGACCACCGACAGGCAGCTCGACTTCTGGCCGCAGTCGCCACAGCCCTCGCACACGCGCTCGTTGATCCACACCCGCTCGGCGGGCTCGGGCGCCTTGCCGCGCTTGCGCCTGCGGCGCAGCTCGGCGGCGCACTCCTGGTCGTGGATCAGCACGGTCACGCCCTTCACGCCGGCCAGCTCCTCCTGCGAGGCGAGCAGCTCGCGGCGGTGGCGCAGCTCCGCGATCGGCGACAGCTTCACGCCCTTGTAGCGCTCGGGCTCCTCGGCCGTGACGATGATCCGCTCGACGCCCTCGAGCTCCAGCCAGCGGGTCAGGTCGGGCACGCTCAGCTGACCCTCGATGTCCTGCCCGCCGGTCATCGCGACGTGCTCGTTGTAGAGCAGCTTGTAGGTGATGTTCACGCCGGCGGCCACCGCCGCGCGGACCGCGAGCGAGCCGGAGTGGTGGAAGGTGCCGTCGCCGAGGTTCTGGACCAGGTGGTCGTCGTCGGTGAACGGCGACATGCCGATCCACTGGGCGCCCTCGCCGCCCATCTGCGTGATGCCGGTGATCTCGCCCTTGCCCTCGGGATTCAGCAGCACCATCGTGTGGCAGCCGATCCCGCCGCCGACGAGCGTGCCGTCGGGCGCCTTGATCGAGGTGTTGTGCGGGCAGCCGGAGCAGAAGAACGGCGTGCGCTGCGCCATCGGCAGCGGGCCGGGCCGGTGCTCGATCTCGTCGAGCGCGCGCAGGCGGGCGTCGATCGAGTCGAGGTGCACGCGCTGGCGCAGGCGCGCGGCCACGGCGCGGGCGATGAGGTCGGCGTCGAGGTCGAGCTCGAGCGGGAGCAGAGCGTCGCCGCGCTCGTCCCGCTTGCCTACTACACGCGGCGTGTGCGCGGCGCCGTAGAGGAGCTCCTTCAGCTGCGTCTCGAGGAACGGCCGCTTCTCCTCGATCACGAGCACCTCGTCGAGGCCGCGGGTGAACTCGTGCACGATCTCCGGCTCGAGCGGCCAGATCATCCCCAGCTTGAGGATGCGCACGCCGGCGCGCTCGAGGGCGGCGTCGTCGAGCCCGAGGCTGCGGAGCGCGTGGCGGAGGTCGTAGTAGCTCTTGCCGGCCGTCACGACGCCGAGCCAGGCGTCGCGGGCGCCCTCGACGCGGTTCACGCCGTTGGCGCGCGCGTAGGCGAGGGCGAGCTCGGTGCGGGGGCCGAACATCGAGCTCTCCATCTCGAGCGACGCCGGCGCCAGCAGGTGGCCGTTCGGCACGTGCTCGTACGGGCGGCCGTGCCACTCGACGGTCGGCAGCACCCGGGCGATGCGGCCGGGCGCGACGTCGGCCGTACCGACGGCGTCGGCCACGCTCGTGATCACCTTGAAGCCGCTCCACAGGCCAGACGCGCGCGAGCACCCGAGCGCGTGCAGGCCGAGGTCGAGCACGTCCTGGACGTTGCCGGGATAGAAGACCGGCATGTGGAAGCTCGCGAAGGTGGTCTCGCTGGCGCTCGGCACGGTCGACGACTTGCAGCTCGGGTCGTCGCCGACGATCGCGAGCGCGCCGCCGGTACGCGAGACGCCGACGAAGTTGCCGTGCCGCAGGGCGTCGGCGGCGCGGTCGAGTCCGGGCGCCTTGCCGTACCACATGGAGAGCACGCCGTCGTACTTCATGCCGGGCAGGTGGACGGCGAGCTGGCTGCCCCACGCGGAGGTGGCGCCGAGCTCCTCGTTCAGGCCCGGCACGTGGTGGACGTGGTGCTCCTCGCAGATCGCGTGGTTGCGCTGGATCTCCTTGTCGAGGCCGCCGAGCGGCGAGCCCTGGTAGCCCGACACCATCGTGCCGGTGTGCAGGCCGTGCCGGCGGTCGGCGCGGTGCTGGTCGAGCGGCAGGCGGACGAGGGCCTGCACGCCCGTGAGGAAGATGCGCCCCTCCTCGAGCAGGTATTTGTCCTCGAGGCTGACCTCCCCGAGCCGCGCGCCCTCGGGGCGGCGCGCCGCGCCACGGCGAAACCGCTCCGTGCGGCGGGTGGGGCGCTCGCGCAGGGCAGTGGGCGGGGTCATGTCGCTCTCCGGGGGGTCAATGGAGCTCTCCTCGTCCTTTGGAAAACCCAATTTACCAATGGTGGCGCATTCTGCGCAATCGATTGACCGCGAACCCGCATGGTTATCGCCTTCTTAGCATCAGCATCGGACGGCTTGAAGGAAAGAGACGTCGGGTATAAGGTCAATCATCATGACCATTGCTACCCAGCCGCCCGTTCGGTCAACCGTCTCGCTCGCCGACGACGATCACGAGCAGATCGTCATCCGCCAGGATCCCGAGACGGGCCTGCGCCTGATCGTCGCCGTCCACTCCACGGTGCTCGGCCCGGCGCTCGGCGGCATGCGGCTGCGGCGCTATCCGGGCGGGCTCCGCGAGGCGCTCGAGGACGTGATGGCGCTCTCGCGGACGATGACCCTGAAGGCGTCGGCGGCGGGCCTCGACCTCGGCGGCGGGAAGGCGGTCATGATCGACGACGGCCGGACCGGGATGCGGGAGGCGCGGCTGCGCGCGGCCGCCGGCGTGATCGACGGGCTGGGCGGCGGCTACATCACGGCCGAGGACATCGGGACGACGACCGGCGACATGGACTACCTCGCGCGCTTTACGCGCTTCGCGGTGGGGCGGTCGGTCGAGAAGGGAGGCGGCGGCGACCCGTCCCCGGTCACCGCCGAGACCGTCTTCCAGGCGATCGTGCGCGGGCTCGACGCCGCGACGGGCTCGGACGAGCTCGACGGGCGCACGGTCGGCATCGTCGGGATCGGCAAGGTCGGGTACGCGCTGGGGGCGAAGCTGGCGGACGCCGGGGCGAGCGTGGTCGCCTGCGACATCGAGCCGGGTTGCTGCGAGCGCTTCGCGGACGAGTACGGCGCCGAGATCGCGCCGTCCGCGGAGGCGATCATGGCGGCCTCGCTGGACGTGCTGGCGCCGTGCGCGGCCGGGGGCATGATCGACGACGCCCTGGCACGCTCGATCGACTGCCGCGTGGTCGCGGGCGCCGCGAACAACCCGCTGACGAGCCGCGAGGTGGCGCGCCGGCTGGCCGCGCGCGACATCCTCTACGTGCCGGACTTCCTCGCCAACTGCGGCGGGCTGATCCACGTCGCGCTCGAGTGGCACGGAAGCGGAGGGCCGGACGAGCAGGAGCTGATCGGCCGCGCGATGGAGCGGCTCGAGCGGGCGATCGAGGAGGCCGAGGCCGAGGCCGAGGACTCCACCCCGCTCGACGTAGCCGAGCGCCACGCGCTCGAGCGGGTCGAAGCCGCACGGCGATGAAAGCGGGTCTCTTGCTGGATGACCGGCCCTATACTCGCGCCGGGTTGGATCGCGCCTTCGAGCCAGTCGCGACGCGCCGCACCTTCGAGGAGGCCGTCGAGCAGATCGCCGACAAGGTCAAGTCGGGCGATCTCCACCTGGGCGACCGGCTGCCGTCCGAGCGCGAGCTCGCCGCCCAGATGCGGATCAGCCGGCCGACCCTCCGCGAGGCGATCAAGGTCCTGGCCGAGGCGGGCGTGCTGGAGGTCAGGCGCGGCCAGTCGGGCGGGATCTTCGTGGCGTCCGAGCTGGTGCCGCGCGAGCTGCTGCGCTCGCGCCAGGAGATCCGCTTCAGCGAGGTGGCCGGCGTGCTGGAGGCGCGCCGGCTGCTGGAGCCGCGCGTGGCGCAGCTGGCCGCGGTGCACGCGGGCGAGGACGACTTCGCGAGCATGGCGGCGATGATCGAGCGGCAGCGGCAGATCTCGACGGGCGAGGACTTCCTGCGCAACGAGGACCTCTTCCTGCAGCTCGACCTGAAGTTCCACCTCGGGATGGCCCGCGCCACGCGCAACTCGACGATCGTCCAGCTGATGAACTCGCTGCTTCGCCGCCTCGAGATCGCGCGCGACATGGCGATGCACGCGCCGCTCGTGCCGGACTGGACGATCGACATCCACGAGCGCACGCTGAGCGCGATCCGCTCGGCCGACTTCGTGCTGATCGACGAGGTCATGGACGAGCACCTCGCCCAGCTCGAGCAGATCTGGGAGCGGGAGACCGGCCGCGGCCTGGTACGGCCGCTGCCGGACTTCCTGCAGCCGGTGGCGGCGCGCTCGCGGGCGCTGCGAGCGGGCTGAGCGGCCCTACGCCCGCGCGCCGCCGGCCGGCTCGAGCTCCGCGAGCCGCCGCAGGTTGCCGGCGGCGCGGCCCAGCAGCGTGACGATCATCAGCGCGGCGATGCCGAGCCCGATCAGGTCGAGCAGGGTCACGCCCAGCGCGCCGACGTGGAAGCCGAGGCCGACGCCGAGAGCGATCAGCGTGTTCAGGAGGATCAGGCCGAGGCGCGCCTCGGTCGGGCCGAGCCGGCCGTAGCCGAGCGTGAAGACGCCGAACGCGTAGGTCTCGAGATAGGTGTTGATCGACAGGACCAGGTACGCGACCACGATCACGAGGCCCGTGGCGAGCAGCATGTAGGGCGACAGGCCGAGGCCGAGCCCGATGACGGCGGTCGCGAGAGCGTCGACGAGGTGGTCGAGGTAGTAGCCGTACTTGGGACGCTCGATCCGGCGCACCCGGGCGAGCGTGCCGTCGAGGGAGTCGCCGAACCAGTGGACGACGAGCAGCGCGCTGGCGGCCCAGAGCCACACCGCGGACTCGTTCGTGAGGAGATAGGCGGCGGCGATGCCGACTGCGGCAAGAACGCCGAGCCCGGTGAGGTGATCGGGCATCACCCAGGCGGGCAGCCGGCGGGCGACCAACTCGAGCACGCGGGCCTCGTGGCGAGCGAGAAGGAACTGCTTGTCGCGAGGGGCGTCGTCGGCGGCGCTGCGAGCCGCGTCACCGGCGCTGGAGGTCTGATGCGCCATCGGAATCGTCTCCCGTCTTGTTGACCGTCGGTTGATAACAAGAGATACCCCGCGGCGCGAGGAGAGTTACCGCGGTTGCCAGCCGTAAACGCCCGCCCCTGCGCCGGCCTACCGCAGCCCCGCCAACCCCCGCGCCACGCTCCGCAGATCCTCCGCAAACGCCTCCCGCTCCGCCGCGCGCTCAACGTCCGGCCCCCTCAGGATCGCCGAGGGGTGGATCGTCGCGGCCACGAGCGGGGCGAGGTCGCTGTCGAGGGTCTCGCCGCGGTGCTGAGTCAGGCGGAACGAGTTACCCAAGAGCGCCTTCGCCGCGGTCGCACCGAGCAGTACCAGCGCCTCCGGCTTCACCACCCGCAGCTCCTCCTCGAGCCACGGCTTGCAGGCGTCGATCTCGAACCGCTTCGGCGTCTGGTGGATCCGCCGCCGCCCTCGCTCCTCGAACTTGAAGTGCTTCACGACGTTCGTGATGTACACGTCGTCGCGGGCGATCCCGGCCGCCTCGAGGGCGCGGTCGAGCTCGCGCCCGGCCGGTCCCACGAACGGGCGCCCTTGGCGATCCTCGCGGTCGCCCGGCTGCTCGCCGACGAACATCACGCGCGAGCGCTTCATGCCCTCGCCGAAGACGGTCTGGGTCGCGCCGCGCCAGAGATGGCATCCGCGACAGCCGGCGGCCGCCTCGCGCAGATCCTTCAGCGACCGCCGCTCGGGCAGGAACGGCGTGGCGTCGTTGGGCTCCTGGGCCATGCAGGGTGGCTACCCGGGGGGCGGCGCGGAGAAAAGCCGGGCCGCACGGCGTCGCGCTCGCCGTCTAGCGTTCCCGCCCATGCCGAAACGCGCCCCGCTCCTCGCCGTCGACGCCCCCTCGATGCTGTTCCGCGCCTTCTACGCCCTGCCGGCGTCGATCACCGACGACAAGGGACAGCCGGTGAACGCCCTGCTCGGCACCGCGAACCTGATCCTGCGCGAGCTCGACGAGCACGGCCCGCGGGCGGTCGTGCTCTGCTTCGGCCCGGACGCCGCCGACTACCGCGTCGAGCTGTTCGACGGCTACCACGCCGACCGGCCCGACGTGCCGGACGAGCTGAGCCCCCAGTTCGCCGACTGCGGCGACTTCTTCGGCGCGTTCGGCTGGACCGTCGCGGTGAGCGACACGCTCGAGGCCGACGACCTGCTCGGCTCGTTCGCCCGCCGCGAGGCCGACGCCGGCGGCACCGCGCTCGTCATGACGGGCGACCGCGACATGTTCCAGTGCGTGGGCGACCGCGTGAAAGTGCTCTACGTGCGCACAGGCTCGCAGGGCGCGGAGGTGGTGGACCCCGACGACGTGAAGCGCCGCTACGGCATCGGGCCCGAGCTGGTGCCGGACTTCATCGCCCTGCGTGGCGACCCCTCCGACGGCATCCCCGGCGCCAAGGGCATCGGGGAGAAGACCGCGGCCGACCTGCTGCGCCGCCACGGCAGCCTCGAGGCGACCCTGGATGCGGCGGTGCGCGAGACCAAGCCGTCCGTGCGCGGCGCGCTCATCGACGGCCGCGAGGACCTGCTGCGCTACAAGGAGATCGCCACGCTCCGGGACGTGGACGTCGAGCTGCCCGACGACCGCCCCACCGACTGGCGCAGCGCGGCCGCCGCGGCGAAAGAGCGCGGCATGAACAGGCTCGCCGCCCGGCTGGAGGGCCTGGCCGGCGACTGATCAGTCCGGGAACGAGTCCGGGCACTCGACGGCGCGGCGGTGCATCTCCTCGTCGATGTTCCGTCCGGTGACGACGAGCACGACGGGGCCGTCCACCTCGCCCAGCTGATCCAGCGCCGCGAGCGGCGCGGCACCCGACGCCTCCACGCGGATCCCTTCGGCCGCGAGCGCGCCGATCGCCCGCGCCATCGCCCGCTCGGACACGAGCAGCACGCTCGACACGAGCGGCGCCAGCTCCTCGACGGCCAACGGGATCGCCACCCGCACCGCCATGCCGTCGGCGAAGGTCGCGGAGCGGTCCGACTCCACCACGCGGCCCGCCTCGATGCTGAGCGCCATGACGGGCGCCTCCTTCGCGACCACCGCCACGCGCGCGGCAGCCGGCGCGCCACGCGCCAGCGAACGCGCCACGCCGATGAACAGCGCGCCGTTCCCGACCGGGACGACCACCGCGGCCGGCGGCTCGCCGAGCTGGTCGACGATCTCGTCGCCGATGCCCTCGTAGGCGTCGAACTGTGCCGGCTCGGCGCCGTCCTCGAAGAACGGCAGCCCGTTCTCGGCCGCGAACGCGCGCGCCTCGTCCTTCGCGACGTCGAGGTCCGGGCCGACCAGCCGCAGCTCGGCTCCCAGTGACCTCACGAGCCCGACCTTCGCCTCGCTCGCTCCCTCCGGCGCGTAGATGATCGCCCGGAGGCCGGTGCGCTGCGCGGCCCAGGCCGTCGCGGCGCCGTGGTTGCCGGTCGACGCCGTGACCACCGCCTCGGCGCCGGCGTCGCGGTACCGCTCGAGCACCGGCAGCGCCCCGCGCCACTTGAAGGCGCCGAGCTCGTGCACGTCCTCGCGCTTCAGGTAGAGCCGGCGGCCGGCGGCCACCGACGGCGGGGCCGGCTCGAGCGGCGTAGGAATCAGCCGGCCGCCTCCACCCGCGCCCGCACGTGCTTGTGCCACGGCGTGCCGGCGAGCCAGTCGCGGTCCTCGCTCGCCGTCAGCTCGTTGGGCGCGACGCCCCGCGGGCGCAGGCCGCCGTCCTCGCCGGGATAGAGCGTGCCGAAGCCGTTCGGGAGGGTGACGTAGCCGGGCTGGAGGGTGTCTGTCACCTCGACCGCGGTCTCCACGCTGCCGCGCTTGGTGGTCAGGCGCGCGTGGCCGCCGTCGGCGATGCCGAGCCGGGCGGCGTCGGCGGGGTGCATCCGCAAAGCGCCGTCGGCGTCCCGCTTACGCCAGGTCGGGTCGCGGTAGATCGTGTTGGCGGTGGAGGAGCGGCGCTCGCCGGCGGAGAGCACGAACGGGAAGTCGGCGTCGGCCGGCGGCTCCTCGTCAGGGAGGCGAGCCAGCTCGTCGAGCAGCTCCGGCACGGCGAGGTTGATGCGGCCGTCGGCGCTGGCGAGGCGGCGCCATGTCTCCTCGTACTCGTCGACCGTGAACACGAGCCCGGAGCGGCGGCTGAGGATCGCCTCGAACAGCGCCTCGCCGAGCTCGAGGCCCTCGCCCTCGAACCCCGCGCGCCTGACCGATTCGGGGAAGAGCTGCGCCGCGCGATGGGCAGCCAGCCACAGCACGGACGCCGCGGCGGCGCCGTCGGGGAGCGTCGGGCCGAGCGTCTCGTAGAGCAGCACCGGCGCCATCGGCAGCAACTCGGGCCGCTCGCCGAGCATCTTGAAGAGGGCCTCGGCGAGCCCGGGCCGCCCGTTCTCCAGGGCCGACCGCAGTGGGGCGAGGTCGTCGTCGCCGATCGCTCCCATCGCCCGCACGAGCCGGCGGTGGATCTCCGGCTCGGGGAGAGTGCCTGCGGGCGGGTCGAGCAGCGGCGCCCGCAGCTGGAACGCGTTCTCCGGGAACTCGAGCGTGAAGAAGCTCGCCTCCCACTTCTCGTACTGCGACGGCGCCGGCAGCACGTAGTCGGCGTGGCGGGCGGTCTCGGTGAGCGCCACGTCGATCACGACCACGAGGTCGAGCGCCGCCAGCGCCTCGCGCATCCGGCGGCTGTCCGCGAGCGAGTGCACCGGGTTCGAGCTCTCGACGATCATCGCCCGGAAGCGATCCGGGTGGTCGGTGAGGATCTCGTCCGGGATCACGTTCCCGGGGACCAGCCCGATGATGATCCGCTCTCCGGTCACGGGGGCGGTCGTGTGCTTGCGGTTGTCGCCGCCGAGCCCGAACAGCCCCGTGTGGATGTTCATCCCGCCCGGCTTCGCGAAGTTCCCCGTGAGCAGGTACGTCAGCTTCTCGAGGTACGAGCTGAGCGTGCTGTGCGGGGCCTGCTGGATCCCGAGGTCCTCCAGCACGGACACGCTCTCCGCGGCGCCGATCCGCCGCGCGACCGCCCGCACGAGCTCCTCGCTCACGCCGGCGCGCTGGCAGTGGGCCGCCACGTCCACCGCGGCGAGCGCCTCGAACAGCGGCTCGGCGTTCGACGTGTGCTCGTCGAGGAACCGCTCGTCCATGAGACCCTCCTCGAGCAGCACCGCGAGCAGGGCGCTGAGGCACCAGGCGTCCGTGCCGGGACGCACCTGGAGGTGGAAGTCGGCGAGCTCGGCGGTCTCGCTGCGGCGCGGGTCGATCACGACGAGGGCGCGGCCAGGGTCGCGGGCGATCTCCTTCAGCACGATGCGCGAGCGGGCGAAGCCGTGCGACTGCCACGGGTTCTTGCCCACGAACACCGCGACCTCCGCGCGCTCGAAGTCGGGGGTCGTGTGGCAGCGCGGCCGCCCGTAGAGCTGCCCGTCGACCCAGAACTCGCCGGTCTTCTCCTGCGCGAGCGCGTTCGACATGAACACGCTGCCGAGGGCGCCGCGCGTGGCGGCCCCGTAGGCGCCGCCGAGGTGGTTCGCCTGGCCGCCCCCGCCGTAGTAGAAGATGCTCTCGCCGCCGTGCTCGTCCCGGATCGCGACCAGGCGCTCGGCGATCTCGGCGATGGCCGTGTCCCAGTCGACCGGCTCCAGCTCGCCGCCGGCGCCTCGGCGCAGCGGGGTCGTCAGGCGGTCGCGCGCGCTCTGGTAGTGGTCGAGCCGCTGCGCCTTCTCGCAGGCGTAGCCGAACGAGCGCGGGTTGCGGCGGTCGCCCCGGATCGACGCGAGGCGGCGGCCCTCGACCTTCACCTCGATCCCGCAGTTGAGGCTGCAGAGGATGCAGGCGCTGGGCTGCCAGGCCTGCTCGTCTATGACGGCCGTCATACGGCGCCACCGTACATTATGATGCCCGTCATAGTCAAGGCGACCACGGACAGCCGGGACAGGATGGTCCGCAGCGCGGCGGTGCTCTTTCGCGAGCGCGGCTACAGCGGCACGGGCTTCCGCGACGTGATCGCCCACAGCGGCGCCCCGCGCGGGTCGATCTACCACCACTTCCCCGGCGGCAAGGCCGAGCTGGCCGAGGAGGCGGTGCGTTACGCGGCCGACGTGGTGCTGGCGCGACTGGAGCGCGCCGGCGAGGGCGGCGACGCGGTCGCCGCCCTGCGCGCCTATCTGGACGGCTGGCGGCGCCAGCTCGAGCGGACCGGCTTCAGCGCCGGCTGTCCGATCGTGGCCGTGGCGATCGAGCCGCACGAGTCTCCCGGCGTCACCGAGGCGGTGGCCGAAGCGTTCGCGCGCTGGGAGGACCTGCTCGCGCGCCTGCTGCGGGACTCCGGAATCGGCCGCGCACGGGCCGCCCGCCTCGCGAGCACGATCGTGGCCGCCGTGGAGGGCGCGATCGTGCTCTGCCGGGCTCGCCGTGACACCATGCCGCTCGACGACGTGGGACGCGAGCTCGAAGCCGCGATCCGTTCGGCACAGGACAGGTAAGCGACACGCGCCGGCGGCGCGGGAAGAGGGGCGGATGAACGCGAACGAGTGGCTCGCCGCATTTGCGGAACGGCTGGACACGGCGCCGCCGACGCAGGACGAGTTCAAGGCGATCCTCGACCTCGCGGCCGAGGCGGCGCACGCCTCGGAGCGGGTGGCTGCGCCGGCCGCCTGCTGGGTGTGCGCGCGGGCGGGCCGCTCGCTCGAGGAGTCCGTGGCCGTCGCCCGCGAGCTCGCGGCAGGCGCCGGCGACGCGTGAGCGCCGCGAGCGACGCGCGCCCGCACGACGTCGTCCTGTTCGGCGCCACCGGCTTCACGGGTGCGCTCACGGCGGAGTACCTCGCGCGCAACGCGGGACCCGGGACGAGGTGGGCGCTCGCCGGGCGCAACCGCGGCAAGCTCGAGGCGCTGCGCGAGCGGCTGGCCGGGATCGACCCGGCGTGCGCCGGGCTGCCGCTGCTGGACGCTGACGTCCGCAGGCCCGGCTCGCTGGCCGCGGTGGCGGAGTCGGCGCGGGTCGTGATCACCACGGTCGGGCCGTACATCCACTACGGCGAGCCGCTCGTGGCCGCCTGCGCGCTCGCGGGCACGGACTACGTGGACCTGACCGGCGAGCCGGAGTTCGTCGACCTGATGTGGCTGCGCTTCCACGAGCAGGCCACGCGCACCGGCGCCCGGATCGTCCACTGCTGCGGCTTCGACTCGATCCCCCACGACCTCGGCGCCTGGTTCACCGTAAAGCGGCTGCCCGAGGGGGTGCCCATCCGGATGGAGGGCTTCGTGAGCGGTGGAGGTCGCTTCTCCGGAGGGACGTACCATTCGGCGGTGAACGCTTTCGCCCGCATGCGCCGCGCCGCGAAGGTCAGCGCCGAGCGGCGCCGCCGCGAGCAGCGGCCCGCCGGGCGGCGCGTCACGGGCGTCCGGGGGCGGATCCGCCACGACCCCACGCACGGGACCTGGCTCGTCCCCTTCCCCACGATCGACCCCCAGGTGGTTCGCCGCTCCGCGCGCGCGGTCGATCGGTACGGCCCCGACTTCTCCTATGGCCACTACCTGGAGCTGAAGAACCTGCCGGTGGCGGCGGGGCTGGTCGGCGGCGTGGCCACGACCGCCGCGCTCGCGCAGCTCCCTCCCACCCGGCGCCTGCTCCTCTCGCTGCGCAGCCCCGGCGACGGCCCGACGCCGGAGCAGCGCGAGAAGGGCTGGTTCCGCGTGCGGTTCACC
Organism: Thermoleophilaceae bacterium; assembly: GCA_036407035.1. GTDB lineage: Bacteria > Actinomycetota > Thermoleophilia > Solirubrobacterales > Thermoleophilaceae > JACVRW01. The sequence continues at coordinate 23,042 of DASXAA010000189.1, read as the reverse complement.
GGCGAGGGCGGCGGAGAGCGGGTGAGCACCGAGGTGCGCGGCGGCGACCCCGGCTACGGCGAGACGGCGAAGATGCTCGCGGAGTCGGCGCTCTGCCTCGCCCACGACGAGCTGCCCGACACGTCCGGCCAGGTCACACCGGCGGCGGCCATGGGCGACGCGCTGGTGGAGCGCCTCGTCCGCGCCGGGATCGAGTTCAGCGTGAAGTGAGCCCGCCCGCGGTCATCCTCGCCCAGCTGACCGACCCGCACGTTGGCGTGGTCGACGATGAGGCCGCGCGGGCGCTGGCCGACGCCGTGAACTGCGTCCTGGCGCTGAACCTCCCGCCGGAGGCGGTGCTCGTGAGCGGCGACCTGGCGGCGCACGGCAAGCCGGACGAGTACGAGCGCGTGCGCGAGCTGCTGGCGCCGCTGCCGATGCCGGTGCACGTGCTCGCGGGCAACCACGACGACCGCGACCTGCTGCGCTCGTACTTCGACGCGCCCGGGGACGGCGACCTGCTGCGCTACTCGGCCCGGTGCGGGCCGGCGCGGCTGGTGGTGTGCGACACGATCCAGGCCGGACGGGACGACGGCAACATGGACGCGGAGCGGCTCGCGTGGCTCGAGGCCGAGCTCGCGGCGGACCGCGAGACCCCGACGATCGTCGCCATGCACCACCCGCCGCTCCTGACCGGCATCAAGGGCCTCGACGCGATCGGCATCCCTCCGGATCAGCGCGCCGCGCTCGCGGAGGTGGTGGCGCGCAACCCCCAGGTCAAGCGGATCATCGGCGGGCACGTGCACCGCGAGGTGGTCGACTCTCTGGGGGGCTGCCCCGTGCTCGCCTGCCCGAGCACCCACCTGCAGGCGGTGTTCGACCTGCGCGAGGACGCCGGCCTCGCGCTGGCGCCGGAGCCGCCGGGCTACGGTCTGCACCTGCTGGTCGACGGCGAGCTCGTGTCGCACGTGCTCCCGATCGGGAAGTGGGAGCCGGCGCCGCTGCCGGAGGCGTAGGGCTCCTCAGCTCGGCAGGTAGGCGAACCTGTCCGGGTGCGGCCCGGTACGGCCGTCCTCGCCCTTGTCGAGCGCGGCGATGCGGTCCGCCTGCTCCCCCGACAGCTCGAAGTCGAACAGCTCGAAGTTCTCCCTGATGCGCTCCGGCGTGGTCGACTTCGGAAAGACGATGTTCCCGCGCTGGATGTGCCAGCGCAGCACCACCTGGGCCGGCGTCCTGCCGGCCTCTTCGGCGATCGCGACGATCTCCGGATCGTCCAGCACCTCGCCCTGCGCGATCGGCGACCAGGCCTGGGTGGCGATGCCGTGCTCGCGGCCGTAGGCCGCGACCTCCTCGTTCAGCAGGTAGGGATGCAGCTCGATCTGGTTGACGGCCGGCACCACGTCGCACTCCGCCGCCAGCCGCTCGAGGTGAGGGACCTGGAAGTTGGAGACGCCGATCGAGCGGGCGCGGCCGTCCTCCCTGAAGCCCTCGAGCGTGCGCCATGTGGACACGTAGTCGCCGTCGTAGAGGGTCGGCAGGGGCCAGTGGATGAGGAAGAGGTCCACGTGGTCGAAGCCGAGATCGGAGAGCGTCCGGTCGAACGCGGCGCGCGCGTCGTCGGGCCGGTGGAAGCTGTTGCCCAGCTTGGTCGTGACGTACACGTCGGACCGCTCGAGACCGGCGTCGCGGATCGCCTCGCCCACGCCCTTCTCGTTGCCGTACATCTCGGCGGTGTCGATGTGCCGGTAGCCGACCCGCAGGGCCTCACTCACCGCCGTCGCCGTCTCCTCGGGCGGGATCTGGAAGACCCCGAACCCGAGCTGAGGGATCGCGTTGCCGTCGTTCAGGGTGATCGCCGGGACCGTGCTCATGCCGGGCGCGGATTCTGCCACGGCGGCCGGCCCGGTCAGCCGGCGGCGGCGCGGTGGAGCGCGTAGCGATCCGGGTGGCGGTCGAACACCGCGGCGCATTCGGCCGAGCAGAAGTGGATCTCCATCCCCTCCCACACGCGCCGCTCGTCCGCCTTGCCCGGGTCGACGGCCATGCGGCACACGGGATCGGTCGGCAGGTGGGCGACGTCGGGCTGGGCGGCCAGCGTCAGCGCGTGGACCGTGACCGGCTCGGCGACGTTCTTGAACGCCTGCCCCCGCCGCGTCTCGATCTCGTACGCGGACAGGGCCGCTCCCGCGGCCGAGCAGGTCGCCTCCGTCATGAGCACCTCGCCGCACTTCGCCACGGCGGCCACGCGCGCGGCGAGGTTGACCGCGGCGCCGAACCAGTCGCCCTCCCTGTGGACCGCCGGCCCCGTGTGCGCGCCGACGCGCACGGCAAGCGAGCCGTGCCGGGCGCCCACGTCGCCGATCAGCCGCACCGCCAGCTCGACCGCCGACGCGGCGTCGGGCACCCTGACCATCACCGCGTCCCCGATGCTCTTGATCTCCTCGGCCTGGAACTCGGGCAGCAGCTCGCGGACGCCCTGGTTGAAGTCGGCGAAGAGGAACGTGTGGTGCGGCGGCCGCGGCGGCATCTCTGACGGATAGGTTTGCAGTCGTGCAACGCTACGTCTCCCTGCTCGAGCACCCGCGGATGACGGCCCTGTTCGCGACCGCTCTGCTGGCGCGGTTGCCGATCGGCATCAACGGCCTCGCGGTGATCCTGTTCCTGCGCGCGGAGACCGGCTCGTTCTCGGTCGCCGGCGCCGTCGCGGGCGGGTTCGCGCTGGGGACCGGCCTCGCCGCGCCGCTGGCCGGCCGGCTCGTCGATCGCGTCGGTGTGCGGGTGCTGGTCCCGCTCGGCGCGGGGCACGCGGGCGGCGTCCTCGCATTGCTCGCGCTCGGCTCGCGCGGCGCCCCGGCCGGCCTGCTCCTCGCGGTCGCGATCCTGGCCGGCGCGCTCTTCCCGCCGACGCCGGCGACGCTGCGCGCGCGGATCCCGCAGCTCCTCAGCGACCGGCCCGAGCTCGTGCGCTCGGCCTATGCGCTCGACTCCGTGCTCCTCGAGCTGACCTTCGTGTGCGCGCCACTGCTCGTCGCCGCGCTCGTCGTCCTGCTCACGCCGCAGGCGGCGCTCGTGGTGTCGGCGGCCGCGGTGCTCGCCGGCACGGCCAGCTTCATCGCGGTGATGCCGAGTGGCGCCGCGGTGACCGGGCGTGAGCGGGGCGGCGGCCTGCTCGGGCCGATGCGTGAGCCGGGCATCCAGACGCTCACGCTGACGATGCTGCCGATCGGGGTTGCATTCGGCGCACTCGAGGTGGCCCTGCCCGCGTTCGCCCACGAGCACGCCGACCCCGAGCTCGCCGGCGTCCTGCTCGCGGTGTGGGCGTTCGGCAGCGCCGTCGGCGGACTCGTCTACGGCGCCCGCCGGGGAGACACCCCACTCGCGGAGCTGCACATGCGGCTGACGCTCGTGCTGCCGCTCGCGTTCGTGCCGCTGCTGATCGCGCCGCCAACGGCGTTGTTCGCACTCCTGCTCCTCCCGGCCGGCTTCTTCATCGCGCCGATCATCGCCAGCCGCAACGAGCTCGCCGGCGAGGTCGCGCCGCCCGGAACGGAGACGGAGGCGCTGACGTGGCCGCTGACAGCCCTCGTCGGAGGGGTCTCGCTCGGCGCCGCCATGGCCGGCAGCCTCGTCGACGGATCCGGGTCACGCGCCGCGATCGCCGCCGCCGTTGCGTCCGCCGCACTGGGCGGGCTGATCGCGACCGCGCGCCGCGCCACGCTGCGGGCGGCCCCGGCAGCCGCCTAGCCACTCAGACCTGGACGACGGACTCGTACGCCGGGATCGCGTCGCGCTCGTCGAACAGCCCACGCTCCTGCATCCAGCGCTGGGCGCGCTCGTACATGTCCCGGGTGTAGGGCAGGAACGCCACCCGTTCGCCCGGCCCGAAGCCGCGCACGTCGATGTTCTCGTGGTAGCGCGAGGGGATCTCGTTCAGGTAGTGGTGCTTGTAGCGCTCGGGCTCGAGGTCGAGGTCCATCTGCGCCCGCTTGAGGGCGTTGAAGTAGCGCTCGACGTCCGCCGTGTCTGTGTCGGCCCGGAACATGAAGCCGGCCATGAAGGTGCTGTCGACGACCTTGCGGCAGCCGTGCTGCTCCACGAGATACGTGCTGGCGCCCCACATGGCCGCGGCCGGCACGTCGCCCTCGAGCAGCGCGTCGACCCGGTCGTAGGGCATGCCCATGAAGGCGAGCTTGATGGCGTCGCGATCCACGCACGCCTCGAGCGCCTGGATCGTCGAGAAGTGGCTGCCGGAGTGGTAGCCGACCGCGACCTCGACGCCCGCCAGGTCCTCGGGCCGCCGCACACCGGAGTCCGCGCGGACGTAGACGCCGCTGGGAAGGATCGAGTACGCGTGGCCCCACATGCGCCCGGCCGCGTCGGTCGCCGCCTGGTTGACCGCCCAGTGACAGGCACAGCTCATGTTCTTCTTGCCGCCGCCGCCGCTGCGGTACAGCTCATAGGCGCCGACGCGCACGTCGGCCTCGGCCGAGCGCTCGATGTCCTGATCGGCGTTCTCGAGCACCCTCACGTCGAGCTCGTAGTCGAGGCCCTCGTCGTCGAAGTAGCCCTTCTCGACGGCGATCCAGTCGTGTAGACGGCCGTGCGATGAGATGCGAAACGTCGCCATCGTTCTCCCTTTCCCGGAACGAGCGGGCGGCTACCTCGCCGAAGGCGATGAGAACCAGTGGAGACGGCGGGAATCGAACCCGCGTCCGCGGTCGCGTGCGAGACAGCTTCTACGAGCGTATCCGGCGCTCTGGATCTCGCCTCCCGGTCGCCACGCCGGCGGGGTTGCGGGGGGCCAGCCTCCTGGGTGTCCCCGCCGCGGCGGAGGCGGACGCGGCGGGCGAGCCCGTTATCTGATGCCGGTCATCTCCCCCACGGGCCGAGGGGAGGCCGACAGCTCGTCTACCTAGCTTTGACTAGGCAGCGAGCGCGAAGCCGTGATTACGGTCCGCACTTATTGGTTTCCCGGTTGTTTAACGAGGCCTACCGGGGACCTCGACTCGCAACTGTCCCCACGAAAACGACCACGTCGAAGCCTGTCGTCCCCATGAGTCCTCCCTAGGGTAGTCCAGGGCCTGCGGGCCGACCACTCCGGGGTCGCCCCCTAGGGACGATTCCCAATAGGCGAACGGCCCCGCCCACGGCAGTCTCGATGGCGACGAAACGAGGCCATCGGAGGCGGAGATGAACATGGACGAGAAGACGCCGGAGGAGCCGGACCGCGACGTGCCGCTCGGGGGCGACGAGCCCACGCCGGAGGCGCCCGCGGGCGATGAGCCCACGCGCGAGCAGCCGACCCGGCAGCTCGGCGGCGCCAGCGAGCAGCCCCGGCGACTCTTCCGCTCCCGCAGCGACCGCGTGCTCGGCGGCGTCTGCGGCGGCGTCGCCCAGTACTTCGGGATCGACGCGGTGATCGTCCGCGTGGTCGCCGTCGCGCTCGTCTTCCTCGGGGGCGCGGGCGCCCTCGTGTACCTGGCGGCGCTGCTCATGGTCCCGGACGAGCACGGCGCCGCCGCGGCCAACTCCGGCAACCTCCGCGGCCGGCTGCTCACCGGGCTCGCGGCGGTGCTGCTGGCCATCGCGTTCCTGTCGATCTTTCCTTGGGGTTGGAACAATTGGTTTCTCCCCGGCGTCGTCGTGCCCCTGGGTGTTCTGGCGCTTCTCGGGCTCGGGGTGTGGTGGCTCTTCCCACCGGACCGCGACCGCGAGCGCAGCGGCAGCGCCGGCGAGATCCTCCGCCGAGTGGTCCTGGGCGCCTGCCTGCTCGCCGCCTGCGCGGTGCTCGCCCTGGGCGCCGCCTGGGCCGGTGCGGTCGGCGGCGGCGGCGTGGTGGCCGCCGTGGTCATCGCGGCCGGCCTCCTCCTGGCCGCCGGGGCGTTCATCGCCCCGGTGCGCTGGCTCATCCTGCCCGCGCTGGCGCTCGCGCTGCCGCTCGCGATCGTGTCCGCCGCCGGGATCGAGGTGGACAACAGCATCGGTGACCGCCAGTACAACCCGGCGTCGGTGACCGAGCTGAGGGACCGCTACGAGCTCGGCGTCGGCCAGCTCGTGGTCGACCTGCGCGACACCGACCTGCCGGCCGGCGAGCACCGGCTGAAGATGAAGCTCGGCGTGGGCGACGCGGTCCTGGTGGTGCCGGAGGACGTCTGCGTCTCGAGCGCGGCGCAGATCGGCGTGGGCCAGGTCGACGTGTTCGACTCGGGCCAGGAGGGCGTCGACGTCGACTGGGTGGATCGCCACGCTCCGCCGGACGGCAGGCCGACCATCGTGGTGGACGCCGACATCGGCCTCGGCGCGTTCGAGGTGCAGCACGACCTGGACGACGACTTCCACAACTTCCACCGCTTCGACGACACCGGCCGCAAGCAGAATGCCGCCGCCTGCAAGGTGGGCCGCAGTGCGTAGGCCGGACCCGGTAGCGCTCGTCGCCGGGCTCGGGATCGCCGCCCTCGGCGCGCTGCTGCTGCTGGACAACGAGGGCACCCTCCACCTTCGCTTCGGCGCGCTCGCCCCGATCACGTTCGCGGTGGTCGGGGCCATCCTGCTCGCGAGCGGGCTCAGCCGCCGCTGAGCGCCTCTGGGATCATCGGTCAGGGCATGGAAGGCTCGCCGGCTCCGCTCCACTCGCTGCGCCGGGACCCCGAGCACCGGGTCCTCGGCGGCGTGTGCGCGGGCATCGCGGCGAGGCTGGGCGTGGACCCGCTCATCATCCGCGTCGCGTTCGTCGCGGCGGCGGTGGGCGGCTTCGGCATCCCCGCGTACCTGATCGCCTGGGCGCTGATCCCGGCCGAGGGCGGCCGAGCGCCGGTCGCGATCTTCCGCACGGGCCGCGCCGCGGTCGAGGTGGCGCTCGGCGTCGCCCTGCTCGTCCTCGCCGCCCTGTTCGCGATGCGCGAGCTGGGGATGTGGTTGTCGGACGCCGTCGTGTGGCCGCTGGTGCTGATCGCCGCCGGCGGCGCGCTGCTGTGGCGGCAGTCGATGGGAGGACCGCCGGAGGCCGTCGCGGAGGTCGCCCGGCCTGTGGCCGCCGTGCCCGCCCCGCCGCGCCCGGCGCCGGAGCCCGCGGAGCCGGACAGGGCCGGCCGCTCGCGCACGGGCATCGGCATCGCGCTCGTCGTAGCGGCCGGCTTCGCGTTCCTCCAGGCGACCGGCGCCCTCGGCGCCGCCCGCGACGTGCTGCTCGCGGTCATCGCCGTGGTGGTCGTGCTGGGCGTGATCCTGGCGCCGTGGATCGTGCGGCTCGTGCGCTCGCTGACCGAGGAGCGGGCCGAGCGGATCCGCTCGCAGGAGCGCGCCGAGGTGGCGGCGCACCTGCACGACTCCGTCCTGCAGACCCTCGCCATGGTCCAGCGCCGCGCCGACGACCCGCAGGAGGTGGCCCAGCTCGCGCGCCGCCAGGAGCGCGAGCTGCGCGCCTGGCTCTCGGACCGCCCGGTGCCGGGCCGGGCCGAGTCGCTGGCGGCCGCCCTCGAGGCGGCCGCCGCCGAGGTGGAGGAGCGCCACGGCGTGCCGGTCGAGGTGGTGGCCGTGGGCGACAGCCCCCTCGACGACGCCGCCGAGGCGCTGGTCGGCGCGAGCCGCGAGGCGATGACGAACGCCGCGAAGTTCGGCGGCGGATCGTCCGTCGACGTGTACGCCGAGTCGTCGAACGGCAGGGTGCAGGTGTTCGTGCGCGACCGCGGTCCCGGCTTCGACCCGGCCGCGCTGCCCCCGGACCGGCGCGGGGTGCGGGAGTCGATCGTCGGCCGCATGCGCCGCCACGGCGGCCGCGCCACGATCACGAGCGCGCCCGGCGCGGGCACCGAGGTCGAGCTCGTGCTGGAGGGCCGCGAGCGATGAGCGCGCCGCGGGTGCTGATCGTCGACGACCACCAGCTGTTCCGCGCGGGCGTGCGCGCCGAGCTCGAGCCGCTGCTCCAGATCGCGGGCGAGGCCGGCGGCGTGGCCGAGGCCGTCGCTTCGATCCGCGAGCACGGCCCCGACGTGGTGCTGCTCGACGTGCACATGCCCGACGGCGGCGGCGTCGAGGTCATACGCCAGGCGGCCGCAGAGCGTCACCCCGTGCGCTTCCTCGCGCTATCGGTCTCCGACGACCCCGAGGACGTGATCGCGGTGGTCCGGGCCGGCGCGCGCGGCTACGTCACGAAGAGCATCTCCGGCGACGAGCTCGCGGACGCCGTCAGGCGGGTGCACGACGGCGACGCCGTCTTCTCGCCGCGCCTCGCCGGCTTCGTGCTCGACGCATTCGCGGGCCCGTCCGCCGCCGGCGGCGACCCGGAGCTCGACCAGCTCACCCCGCGCGAGCGCGAGGTGCTGCAGCACATCGCGCGCGGCTACATGTACAAGGAGATCGCCCTGCGGCTCGACATCTCGCCGAAGACCGTGGAGGCGCACGTGTCGTCGGTGCTGCGCAAGCTCCAGCTCTCGAGCCGCCACGAGCTCTCTCGCTGGGCCGCCGAGCGGCGGCTGCTCGAGCCCTAGGTCTTGGTGAGCGGGCCGGCCGGGTCTTGCTCGCGCGCCGGCGCGGGCCCGCCGTTCGGGGCGAGCGCCGCGGCGGCGGCGGAGTGTGGTCGGTTTCGGTCAACCAGTGGTTGACGTAGACGGGCCACACTCGTCGGGGCCGCCGGCCGAGCTCCGCCGGCGCAGACGAGCCAGGCCCCCTCCCCAGCCCAACCGCCTCCCATCCCGTCGCCGCGCGCGCGACCGAACGGCGCGACGCGCCCGTGCGCCGACCGTGGAATCACCGTCCAGGACCGCTAGAAGCGGTCGCTCAGCGCGCGCTCGATCTCGCGCCGCTGCTCGCGGTCCTTGATCGAGTGGCGCTTGTCGTGCATGTCCTTGCCTCGCGCCAGCGCCAGCTCCACCTTCGCGTTCGGCCCCTTGAAGTACATGCGCGTGGGCACGAGGGTCAGCCCGCGCTCCGCGGTCTTCCCGATCAGCCGCTCGATCTCGTTCCGGTGCAGCAGCAGCTTGCGCGGCCGCTCGGGGTCGTGGTTCTCCCGCGCGGCCGGCTTGTAGGGGGCGATGTGCGCGTTGCGCAGCCAGACCTCGCCGTCCTTGACCTCCGCGTACGAGTCCTTCAGCTGCACCCCGCCGTCCCGCAGCGACTTCACCTCTGATCCCTGCAGCTGGATCCCGGCCTCGTACCTCTCGAGCAGGTGGTAGCGGAACGACGCCTGCCGGTTCGTCGCCACGTCGCCGGGTGCGGCCTTGCGCTTCTTCTTCGCCATCCCCTACGAGTATGAAGACGCCGGGCCGAGGTCGACCCGTCCGCGCGGCGCCTCGACGCGCTCGACCGTCACGTCGATCGGATCGCCGAGGCGCAGCTGCCGCCCCGACTCCTCGGCCACCAGCGCGGTCCCGAACTCGTTCAAGGTCCACCAGTCGCGCAGCCGGCGGCTCGGCAGGAACCCCTCGAAGCCCTCCTCGCCGAAGCGCACGAAGGCGCCCTTCTCGATCAGCCCCACCACCTCGCCCGCGAACGCGGGCGGCTGCACCGGGTCGGCGTCGGCGAGCACGCGCTCGAGCAGGAACGCGAGGCACACGTCGTCGGCGGCGCGCTCGATCTGCATCGCATCGCGCTCGGTCGCTGATGAGAGCACGCCGGCCTCGTCGAGCTCGTGCGCGGGGAGCGCGGTGTGGTCGATGCCGAGCCCCTGCAGCAGCGCCCGGTGGGCGACGATGTCCGGGTAGCGCCGGATCGGGCTCGTGAAGTGCAGGTAGCGCGCGCTGCCCAGGCCGGCGTGGCCGAGGTTCTTGGGCGAGTAGTAGGCCTGCTTCAGCGAGCGCAGGACGAGCGTGGAGATCGCCGGGCGGCCGCGCGCCTCGCGCGCCACGATGCGGGACGCCTCCGCCGCCACGTCCGCCGCCTGCTGCGGCGTCATGTGGTCCGGCACCGGCGGCGTGGGGACGTCGAGGCTCGCGAGCCGGGCGATCATGAACTCGACCGCGCTCCGGTCCGGCCGCTCGTGCACGCGGTAGAGCGTCGGCAGCTTGCGGTCCGCCAGGTACCCCGCCACCTGCTCGTTGGCGAGGATCATCAGGTGCTCGATCAGGCCGTGCGACTCGGTCTGCTCCTCGTAGCGCACCCCCGTCACGTGACCGTCGGCGTCGAAGTCGAACACCGGCTCCGCCGAGCCGACCTCGAGAGCGTCGCGGCGCTCGTGCAGCGTCCGCGCCACCTCGCGCGCCGCCTCCAGCGGCGCCGCCCACGGCTCCTCGGCGCGCTCGCGGCCGGCCAGGATCGCGTCGACCTGGTTGTAGGTCAGCCGGGCGTCGCTGCGCACCAGCGAGCGGTGGAAGACCACATTGCGTGCGTCGGCGCCGTGCATCTCCATCTCCACGGTCACGGCGAGCTTTTCCTCCCCGGGCCGCAGGCTGCACGCGCGGTTCGACAGCGCCTCGGGCAGCATCGGCTCCACGGCGCCCGGCACGTACACGCTCGTGCCACGGCGGAAGGCCTCGCGCTCGAGCGGCCCGCCTGGCCGCACGTACGCCGTCACGTCCGCGATGTGGACCCACACCCGCACGTGGCCGTCCTCGCGGCGGGCGGAGATGGCGTCGTCGAAGTCGCGCGCGTCGTCGGGGTCGATCGTGAACGTGGGCAGGTCGGTCAGGTCGACGCGCGCGTCTGCGGCGTACGGGTCCTCTACCGCCCCGACCGCCTCCGCCTCGCCCTGGCGGCCGTAGTTGCGGTGCAGGCCGCGGTCGATCATCAGCCCCTCGACCACGTCGCGGGCCACGTCCGGGCGGCCGAGCACGCGCGCGACCCGGGCGCCACGCTTGCCGGCCCCGACCAGCACTAGGTCGCCCTCGCGGGCGCCACCCGCCTCCACCGCGGTGCGCGGGCCGCGGCCGAAGAGCGGCTCGGCCACGAGGAAGCGGCCGCGCCTCTCCAGCACCGCCACCAGCGGAGCGTTCAGGCGGCGCGGTCCGCGCCGCGCGGCCGCGGCGCTCACTGGACGCGCTTCGCGAGCGTGTCGAGCGCGACGGGCAGGGCCTCGTCGCGAGCCGTGTCCGGGTCGTCCTTGGCCGGCACCTGCGGCTTGATCCCGGAGTGGCCGATCGTCTCGCCGCCGGGGAGGTAGTAGTTGGCGACCGTCAGCTTCAGCACGCCGCCGTTCGAGAGGTCCTCGAGCTCCTGCACGAGCCCCTTGCCGAACGTGCGCGTGCCGACGACCACCGCGCGGTGGCGGTCGCGCAGGGCGCCGGTCACGATCTCGGCAGCGCTGGCGCTGCCACCGTTCACGAGCACGACCACCGGCACGTTCTTCGCGATGGCGTCGCCCTCCGCGTCGTACACGTGGTCGGGGCGCTCGCGCCCGCGGACCGAAACGACCCTGCCGTCCTCGATGAAGATGCTCGACACGAGCACGCCCTCGGTGAGGAGTCCGCCCGGGTTGCCGCGCAGGTCCAGCACGATGCCCTCGGCGCCCTTCTTCAGCAGCCGGTCGATCTCCGCGCGGAGCAGTCCGTGCGCGCCCTGGCTGAAGCTCGCCAGCTCCACGACGGCGAGCTTGCGCCCGTCGCGCTCCACGATGCGGCCGCGCGCGACCGGCACCTCGATGCGCTCGCGCTTGACGCTCACGGTGCGGGTGCGCTTGTCCTTGGGCGTGAGCACGTCCAGCCGCACGCTCGTGCCCGACTTGCCCCGGATGCGCGCCGTGGCGACGTTGCTGTCGAGACCCGCGATCGAGCGCCCGTTGACGGCCACGATCAGGTCACCGTCGCGGATGCCGGCCCGGCTTGCCGGGGAGCCCTCGAACACCTCGAGCACCTTGAGGCCGCGGTCGTCCTGGGCCACGTTCATCCCCACGCCCTCGAACTGGCCGGAGACGGCCTCGCGCTCCTCGCCGGCCTCCTTGGGGGTGAGGTAGTTCGAGTACGGATCGTGGAGCGACTCGACCATCCCCTTGAGCGAGGCGTCGTCCAGCTTCTTCTCGTCGACCTTCTTGTAGAAGTTGCCCTCGATCGCGTTGACGAGCTCGGCGTGGAGGGCGCGATCGTCCTCCACGAAGGCGTCGCGGATGGGGCCGGGCAGGTCTCGCGGATGCCCGCCGAGCCAGATGCCGGCCAGCAGCAGCGCGACGGCGCAGGCGGCCGTGACCAGCCCGGTGCGACGAGATCTCATGACGTTTGGAGGGTAGTGGGGGGCGCCTGAAGCGCGGCTAAACGCGCAGGAACCGCCGCAGCGTGATTCCGCTTCCCAAGGCCGAGACGGCCACGCACGCCACCATCAGCACGGCGGCCAGCACGGAGAAGTCGATCGTGTCCGGCGCGGCCAGCAGCTGGAAGTCCTCGGACAGCGGGTCCACGAACGTCTGCTTCGCGATGTACAGCAGCAGCACGGACACGAGCCCGCCCAGGAAGCCGACGATCACGCCCTCGATCACGAACGGCCAGCGGATGAACCAGTTGGTCGCCCCCACGAGCTTCATCACCTCGACCTCGCGGCGGCGCGCGAACACGGACAGCCGGATCGTGTTCGCGATCAGAGCTATCGACGCGAACACGAGCAGCGCCGCGATCCCGGCGGTAAGGAGCTTCACCAGCCCGGTCGCGGAGAGGATCTTGTCGGTCTCGTCCTCGCGGTCGCGCACCTCGTCGATAGCGGCGAGCGTGGGCTTGCCGCCCGGGGCGAGGCTCTGGACGATGTCGGAGAGCCTGTCCGGATCGTCCGGGGTGACGCGGAACGAGGCCGGCAGCGGGTTCGTGCCGAGCAGCTCTGCGCCCTCCTTGAACGCCTCGGGGTTCTTCCTCTCGGCCGTGCTGAGCGCGGCGGCCTTGGAGATGAACCTCACCGACTTCACGTTGTCGGTGCGCCCGAGCGCCGTCCGCAGCTCGGTGCGCTCGGCAGCCGTCGCCGAGTCCTTCACGTACACGTCCACCACCACGCGCCCCCGGACCTCGTTGGCGGTGCCGGTGGTGGCCTGCACGATCGGGATGAACACGCCCAGCACCAGCGCGGTGAGCAGCACGGTGAGGAAGGCCGCGAGCGCCGGCGCCGAGCTGCGCCTCAGCCCGCGGAGCGCCTCCCTCAGGAAGAAGATCGGGCGCATGGCCTAGTTGGGCGAGCCCTCCGGGCCGACCCCCAGCTCGCCGCGCAGGCGCACCGCGAACTCGGTGGTCGACTCGTCCGGGCGGTAGAGGCCCGACAGCTCGTCGCGGACGATCCGGCCGTCGCGCAGCTCGACCACGCGCCGCCGCATCTTGTCGACCATCTCCTTGTCGTGGGTGGCCACGACGACTGTCGTGCCGGTGCGGTTGATCCGGTAGATCAGCTGCATGATCCCGATCGAGGTCTCGGGGTCGAGGTTGCCGGTCGGCTCGTCGGCGAGCAGGAGCGGCGGGTGGTTCACGAACGCGCGCGCGATCGAGACGCGCTGCTGCTCGCCGCCTGACAGCTCGTCAGGGAAGTTGTGCAGCTTGGTGGAGAGCCCGACGAGGCGCAGGATGTCCGGCACCTTGCGCCGGATCTCCTGGCGCGGCTCGCCGATCACCTGCAGCGAGTAGGCCACGTTGTCGTAGACGGTGCGGTTCGGCAGCAGCTTGTAGTCCTGGAAGACGACGCCGATGTTGCGCCGCAGGTAGGGCACGCGCGAGCGCGGGATCTCGCTCAGCGCGCGGCCCGCGATCAGGAGGTCGCCCTTGGTCGGCTCGAGCTCCTTGAGCAGCAGCCGGATGCAGGTGGACTTGCCGCAGCCGGTGGGGCCGACGAGGAACACGAACTCGCCGCGGCCGATGCTCATCGAGGCCTGCTCGAGGCCCACGGCGCCGCCGTCGTAGACCTTCGTCACGTCCTTGAACTCCACGACGGGCACGCTCGCGCCGGGCACGCGCCGGCGCCCGCGGGCCGCCTCGTGTCGGGTCGAAGCTGTAGCCATCGGCGGCGTCGATTGATAGCGGACGCACCTGGCCCGCGGCGAGCGTGCAACGGTTCCTGCAGCGGCCTCAGCGAGCGATGCGCCAGCGCGTGAAGAGGTCCCCCGCGCCCTCGGCGAGCGAGACGAGCTCGAGCTCCGCGGGCTCCACCAGCTCCCTGCCGGCGACGATCGTGAGCGCCGACGCCCCGCCGGCCAGCTTGGGGTTGAGCGTGAGGAACAGCTCGTCGACGAGGTCCGCCGCCAGCAGGAAGGAGTTGAGCGTCGGTCCGCCCTCGCACAGCACCGAGCGCACGCCGTGGTCGGAGCGCAGGCGGGCGGCCAGGAGCGGCAGGTCGTCGCCCACACGCAGGTACTCCACCTGCGGCCCGAGGCCCTCGATCGTCGCGTCCGAGCCGGTGGCGAGCAGCACGCGCTGCTCGGGCTCGTTGAGGAGCGGCAGGTCGGCGGGCAGGTCGAGCCGCCCGGACACCACCACCGCCAGCGGCTCCGGCTCGAGCCCCTCCCGCACCCGCTTCTCGCGCAGCTCCGCGGTCTTCGTCATGCGCCCGTAGCGCTCCGCGCGCGCGGTGCCGGCCCCCACCATCACCGCGTCGGCCTGCGTGCGCAGGTGGTGGAAGAGCTCGCGGTCGAGGTCGGTCGACAGGCCGCGGGTGCGCCAGTCGATCGTCGCCTTGCCGTCGAGCGTGGAGACCATGTTGAGGGCCAGGTACGGGCGGCCCTCGGGGGCGAGGTCGCCCAGTCCGAGGCCAGATGCGAGCTCATCGGGGGAGGTCGGATGTTCGTCTGGAAACCGGCGCCGCATCTCCGGGATGAGGTTAGTCTGGCCGCTATGACTCGGATGAAGAGCCGTCGCCCCATCTGGGGTAGCGCCCTGCCGCTGCTCCTGCTGGTCCTCCTCGCCGCGCCCTCGGCGGCGTCCGCTCAGCTGCCGCCCGGCTTCTACGAGCACGAGGTGCCGGTCGCGACCCGCTTCTGCGACCAGGGCGGCGATCCGGCCGCGCCCGGGAACGGCGCCGACCCGCGCGGGGTCTCCCCCAGCTCGCCCAACCCGCTCTCCGGCGTGCGCTTCTTCACGAACCCGATCGGCGACCCCGCTTACGAGGACATGCGTCGCTACGCCCGCTCGGGCCAGAACGGCAACGCCGACCTGATGGCCCGCATCGCCGGCCAGCCGCGGGGCAGCTGGTTCGGCAAGTTCACGTCGCCGAACTTCTTCGACAAGGTGCGCAACTACCTGAACTGCGCCCAGTGGCTCCAGCCCGGGACGGTGCCGATCATGGTCGTGCTGCGCGCCCAGGCGCAGCAGTGCAACCCGAACTACACCGCCGGCGGCGTCCCGGAGGACAACGCCACCAAGCGCTGGTACGACGACTTCGTGCAGGCCGTCGGCAACGCGCGCGTCGTGATCGCGTTCGAGCCCGACTCGATCGGCACGATCGAGTGCCTCGCGCGCTCGCGGCGTGCGGCGCGCAGGAAGGTGCTGCGCTACGGGGTCAACGCGCTCTCGAAGCTGCCCAACGCGACGGTCTACATCGAGGGCACGGCCTCCGACTGGGAGAGCCCGAAGTACGTGGCGAAGACGCTCAAGTACCTGGGCGTCTCCAAGGTCCGCGGGTTCATGCTGAACGTGACCCACTACGCCTGGACGGTCGACAACATCGCGTTCGGCCGCAAGGTCTCGCGCAAGATCGGCGGCAAGCCGTTCATGGTCTCCACCTCCTACAACGGCCGCGGCCCGGTGCACTACATGGTCGGCCCGTCGCACCACCAGCGCCGGATCAATGTGTACTGCAACCCGCGCTACCGCGGGCTCGGCCCCACGCCGACCGGCGACACCGGCTTCGCGAAGGTCGACGGCTTCCTCTGGCTCAACCGGCCCGGGATCTCCGGCGCGGGCGGCTGCAACGGCGCGCCGCCGACGGCCGGCACCTGGTGGCCGGCGCGCGCGCTGATGTACGCGAAGTACGCGACGGACTGGCTCAAGCCGCCGCGCGGGACCAAGTTCGGGTTCACGCAGCACCTGTCGCTCTGCCAGCTCGGCGCGCCGCTCGCGAACGGCAAGTACAGCATGGTCGCGCCCGAGCGCCGCTGCCGCGGCTGACCGCTCAGTTCGAGCGCAACACGCAGTAGCCGGGGAACTCGAACCCGACCGACCGCCGGCCGCGCCCGGCGCGGTAGAGCCCGCCGTCCGAGGCGTGCTCGGTGATGAACGCGTTCTCCACGCCGCAGCACTCCCGCGACTGGTCGACCCGGATGCGGCGCGAGACCACCTGCAGGAGGCCGGTCGCGGCGCGCACGCCGTAGGCGTCGGTTCTGAACCGTGAGCGGCCCGCGTTGCGTATCACCCATTCGGGATGGAGGACCGTGCGCCTGTCGCCCTTGCAGCCGGAGCGCCAGCCGGCGGGGTCGCCGCGACCGCACACCGACGGCTTGTTGAGGACGGCCCGCTCGGGGTCGGCCGGATCGAACTGGGTGATCGCGTTGTCGATCCCGAAGCCGGGATGCGCGCGGAACACGCCGCCCACGCGCAGCTCCGTGTCCCACTCCTCGTAGGAGGACTTGCAGCCCGGCGCCGGCAGCAGGCGCCAGCTGCCGTGCGGGTCGGCGCCGGAGCAGTTCGGCACGGCCGCGCCGAAGTCGGCCATCCGCCGGACGTGCGCGATCAGCCGGCCGCCCGGTGTCTTGAACACCCAGGCCTCGAGCGAATGGAAGCGGACGGTGCCGCGCCGGGGCGAGCCGGAGCCTTGGTGGAGGACGATCATCCAGGCGAGCCCCTTGCGGTCGTTGTTCGAGACGAACACCTTGAAGCCGGTGTGTGGCTCGTCGCCGCCGGCGTAGTCGCCGATCGGCCCGAACGCGGGCATCCCGGTGCGCCGGAAGTACCGGAAGGCGCGCGGGTTGGAGCCGTGCTCGTGGCCGAACGCGCAGTGGTAGCGCGGGTCCTTGGGCGGATGCCAGGTCGGCCAGCGCCGGCCGCCCGACTCGACCGTGTAGCGGTCGTGGACCCACTTCGCGCACATCGGTGTGCCGTCCGGGGCGGCGGGCAGCGAATGGTCGATCGGGTCGGGCGCCGCGGAGGCGGCGGGCGCGAACGCCAGGACGGCGGCGAGGGTTGCGAGGAGCTTCAAGGGACGGAAGGTTGGCAAGTGCGGTCTCGGTGTACGCCAGACACGCCGGGCGCGCGTGAGTTTCGGCTCCGGGCCGTGTTGACGTTACGGATCACTCCCTGATCCATGACCCCGATCCTCGCCCCAGCACGCCTCGCCCGCCGCCCCGTACTCGGCACCCAGACCGACGAGCGGCTGGTGGAGCTCGTGCGCGCCGGGCACGATGCGGCGTTCGAGGCGATCGTGGCCCGCTATCGGCGCCCCCTGCTCCGCTACACGGCGCGCATCCTCGGCGAGGGGCGCGCCGAGGACGTGGTGCAGCAGACGTTCGTCAACGCCCTTTGTTCGATGCGGCGGGGCAGCTCCGAGCTGCGGCTGCGCCCGTGGCTCTATCGCATCGCGCACAACGCCGCCCTGAACTCGCTGCGCGACTCGGGGCCGAGCCACGAGCAGCTGAGTGAGACGATCGACGGCGTGGAGCGCCCGGAGGCGGTGCTCGAGGGGCGCCAGCGGCTGCGCGACGTGCTCGGCGCCGTGTGCGCGCTGCCGGCGCGCCAGCGCGACGCGATCGTGCTGCGGGAGATCGAGGGGCGAAGCTACGACGAGATCGCTGTCGAGCTCGGGGTCACCGGCGGGGCCGTTCGGCAGCTGCTGAACCGCGCCCGCAACGGCGTGCGCGCGAGCGCGACCGCGCTCACGCCGGTCGACGTGCTCGGGCGGGTGCCGTGGTGGGGCGAGGCGCCGCAGCCGATCGTGGCCCGGATCGCGGAGATGTGCGGTGCGGCCGGTGCCGGGGCGACGCTGGCCAAGGTCTGCGCCACCGCGCTGCTGACCGGGGCGGTGGCGGGCGGCGTGGGCGCGCTGCCGGATGACGGGGGCGGCGGGCGCGCGGTGGCGGGGGCGCCGGCCGCCGCCCAGCACGCGGTCGATCGCCCGGCCGGGGCGACCGCTGTCGTTCCGCTGCCGGCGGGCGGCGGACTCGACGCCCCCGGGCGGCACGCGCGGCAGGTGGAGGCCCCCCCAGGCGACCGCGGCGCGCCGCGCGGGCGCGGGCTCGGCGGCGAGCGCGGACGGGACGGCGACTCGGACGGTGGCGGCTCCGAGGGCGACGACCGCGCAGTGGTCTTGGAGCTGGGCGACGACTCCGGCGGCTCGAACAGCGGGCCGGGTGGCGGCGGGCACTCGGGCTCGGAGTCGGGCTCCACGTCCGGCAGCTCCGGCCCTGGCAGCGGCTCCGACGGCGGCAGTGACGACAGCGGCCACGGCGGCGGTGGCTCGAGCAACAGCGGCCCTGGCGGCGGTGGCTCGAGCGGCAGCGGCTCCGGCTCTGGCAGCGGCTCCGGCGGCAGCGGCTCCGGCTCTGGTTCCGGCAGCGGCTCCGGCTCGGGCAAAGAGGGGCCGGGGGCCGGGGACGACCTGATCGAGGACGAGCGCCCCGATGCCGAGGAGCCGGCCGAGACGCTCACCGAGAGCGGGTCCGATTCGTCGGGATCGAGCGGGTCGGGATCGAGCGGCAGCGACTCGAGCGGGAAGGGCTCGTCGGGGTCGGGCTAGCCGCCGGCGCGCCCGCGCCGGGACGCCGGCCGGGCTGCGGCCCGAGAACTGCGGCAACAAGGGGACGCCCACACCGCGCAACGCTCCGGGGGGGTGGGCTGGATTGCGACGAGATATCGGACGGAAACCAGCCCACCCCCCCGCGGACCCACCCTTGGTTGCCCGCCGTAAACGCCCGACCCCGGTGGCGGCGCTCCGGGCGGCCCCCGCCCCGCCCCGCCCCGCCCCTACGGCGTTATCGACACCATCCGCTCGATCGGCACCCGGGCGCGCTCCGCCAGCTCAGGGTCCACGCGTACCTGTGGCCTCAGGTCGCGCAGCGCGTCGCGGAGCTTTGGCAGCGTGATCATCTTCATGTACCGGCACACCGCGGCGCGGTTTGCCGGGATGAAGGTCTTGCCCGGGTTCTCCTGCTCGAGCGGGTGGAGCATGCCGGTCTCGGTGGCGACGATGAACTCGCTCGCGGGCGAGTCCCCGGCGAAGGTCAGCATGCCGCTCGTGGACAGCATGTGCGTGTGCTCCGGGTCCACGTCGCCCGAGGCCACGAACTCCATCACCTGCGTGGTGCACCCGCACTCGGGGTGGATCAGGAACTCCGCGTCGGGATGCTCGCCGCGGATGTCCGCGATGTCCGACGGGCGGATGCCGGCGTGCACGTGGCACTCGCCGGTCCATACGTGCATGCGGCGACCGGTGACCCGCTCGACGAAGGCCCCGAGCCACATGTCGGGGCCGAAGAGGATCTCCGTGTCGTCGCCGTGCTCGCGCCAGATGTGCTCGACCACCTGCACGGCGTTCGACGACGTGCAGCAGTAGTCGGTCTCCGCCTTCACCTCGGCGGTCGTGTTCACGTACATGACGACGACCGCGCCCGGGTGCTTCGCCTTCCAGGCGCGCAGCTCGTCGGCGGTGATCGAGTCGGCAAGCGAGCAGCCGGCGTCGAGGTCCGGCAGCAGCACCGCCTTGTCCGGGCTCAGGATCGAGGCGGTCTCCGCCATGAAGTGCACGCCACAGAAGGCGATCACGTCGGCGTCGGTGTCGGCCGCCTTGCGCGACAGGCCCAGCGAGTCGCCCGTGTAGTGCGCAACGCGCTGGATCTCGGGCACCTGGTAGTTGTGGGCCAGGATGACCGCGTTCCGCTCCTCCGCCAGGGCCCGAACCTCGTCGATCATGACGACGAGCTCGTCCTCGCTGAGCGACGGGGTCGCGTTCGGCTGCAGGGTCGGGAGCTCGATCGGCGGCACTGCGGGACCTCTTCCGTCTAGTTTTGGACTTATGATCGAAAACTGAATGCAGGAGCAGCCTAGCAGACGGCTGGAGCAGCCCGGCGGGGAACGCCCGGCGCGGCCCGCGCCCGAGCGCCCAGCCCCCACTCACGCCACCGTCGCCGTGGTCCTCCAGGTGCGCGACCAGCGCCTCCAGGTCCTCCTCTGGGAGCGGGCCAGGGAGCCGTTCGCCGGCCGCTGGTCGCTGCCGGGCGGCTACCTCGAGAGCGGTCAGACGCTCGAGCGCTCCATCCGCCGCCATCTCGCCAGCAAGGTCGACGTGCGCGAGCTCGCCTGGCTCGAGCAGCTCGAGACGCTCAGCGACCCCGGTCGCCACCCGAGCGAGTGGCAGCTCGCCACCGCCTACCTCGGCCTCGTGCCGAGCGATCTCGACCCGGAGATCCCCGCGGACACCGCTTGGCACCCGGTCGACGACCTTCCGGAGATGGCCTTCGACCACGGTCCGATCGTCCTCACCGGCCGCGAGCGCCTGCGCGCCAAGCTCTCCTACACGAACATCGGCTTCGCCCTCGCCCCCGCG
Organism: Thermoleophilaceae bacterium; assembly: GCA_036407035.1. Classification (GTDB taxonomy): domain Bacteria; phylum Actinomycetota; class Thermoleophilia; order Solirubrobacterales; family Thermoleophilaceae; genus JACVRW01. Next base: position 2,708 of record DASXAA010000189.1, on the reverse strand, counting down.
GGGTTCTCCATCTCGGAGCTGCGCGACATCTACACGGCCGCGCTCGGCTATCCGGTCTCGGCGACGAACCTTCAGCGCGTGCTCGAGCGCCGCGGCCTGCTCGAGGCGACCGGCCAGCGGCGCGCCTCCGGGCCAGGCGGCGGCAGGCCGGCGGCGCTGTTCAGATTCAGATCGCGCCGCATGGAGGTGACCGACCCGTTCGCGGTGCTGCGCCCGCCCGTTACAGCGGCTCCAGCGCCAGGCTCAGGTCGAGCGCGGGCGCCGAGTGGGTCAGGGCGCCGACGCTGATGTAGTCCACGCCCGTCTCCGCCACCGCGCGTACGTTCTCGAGCGTGATCCCGCCCGAGGCCTCGAGCTCCGCCCTGCCGTCAACAAGAGAGACCGCCTCACGGAGCTCCGCAGGCGACATGTTGTCGAGCAGGATCCGTCCGGCGCCGGCGCCCAAAGCCTCCTCCACCTCGGCCAGCGTCGCGCACTCCACCTCCACCGTCACGTCGTCCGGTGCGCCCGCGAGAGCGCGGCGTGTCGCCTCCTCCACGCCTCCACCGAGCGCGGCGTGGTTCTCCTTGATGAGCACAGCGTCATAGAGGCCCTGGCGATGATTCACGCCGCCGCCGGCGAGCACCGCCTCCTTCTCGAGCCCGCGCAGCCCCGGCGTGGTCTTGCGTGTGTCGAGGATGCGCGCCCCGGTGCCCTCCACCTCCCTCACGAACCGCGCCGTGAGCGTCGCGATGCCCGACAGGCGGCCGAGGAAGTTGAGCGCCACCCGCTCCCCCGTGAGGATCCCTCGCGCCGGGCCGACCACCTCGGCCACAAAACCGGGTGCACGCCATTCGCCCTCGGGCGCCAGCGAACGCCACCGCAGCCCCGGCTCGATCCGGTGGAAAACGTCCTCGGCCACGCCCAGCCCGCACAAGACGCCCTCCGCCTTCTGCTCGATCCGCGCCCGCGCGGTCGCACCGTCCGGCACCACGATCTCCGTGGTCAGGTCCCGCTCGCCGACGTCCTCCGCCAGCGCGCGGTCGATCAGGTCGGGCATGCGCGGGGAGGCTACGCGACGCTCACAACGCGGTCGATGCCGGCCGCGGCGTAGGCGTCGGCCTCGTCCAGCGTCTCGTGCTCGAGCAGCGCCTCCGCGAGCGAGTCGAGCCGCTCGCGGTTGTCGGACAGCAGCCGGCGCACCTCGTCGTGCTCGTGCTCGACGATGTTGCGGACCTCCTGGTCCACGAGCTCCTGGGTCGCCTCGGACACCGGCTCGCCCCCGGGCAGCAGTGGCCCGGCGCCGTCGCGGGGCCCCGTGCTCACGAAGCCGATCCGGTCGCTCATCCCCCAGCGCTCGACCATCCCGCGCGCGATGACGGTTACCTGCTGGATGTCCGACTCCGCGCCCGTGGTCGTGTCGCCGAAGACGATCTCCTCGGCCACGCGCCCGCCGAGCGCGACCCGGATCCGCGCGCGCAGCTGCTCCTCCGAGTAGTTGAAGCGGTCGTCCTCGGGGGTCGCGAGAGTCACGCCCAGCGCCATGCCGCGCGGGATGATCGACACCTTGCGAACGGGGTCGGCGCCCGGGGTCAGCATCCCCACGATCGCGTGGCCGCCCTCGTGGTTGGCGGTCCGGCGGCGGTCGTCCTGGCTCAGCACGATCTTCCGCTCGGCGCCGAGCATGATCTTCTCGAGCGCGTCGGTGAAGTCGGCCCGCTGCACCCTGTCGTGGCCGCGGCGCGCGGCGAGCAGGGCGGCCTCGTTCACGAGGTTGGCGAGGTCGGCGCCGACCATGCCGGGCGTCGACTGGGCGATGCGCTCGAGCTCCACCTCGTCCGCCAGCGGCACCGAGCGCGTGTGCACGCGCAGGATCATCTCGCGGCCCTTGGCGTCGGGCGGCTGCACCGTGACGCGGCGGTCGAAGCGGCCCGGCCGCAGCAGCGCCGGGTCGAGCACGTCCGGCCGGTTCGTCGCGCCGAGCACGATCACCCCCGCCGAGGGATCGAAGCCGTCCATCTCGGTCAGGATCTGGTTGAGGGTCTGCTCGCGCTCGTCGTGGCCGCCGAACGTGCCGCCACTGCCGCGGGCGCGGCCGATGGCGTCGAGCTCGTCGATGAACACGATCGCCGGCGCCGCCTCCTCGGCCTGCTTGAAGAGGTCGCGCACGCGCGACGCGCCGACTCCGACGATCGCCTCGATGAACTCGGACGCCGAGGCCGAGAAGAACGGCACGCCGGCCTCGCCGGCGACGGCGCGCGCCAGCAGCGTCTTGCCGGTGCCCGGCGGGCCGGACAGCAGGACGCCGCGCGGGATGCGCGCGCCCAGCCGGCGGTACTTCTCCGGGTTGCGGAGGAAATCCACCACCTCGGCCAGCTCCTGCTCGGCCTCGTCGATGCCCGCGACGTCCTCGAAGGTCACCGTCTGCGTCGAAGACTCGACCCGCCGCGCCCGTGACCGCCCGAACTGGCCCAGCACGCCGCCCCCGCCTGCCCCGGCGGTCGCGCGCCGCGCGAGGAAGATGAACAGGGCCACCAGCAGGATCGTCGGCCCGAAGCTGAAGAGGATCGTCTCGAGCAGGGACCTGTCGCCGGGCGGCTTCGCGTTGACCGTCACCTTGTGCTCCTCGAGCAGCGATGACAGCTGCCTGTCGTTCGCGAAGGTGGGCACCTCGGTCTTGAAGCCCTTGGCCTGGTCGTCCTTGTACTTGACCTCCTTCTTGAACTCGC
>DASXAA010000188.1:0-1664 GCA_036407035.1 Thermoleophilaceae bacterium | reverse complement strand
CGCGCCGGCCTCAGCCGGCTGCCGGCTACTGCAACGCACCACGGGCGTGACGAGCTGCCGGCGCCGCCAGGCGCCGCTTTAGGAAGGCTGTCCCGGCTTTGCCGGGACAGCCGCCGCGCCGGCCTCAGCCGGCTGCCAGCTAGCTACTTCACCCGCAGCTTCTGCCCGACCTGGAGCGCATTCGAGCTCACGCCCGGGTTGAGCTGCTCGAGCTTCGCGACGCTCGTGCCCTCCTTGACGGCGATCGAGCTGAACGTGTCGCCGCTCTCGACGGTGTAGTACTGCCCCTTCGGGCCGCCCGCCGCTGTCGAGGTCCGCGCCGGCGCGGTGTGCGTCGTCGCGGTGGACTTGGCGGTCGTCGCCGGCGCAGGCGTTTCGTCGCCGCCGCTGAAGCTGACGTGGACGAGCACGACCACGATCGTGACGAGGGCGAGGAACGCGACGGGTGCCACCCAGCGGAGCAGCACGTTCCGCCGCGAGCCGCTCATCACCACCCCGACACGGACCAGATCTCTCGCGCCAGCCGAGCGGCCTCGCCGCCGGCTGCGCTGCGCCACTCGCCGCCGTTCCGGAACGCGTAGATGACCGCGCGGGAGACGGCGACGAGCGCGCTCGCCGGGCCGCTCGTGAACGCGCGCGCGACGTCCGCCGGCGACGCACCCTGCGCGCCGACGCCGGGCAGGAGCAGCACGGACTGCGGCAGCAGCCGCCGTGCCTCGGCGACCTCCCGCGGGAAGGTCGCGCCCACGACCGCGCCGACGCTGGAGAGCCCGTGGTCGCCGACGAGGTCCCGGCCCCAGTCCCGAACGAGCTCGGCCACCTGCTGCCAGACCTTGCGCCCGTCGGAGAGGACGAGGTCCTGGACCTCGGCGCCGCCCGCGTTCGAGGTCTTGACGAGGCAGAAGACGCCGCCGCCCTCGCGCCGCGCGGCGGCGAGGAACGGCTCGACCGCGTCGCGGCCCAGGTACGGGTTGACGGTGAGCGCGTCCGCCGCGGGCGGCTGCTCGCCGCGCCGCTCGAGGTAGGCCGCGGCGTAGGCCCGCGCGGTCGAGCCGATGTCGCCGCGCTTCCCATCCGCGATCACGAGCAGGCCCGCCGCCCGCGCGTAGTCGCAGACGTCCTCGAACGCGCGCAGGCCGTCGCCGCCGAGCGCCTCGAAGAAGGCGAGCTGCGGCTTGACCGCGACGGCGGACGGCGCGACCGCGTCGACGATCCCGCGGCAGAAGCGCGCGACCGCGTCGGCGGCGTGCGCCCGGCCGAGATGAGCGTCGCCGCGCAGCTCGAGCGGGAGGAGGTCGAGCGCAGGGTCGAGACCGACGACGAGCTGGCTCCGCTTGCGCTCCACCAGCGCGGCGACCCGATCGCCGAACGGCACGACGGCGACCCCCTGCTCCGCGTGGAGATCCTGCGCCATCGCGCCCAGCTTAGAGGGAGAGACAGACGAAGGGCCGCGTCGCGGCGGCCCTTCGTTCCGGCAAGTGGAGAGGTCGGAGGAGCGGCGGTCAGCCGCCCTTGACGGCGGCCTTGAGCGCGCTTCCGGCCGAGAACTTCGGCACCCTGGCGGCCGCGATCTGGACGCGCTCGCCGGTGCGGGGATTCACGCCCTGACGGGCGGCACGGTTGCTCGTCGAGAACTTCCCGAAGCCGGTGAACGCCACGTCGCC
>DASXAA010000187.1:0-18157 GCA_036407035.1 Thermoleophilaceae bacterium | reverse complement strand
GAACAAGAAGCACCTGGTCGAGGCCGCCTACGATGCGCTGCCCGAGGGCGGGGCCTACATCGTCATCGAGAACCTGATCGATGACGCCCGCCGCGAGAACGCCTTCGGGCTGCTGATGTCGCTGAACATGCTGATCGAGTTCGGCGACGCATTCGATTACACCGGCGCCGACTTCGACGCTCTGTGCAAAGAGGCCGGGTTCAAGAAGACGGAGATCTTGCCGCTCGCCGGCCCGACCAGCGCCGGCATCGCCCACAAGTAGGGCCCGGCCCGGGACGGACCAGAGCGACAGCTGTCGGCGAGCCCGAATAGCTCCTCAGGCTCGTAGGTCGCGGCGCTGGAGGCCAAGCATCGCGATCGCGGTCATCGCCAGGGCGAACAGCCCGAGCACGAGGAGGTCCAGGGGCTCGACGCCGTTGCTGAGCGGGTCGTTCTCCGCGTAGTAGTAGAAGGGCGAGATGTACTTGAGCCAGGCAATCGCGTCGACCAGCGGAGCGAACCCGTTGATCAGGAAACCGAGGACCGCGAAGGCGGCGGCGCCGCCGGTGGCAAGCCCGCGGCGGCCGGTGCCGGCGCCGATGGCGAGCGCCACCGCGCCCGACGCGAACCCGAAGAACGCCAGGTGGAGCGCGTAGGCGCCGAGGTTTCCGACGCCGATGCCGCCGCCGGCGACGGCGACGCCGGCAATCAGCCCGACCCAGGTTGCCACGGCGACAATCAGGACGCCGGCGGCGACCGCCGCCGCCTTGGCGGCGACCAGGCCGGCGCGGGACACCGGGTGGGCGAGGATCAGGGCGAGGATCCGATCGGCCTCCTCACCGGCGGTCGAGGCGCTCGCGGCGACGATCGCGATTCCGCCGGCGACCAGCGGCCCGTAGACCGACGAGATCTCGCCGCGGTACCAGCCGGTGATCGTGCCGTAGTCGGCGCCACCGAGCAGGTCGGCGACCCCCTCGGGGAGGTCGAGCTCTCCGATCGCGTCGCCGACCGCGGGGAACAGCGCCCCAACCATGATCAGGACCGCGACCAGGCCGAACGCCGCCGATGCGGACTGGGCCAGCCGCAGGCGCACCGCCATCCGGAACACGGCCTGGCTCACGAGCCCGCCTCCTCCCGGTAGTAGCGCAGGAAGATCTCCTCGAGGTCGTTCTCGCGCGCGCGGATGGCGCGCACCTCGTGCGCGGCCGCCGCCTTGACGATCAGATCCGCCGACCCCTCGAAGGCCACGGTCAGCTGGCTGCCGTCCGCCTTAGCCTCCCGCACCCCCGGGAGACCGGCGAACTCCTCCGCCGGCACCGGCGCCGTGAACTCGATCTCGAGGTGCTGGATCGCGATCTGACGGAGGTTCTCGAGCGAGTCGACCACCACCAGCCGCCCCCGCCGCAGGATCGCGATCCGGTGGGTGACGCGCTCTACCTCCGAGAGGGTGTGCGATGAGAGGAACACGGTGCGGTTACGGGCGCTCACCTCCGCCAGAAGCCCGTGAAAGCTCGCCTGCACAAGCGGATCGAGCCCCGCGATCGGCTCGTCCAGGATCAGCAACTCGGGATCGTGCATGAAGGCCTGGATCAGGCCGATCTTCTGACGGTTGCCGCTCGAGAGCTCGTGAATAGGTCGATCGAGCTCGGCATCGAAGCGCTCTGCGAGCGAGTCACGCAGGCCGCGATCAGGGTGGCCGCGGAGCTCGGCCAGGTGGTCGAGCATCTCCATTCCCGTCAGCTTCGGGTAGAGAGCGAGATCGCCGGGGAGGAAGCCGACTCGGCGACGGATCTCGCGGCTGTCGGCGCGGGCGTCGAGCCCGAGGATCGAGGCGGACCCCGCGGTCGGCCTGACCAAGTCGAGGAGCAGCCGCATCGTCGTCGACTTCCCCGCTCCGTTGGGGCCGAGGAAACCAAAGACCTCGCCCCGCTCGATCCGCAAGTCCAGGTCGAAGAGGCCGTGGCCCGAGCCGTAGTCCTTCGAGAGCCCGTTCGTCTCGATCGCGGGGTACATTGTATTCATACAGCTGCAACTATATATATCTTTCAGAAGCTTATGAACTCTACGAAGGGTGGCGGACCGCCAGAGGAACAGCGCCGCTTCGTCGAGAGATTCGCGCTCCTCCTGACCGATGCCGGGATGCCGCGGATGCCTTCCCGGGTATTCGCGTGCGTGCTGGCGGATGACTTCGGGGAGCTCACCGCGGGCGAGCTCGCCGACCGCCTGCAGGTCAGCCCGGCCGCCATCTCGGGCGCGGTCCGCTACCTCACCCAGGTCGGGATGCTCGCCCGCGGTCGCTCCCCAGGGGCGCGGCGCGATCACTATGCGGTTCGCGAAGATCTCTGGTACCAGATCTACACGACTCGAAGCCAAGCGCTGACCCTCTGGGAGGAGGTGCTCGCGGAGGGGGCGGAGGCGGTTGGTCGGACGAGCCCCGCCGGTCGCCGGCTCGAGGAAACCCGTGAGTTCTTCGCGTTCTATCGGGAAGAAGCCGCGGGGATCATGGAGCGCTGGGCGAAGAAGCGGAAATCGAACCGCCGCACTCGTGATTCTGTCTGAGGTCCGAAGCGGTCCGTGCAGGCGCTTCACGAGCGGTGCGGGCGCCGACCGGCGAGCTTCTTGAGCTCGGCCGCCCACAGGACGATGCTTGCGAGGCCGAGACAGATCAGCCAGTCGCCGAGCGACAGCGGCACTGTCTTGAACGCGTCGTTGAGGAACGGCAACTGCACCACGGCGACCTGCAGAGCGACCGACAGTGCGATCGCGGCCCACAGCCAGCGGTTGGTGAACAGGTGGTTGAGGGCGCTCGTGTGGTCCGAGCGGGCGTTGAAGCAGTTGAACAGCTGGGCGAGCACGAGTGTCGTGAACGCCATCGTGCGCGCCTCCTCGATGCTCCCCGAGCCGCCCAGCAGCCCGCCTGCCAGGTGCAGATCGAGCGCGGCGAGCGTCACGAGGGCCATCGCCAGGCCGACCCAGACGACGCCGATCCACATCTGGCGGTCGATGATGCGATCGGTCGGCCGGCGCGGCGGGTGGCGCATGGCGTCGTCGGGTGGCGGGTCGACGCCGATCGCCAGCGCCGGCGCGGAGTCCGTGAGCAAGTTGATCCACAGGATCTGCGTCGCCAGCAGCGGCACGGCCAGCGCCGTGCCCGCGTCCTCCAGTCCCAGCCGGCCGGCGAGGAGGACCCCGAGCAACATCGTGAGGACCTCGCCGGCGTTGGAGGAAAGCAGGAACCGCAGGAACTTGCGGATGTCGGCGAAGATCCCGCGGCCCTCGCGGACGGCGACGATGATCGTCGCAAAGTCGTCGTCGGCGAGGATCATGTCCGCCGCCTCCCTGGCCACGTCGGTGCCGGTGACGCCCATCGCGACGCCGATGTCGGCGTGCTTGAGCGCCGGGGCGTCGTTGACGCCGTCGCCGGTCATCGCCACGATCGCGCCCTCCGCCTGCAGCGCGTCAACGATGCGCAGCTTGTGCTCGGGTGCCACGCGCGCGCAGACCGACACGTCGCGCACCGCGGCGCGCAGCCCATCGTCGTCAAGGGCCTCCAGCTCGGCACCGGTCACCGTGCGCGCGCCTGGCGCGACGATGCCGAGGTCCGCGGCGATCCGCGCGGCGGTGCGGGGATGGTCGCCGGTGATCATGATCGTCCGCACCGCGGCGGCCCTCGCTTCCGCGATGGCGGCGCGCGCCTCGGGACGAGGGGGGTCGATGATCCCGACCAGGCCGAGGTAGACGAGCTCGCGCTCGAGCGACTCCTGCTGCGCCGGCGCGGTCTTGTCGGGCAGCGCACGGTAGGCGACCGCCAGTGTGCGGAGCGCCTGGTCAGCGAGCCGCTCGACTGCCGCCAGCACCTCCGCGCGGCGGGCGGCGCCCAGTGGCCGCAGCTCGCCGGCGACGCGCTCGTGCGTGCAGCGCCCGAGCAGCACGTCGGGCGCGCCCTTGGTGACCACGGCGATACGACCCTCGCGCTCGACGTCGGCGTGCAGCGTGCTCATCAGCCTGCGCTCGGAGCTGAACGGGATCTCGCCCACACGCTCGAAGCGCTCAGCGAGCTCGTCCGCCAGGCCGCGAACCTTGGCCTCGGCGACGAGGAAGGCGGCTTCGGATGGATCGCCCTGGGCGGTCCACTCGCCGCCGTCCTCCTGGCGCAGCACCGCGTCGTTGGCAAGGCTGCCGCCGGCGATCACGAACCGCACCTCGTCGAGCAGCACCGGGTCCTCGAGCGGACGCCCGTCGACGCGCAACTCGCCTCGCGGCCTGTAGCCGCTGCCGGTCACGTCGACCTGGCCCGACGGCGTGACGACCGTCTGGATCGTCATCTCGTTGTGGGTCAGCGTCCCGGTCTTGTCCGTGCACACCACCGATGCCGAGCCCAGCGTCTCCACCGCCGCAAGCCGCTTGACGATCGCCCGCCGGCGCGCCATCCGCTGCACGCCCAACGCCAGCACGACCGACAGGATCACCGGCAGCCCCTCCGGCACAGCGGCCACCGCCAGCGACACGCCGATCAGCAGGACGTCGACGACATCCGACGTGGAGTCCACGTCGGCGGTCAGGAGGATCGCCGCCACCACCACGATCGCGATGACGATCACCGCCAGCCCGAGCACGCGCCCGATCTGCGCGACCTCGCGCTGCAACGGCGTGACCTGCTCCTCAGTGCGCCCCAGCAGCCGCGCGACGTGGCCCATCTCGGTCGCCATCCCGGTCGCGGTCACCACCGCCACGCCGCGACCGCGCGTCACCACCGTCCCGTTGAAGACCATGTTGACCCGGTCACCGAGCACCGCCGGCGCGGCGAGCGCGGCGGTGTCCTTGAGCACCGCCTCGCTCTCGCCCGTCAACGCCGCCTCGGCAACCATGAGCGACGCCGCCTCCGCCAGCCGCGCGTCAGCGCTGACCGCGTCGCCCTCGGCCAGCAGCAGCACGTCGCCGGGGACGACGTGCGTCGTCGGGATCCGGATCTCGCGGCCGTCGCGCCGCACGGCGGCTGTCGCCGCCGCCATGCGCTGCAACGTGGCGACCGCCTGCTCGGCGCGCGCCTCCTGCGCGTAGCCGAGGACGCCGTTGAGCACCACGATCCCCGCGATCACCACGGCGTCGACCGGCACTCCGCCGGCGCCTTCGACCGCCCAAGCCACGAGGGAGACCACCACCGCCGCGAACAGCAGATAGATCAGCGGATCGGCGAACTGCGCAGCGAACCGCCGCCACGCCGGCACGCGCTCAGCACGATCGAGCTGGTTGCGCCCGTAGCGCTCCAGCCGCGTGGCCGCATCCGCCGAACTCAGCCCGCGGACGACGTCCGCGCCGAGGTGCGCGATGACATCCGACGCCTCACCGCGCCACGGCTCGTGACCTACACCTTCGAGGTCCGCCCCGGGCATCGCCCGCACCATAGCCACCGACCCACCGGGGTTCGGCACCGTGTTGGACAACGACCTCGGGCGGCTCGCCGGCGGCCTGCTGCTCGTCGCCGCGACCGCACGGGGACGGCCGAGGAGCACAGCGCCGAGCGAGCGCGCCACTCGGCGGCACGCGAGGATCTCGGCAACGCCACCGCCGGCCGCTGTCGAGCCGACCATCCACACGGTCCGCCCCCACGCGCGGAGCCCCGCCCGCTGCTGCGCGCAAGGAGGACGGCGGCCCGCGCGCCTACCTGCGACTGCTCGAGCGCGCCGCCGCGACGGTCGAGATCCCGGTGATCGCCAAGCTCAACGATCGCGGCCGCGCCGGCGTCCCGCATCGCGCGCGCGGAGTCGGTCCAGCCTTCGGGGGTCACGCCGCCGCTGCTTGACCACGTTCCAGACGGCCAACTAGTGTCGCCGGATGCACAGACGTCCGCGGCCCGCCACGGTGGTCGCCTTCGCCGCCCTGATGGTCGCCGTCGTGGGCACCGCCTTCGGGCAACCCGCGGTCAGCGCCGTCAAGCGGCTGATCTCTGGCAAGGAGATCAAGAATGGCTCGATAACCGGCAGGGACGTGAAGAACGGTTCGCTGACCGCGAAGGACTTCCGGGCCGGGAGGCGCTTGAAAGGCGACACCGGGCCGGCCGGCCCGCCCGGCAAGGAGGGCGCGACCGGGCCGCAGGGTCGGGCCGGGCCGCGCGGTGCCGCCGGGCCGCAGGGCATCCAAGGATCGCCGGGGCAGGTGGACACGTCGACGCTCGTCAAGGGCTCCGGGAAGTTGGTGCTGACGCCGTTCAAGTACACATCCGCAGACTTCTTCCAGCGCTTCGACTTCGTGAATGCCGATGGTCTCTTCTACTTCATCGAATGCCAGGACAACGGCACGTGGCAGTATCAGGTGCGCGAGTCCAATGACGAGCTGCTGACGGGCTTCGTCACCGACGGGACGACGACGGTGAAGCCGATCGTGCCGCTTGCGGGCCGCTCCGCGCTGTACTTCCCCGCGAACAACACGTACACGTCGGGCTCGAAGCACGTCACGCTCTGGGCTACGCGCGGCAACGGGCAGAAGCTCTGGGGCGATCTCTATGTCGACGTGACGGGCAACCTGTGCTCCGGCCAGCTGACTTGGACATACACCGACCCCTGACCCATCACGCCGACCGTCCGCGCCGCGGACGGTCTGGTCGATGCGTGTGAGCTGCTCCAAACTTGCGGCTTAGCCGATGAGGCCTTCCGGGCTCGAAGCCCTCTGCCTCGGGTGGCGGATGCGGCGTCGGCCCGGGCTCCTCGGCGGTCTGCGCGGATGACGGTCTCCACCAAGCCGGTGAGGACGTCATAGACGTGCCCGGACACCCTGACGCGTGGTGAGATTGCGGGTACGGAGCGGAGGCGCTCGACGTGGGGAGTGGCGGTCGCCGCGGCGTAGGCGCGCTTGAGGCCGCCGCATTGCGCTCGCGCCGCGCCGCCGCGCATGCGCTGGTCCACGACGTCCTCGGGCTCGACGAAGAGCAGTCGGGACCCGAGGTCGAGCACGTGGCCGGTGCGATCTCGCCGTCCTTCGGGCGCCGGCTGGTGGCGCGGCGGGCTCAGGCGAACAGGCCGGCGCCGAGATAGCCGCCGCGGCGCACGCCGGGCAGGATCGCGAACAGCCCGCTGCCCGTGTGCTGGATGTACTCGTTCAGCGCGTCGCTCGTCCCCAGGCGTCGCTGAAGCGCGGCGAACTGCTTGTCCGGGTCGCGCTGGAAGGCGACGAAGAACAGCCCGGCGTCGAGCAGGCCGGTGCGCGGGTCGATGCCGTCGGTGTAGGCGTAGCCGCGCCGCAGGATCGACACGCCCTGGTTGTCCTCGGGCGCGGCGAGGCGGATGTGGGCGTCGACGTCGATCGCGCGGCCCTTGAAGTTCGGCTCGTCGAACTCGGCGCGCTGATCGATCGGCGCGCCGCTGACCTTGTGCCGGCCGATGACGCGCTCCTGCTCGTTGAGCGCCGTGCGGTCCCAGCTCTCGATCAGCATCCGGATGCGCCGGGCGACGACGTAGGTACCGCCGCGAAACCACTCCTGCGGCTCCTCGTCGCCGACCCACACGAAGCGCTCCATCTGCGCGGCGTCGTCGACCTTGAGGTTGCGCGTGCCGTCCTTGAAGCCCATGAGGTTGCGCGGCGTGGGCTCGTCGCTGGTCGTCTTCGTGTTGCTCCCGAAGCCCAGCTGCAGCCAGCGCAGCTCCACGAGCCCTCGACCGGCGCGCAACAGGTTGCGCACGGCGTGAAAGGCGACCTGCGGATCGTCCGCGCACGCCTGGATGCACAGATCGCCGCCCGTGCGCGCAGGATCGAGCTGGTCGCCGGGCAGCGGGCCGAGCGGCTCGAGGGCCGAGGGCCTGCGCGCGCGCAGGCCCAGCCGGTCCTTGCCGCCCTTCTCGAACACGTCCGGGCCCACGCCGACGGTGACCGTCAACCGCGAGGCGGGGAGCCCCTCGGCCTCACCGGTGTCGGCCGGCGGGACCTCGGGGTTAGCGGCGATCGCCCCCGTCGGACGACCCGAGGTCATCGCCCGAGCGCCGGCCGTCCAGATGCCCAGCAGCCTGCGCAGGTCGTCGGCCTCGTCGGACACGAGGTCGAAGGAGGCGAAGACCAGCCGCGCCTGCGCCGGCGTCGCCACCCCCGCCTGGTGGGCGCCATGGAACGGGACCGTCTCGTTCGCGGACGAGTCGGCGGAGGACCCGCCGGCCTCGCCGATCACGTAGCCCGCGCCACCGGCGATCGCGAGCCCCAGCGCGCTCCCGCCGAGCAGGGCGCGGCGGGAGACGCCTCGCTGACTCGAATCGCCGGTCACGCCTACCCCTTCGCGGTCAGGAGCTTGCCCGCAACGAGGGACAGCGGCTCGGCCAGCGCCGCGATCTGCTGGGCGAACTCGCGGCGGTCCTGCGGCGTCAGCTCGGAGTACAGGGCGTAGCCCAGCGGCGTGTCGCGCTGGTAGCGGTCGAGGCCCTCCTGCACCTCGGCGATCTTGGCGTCGATGTCCGACACGAGGCCGTCCTCGCCGCGCTCCTCGAGGGCGGGCTTGAGCGTTTCGAAGGCCTCCTTCGCGCCGGTGAAGTTGCCCTGGAAGTCCGACATGTCCGTGTGCGAGTAGCGATCCTCCTCGCCCGTGATCTTCGAGTTCGAGACCTCGTCGAGCAGGCCGACCGCGCCGTTGGCGATCTGCGCGGCCTGCAGGTCGAGGCGGTCGACCTTGGCGTCGAGCGTCTTTACGTCGGCCAGCAGCTTGTCGGCGTAGGGACCGGTGCCCTTCGTCGTGTTCTGGCGCCAGAGGATCTGCTCGATCCGATGGAAGCCGGTCCACGCGGACCGGTCGGCGACATCGTTGACGCGGGCGTCGATCTCGGGATCCAGGTTTCCGAAGCTCTCGGCGATCGGCTCGATCGCCTCGTAGTGGATGCGCGTCGGGCCGAAGAGGTCCTTGGCCTTCTTGGTGTCGCCGGCCTTCAGCGCGGCCACGAACTTCTCGGTCTGGTCGACGAGCTTGCCGGTCTCGTCCTTGACGTAAGCCTTGTAGTCGGCGACGGCCTTGGTCAACACCGGATCGCTCGCGCTCGCGGACTTGGTCGTCGGCGCGCCGGTGACGGTCACGGTGCCGTTGTCGCGCGTGTCGTTCTGGAAGGTGCAGTTCAGGACGTACTTGCCGGGCTGGAGCGTCAGCGTGAAGTCGCTCGACAGGCCGGGCGCGAGGTTCTCGCGCTCGCCCATGATGATCCCGTCCTTGTTCTTGAGCTCGAGCTCGTCGGTCTCCGTGGTCCCCGGGTTGCTGACGACGAACTTGACCGGGCCGCTGCGGACCGTCGCCGATGTCGGGGAGCAGCCCTCGTCGGTGAGCTCGAACTTGAGCGTCTTGGCGTTCTTGGCGCCGTCCCCGCTCGCCGAGCCGCTGTCGTCGCCGCCGCAGCCGGCGAGCGCGCCGAGCGTCAGCACGGCACACAGTGTCCCCGCGACGCGAACGAACAGCTCCGGTGTCTTCATTGATGCTCCGAGTGAGTGATGGACGGGACGAACGTCAGGTGGAAGAGGACACGGCCTCGCGCGGCGCGCGCACGGGGATGCGCGGCTGCGGCCAGAGGACGAGGACGAGCATGGGAACGGCGTACAGCAGCCAGACCGCCACCTCGGTGACCGACGGGTACGGATAGAGCCCGAACAAACCGGTGATCAGGCCGGTCGTCACCGAGTCCGAGCGCGGGACGATGACCGCCGACAGGTCGAGCGCCTGTTGGTGGCCGACGGTCAGGAGCGCCGCCTCGTTGGCGTGGTGGACAGCGCTCGACAGCAGGCCGGCGGCGATGATCACCAGCAGCACCGAGGTGATCCGAAAGAAGCGCTGGAGGTTGATGCGCATGCCGCCGCTGTAGATGCCCCAGCCGATCAACACGGCCACCATGAGCCCCGCGACGGCGCCGAGGCCCGCGCTCAGCGGGCTGACGCCCAGGGACGCCTGGAAGGCGGCGAGGAGGAACATCGCGGTCTCGAGGCCCTCGCGCATGACCGCGAGGAAGGCCATCAACACGAGCCCCAGCGCGGAACCCGCGGCGAGGGCCCCCGCGGCGCTCGTCCGCAGATCGCCGCCGAGCTCGCGAGCGTGACGGCGCATGAAGAAGATCATGTAGGTGACCGCGCCGACCGCGATCACGCCGACGACGGCCTCGAAGGCCTCCTGCTGGCGCTGGGGAAGGAGCTCGTCGACGAGCTCGAGCACGACCGCGACGCCGACACAGAGAGCGACGGCGAGCGCGACGCCCAGCCACATCCAGCGTAGGGCGTCCATGCGACCCTGCTGACGAAGGAAGGTCGCGATGATGCCGACGATCAGCGCCGCCTCCACGCCCTCGCGCAGACCGATGACGAAGTGGACGACAGGAAGTGTCGCGAGCGACATGAGCAGGCAGCTTAGGGCACCCTAAGTAGGGAAACCTAACACGCGACTCTGAGGACCGGCAGCAGGTCGATGAAGGACTGTTGAGCCTCGGCCTGGGTGTCGAAGTCGGCGCGGTCGCGGTCCGCCGGATGCGCACCGAAGACCCCCCGTCGTCTCGCAGCGGTGACTCGGGACCGGGTAGGACCGTTCAGATCACGCGGGAGCGACGCCACTTCGGGTGATCGGCCGGGAAGCGAGTCGTGGGGGGCGAGGCCGCTCGGCGTCTCGAAGCTGCGGCACGTTGCCGTTGGCCGGGCGTTCGTGTGCCCGCCCACGCATCTTGCCCTCGTAGTAGTCGTGATCCTCGTCTTCGTAGGTCGAGCGGGGCGCCTCGGCACGGGCTGATCGCTTCTAGGTCGTTCCGCTTCGGCTGTCACCCGAAAGCCAAGGGGACTGATCCGCCATGGCGAGACAAGCAGTCTGAGCGTGGTGGATCGGCGGGCTCGGGGCATTCGCCGGTGAGCGGTGGCCGCCGGGCCGATGACCGGCAAGCGCGAGGGTCTATCGATCGGCACGCGGTATCTGCTCGTCGCGCGCGCCACCTTTTCGACGCACGGCTTCCGGCAGTGCGCGGGGGATCTCGCCACCTCCGAGGCCGACGCCGAGATGAAGGCGGGGGCGGCGACGGACACCGATTCGGCGATCGTCGATGTCGGCCTGTGCGCGACGCTCGAGTTCCTGATGCCGATCAACCTCGAGCTTCCGACCTGGACCGCCGAGCATATGAGCGCGGTCAAGGAGGTCCGCGGCGACGCGTATTCGGAGTCGGCGGACGCGTGCGCGGCTACTTCGTGTCGCTGAAGTCGAGCGTGTGGCGCCGCTCAGCGCGCCGTGGCGGCTATGCCGAAGAGTTCCGCGTAGCGGTCCAGGAACATGTGGGCACCCTTGATCTCGGCGGTGGTCTCGGCGCCGGCGACGTCGCTGCCGGGTAGTTGCGAGGCGCCTCCTGTCGGGCCGAGCGGGAGCACGATCACCGGCGGCATCGGCTCGTAGTCGGCCAGTTCGGACTCGCCGGCGATCAGGGCGCGGATGTTGGCGGCGACGATCTCGGCCTGGCGGCCGGCGCGGCCCGCCATCTTCACGTCCGCGGTTGAGATGTCACCGAGCGCGAAGACTCTGTCGTGGCCCGCCACGCGCAGCTGACGGGTCACCTCGATCAGACCGGCGTCGGTGCGCGCCGCCTGCAGGCCGTCGCCGAGGTAGTTGCTGACCGGCGTGACGCCGTGTGCGCGGAACCAGATGTCCGCGCTGATCTCCTTGCCGGCGGCGGTCGAGACCGTGAAGGCCCCCGGTGTGCCCGCGGCGATGGGCG
The DNA here is from genome assembly GCA_036407035.1 of Thermoleophilaceae bacterium. Classification (GTDB taxonomy): domain Bacteria; phylum Actinomycetota; class Thermoleophilia; order Solirubrobacterales; family Thermoleophilaceae; genus JACVRW01. The sequence continues at coordinate 6,485 of DASXAA010000187.1, read as the reverse complement.
GGTCGTCGGCCAGCGCGCTACGGAGAATCAGCTCGATAGAGCGGTCGGCGAGCTGGCTGTGGAGCTCCTCGCGCAGCGCGGGGTCGAACGGGCCGGTGACGATGTCGTCGGCCGGGTCGACGATGGTGACGTGCTTATCGGGCCACGCGGACGTGATCTCGCCGGTGAGCTCGAGCCCGACGGGCCCGGCGCCGAGCACCAGCACCCGCTTGGCGGCCGCGAGCGCCTCGTGCGTGAGGCGATATCGCTCGAGGGCCTCGCTCGTGTCGTGCACGTTGGTCTTGGCCGGGAACGGATAGGTCGACCCGGTGGCGAGCACCACGTAGTCCGCCGGGATCTCGTCGCCGGAGGCGATCGTCACGCGGTCCTCCTCCACCCGCACGGCGCGGTCGCGCACAACTCGGCCGTGCTCGAGCAGCCGGTCGTAGGGCAGGAAGATCCGCAACAGCCAGTCCGGGTCGACGAGCGCGCGCAGGGCGGCGACGTTGTGAACGAAGGCATCGCGTGGCTCCACCAGGACGACGTCGGCAATCTCATCGAGCGCCTTGGCGGCGGCCGTGCCGCCGTAGCCGCCTCCCACGACGACGACGGTTGGGCGTGGTCCTGCATCAGTCATCGGCCGCTCCCGATTCGGAAACATATACGTGCGCCAGCATAGATTAGTGCGATTGCATAAGTCAATGCGCATGCAGCTAACTTGGCGATTACAGTGTCTCCATGGCGGCCCCCACCAAGGCTCGAACGAGCGCGACCAGCTTCGAGCTCGCCGCCGACGCCTTCTTCGGGATGCAGCACGCGATCGCCAACGTCGTGCGCCCGATCGACAACGCCCTGAACGAGGCGCACGGCACGAACCTGACCGGCTACGAGGTTCTGCTCCGGCTCGCACGCATGCACGAGGGCGGCGCCTCGGTGCGCTACCTCTCCGACCAGGTCCTCATCAGCCCGAGCCGCGTCTCGCGCGTGGTCGACGAGCTCGTGAGTCGCGGACTGCTAGAGCGCGCGCTCTCCCCCCAGGACGGCCGGCTGTCGCTGGTGCGCCTGACCGCAGGAGGACGCGACGAGCTCGCCGGGATGCAGGACACGTTCGAGCGGGCGCTGCGCTCCCACTTCGTCGCCGCGCTGACAGCGGAACAGGTCGAGAAACTCGTGGACGTGGCGCAGAGCCTGGGCGCCCCGCACTGCCCCCCGCGCAACCCGAGCTAGCCGCGGAGACCGCCCGGGCCGCACGCGAACCCCCCCGTTGCGGGAAGCGCCATCGCGACCACCATGGGCAATCACGCCCCAACTTCGTCCAACTCGAGGGTCTCGCTCGTGAACGGGTCGCGTGTCGCGGCGCATTTACAGCAGCAAAGAGACGCCGCCGCGGCGTCAACCGACACGCCTGCTCCTCCGTGGACAGAGCAGCCGGGGATGGGGAAAGTGAGTGCAGAAAGGCGTTGGCTGGCGCGCCCTTCGTGGTCCAGGCGGTCGCGGCTCGAGTCCCCGTCGGTCACCCCTTGGCGCGGGCGCTTATGCAGCTGCGGTCGGTCCGAGGTGGCAATTGAGGTGCTGCTCGAGTCCTCCGACCCGGACCATCACCGAAGTTGCGCCGGCGACACGACGCTCGACGGACGCGGCGGGCCGGGTGGTGGACGCGGAGGGTGCTATCCAGCGCCGGCGGCGAGCAGCCGGTTCCGCCGGTGGGCCTCGATGAAGCGGCCGTTGGCGAGCGCGGCGCAGATCGCGAGCTCACCGGCGACGAGGGTCGCCGCCACGATTTCGGCGAACTTGGGGGCCGTGCCGTCGCCGTCGCAGCCGAGCAGGGCCAGACATTCGCGCTGCGTCGGCAGCTTGGTCCCGCCGCCGACGGTGCCGACCACGAGATTCGGCAGCCGGGCGGCGACGTAGACGTCGCCGGCGCCGACCAGCTCCATGTCCAGGAAGCCGATGCTTGCGTTGACGATCTGCGCCACGTCCTGCCCGCACGCGATGTAGATGGCAGCGAGGCCGTTCGCGAAGTGGGCGTTGGCGCCGAGCGCGCCCGCATGCATGCTGCCGAGCCGGCCAGAACCCGCGAACTCGATCAGCTCCTGGGGTGACACGCCGAGGTGCGTCTCGACGACGCTCGCCGGCAGGGTCAGGTCGATCGCCACCTCCTTGCCATATGGGCGGAACAGGTTGATCGCGGCGGGTTTCTTGTCGCTCGAGTAGTTGCAGCGGAGGTACCACCGCTCCAGCGGCACGGCCTCCGCGACATGGCGGCAGATCCGGTCGACCGCGAGGTTGACCATGTTCAGCCCCATCGCATCGCCCGTGCGGAACACGAACTGCGCGAACACGCGCCGGCCGAACACGTGCGGGCGGACCTCAACGAGCCTGCCGTGGGCCGTGGTCTCGGCGGCGAGGGCCTGCAGCTCCGCCAGGTTTTCGTCCAGCCAGCCCGCCAGTGCGAGCGCCTCATGCGTGGATCCGACCACGAAGCAGGGAGCGATGTCGAGCGCGTCTGCCAGCACGTGCGCGTTCGCGCCGCCCGCGTGGCTGATCGCCAGCATGCCGTACTGGTAGGTCGTGACGAGCGTCCCCTCCGTTGTCGCGAACGGCACGAAGAAGAGACCGTCGGCATGCTGCCCGTTCACCTGGATCGGCCCGCCGATGCCGAGCGGAATCTGTGCCGCCCCCACGAGGTTCTCGATGCTCCCGCGCGTCTCCTCGGGCGTGAACGCCATCTCCCCGACGGCATCGAAGGAACGCCCGGTGTTGTGCGCAATCCAGGCCCGCCGCATCTCCGGATTGGCTCCTAACACCTGCCGCATGGCCCGTCGTCCTCCAGTTGCCGGCTGGACCGCCCAACCACACCACCTGAACCCGTCGTGCGCCAGCGGGGAAACCACCCGCCCGGGCACGGACTTCCCGCAACGCGACGGGCGTGGCCGTCGGCTCCGCCGCAGCGGACTGAACGGCAACCCGAGTTTGGGGCACCGCTACTCCCTTCCGGCGACTGGACATTCCTTTTTAAACACTTCCGGGTGGCCGGCGCCGCTACCGCTCCCCGCCTGGTTGCGGCCGTCTCCGCCGCGACGCCCCACGTGCCCGCAAGGGACGACCGATCGTCTCGGCGCGGCGTCTTCGGCTCGGTCACACGCAAGGAGGCGCGCGGCATGGTCGCCGCCGAAATCGCGGGCCAACGCGAGGAGGATCGGTTCGTCGATGCGATGGATGAGGCGGCTCAGCAGCGTGACCCCCCAGCGTGCCGGGAGGCCGACAGCGCATCAGTTCCGCTGTCGCGTGGCCTGTGTTTGTCGTCTGCTGACGAGACGGCGGTTCGCTCGGCGTTGCGGTTCGGTCAGGCCTAGACTGCGCGAAGTGACGTCACTGCTGTCGATCCGCGTGGGCGCGCGCCCGCGCACGACGCCGACGAAGCCGCACGCTCGGCTCGATCGGCAGCCGACCGATCTGCGCTGGGCCGGCGTATTGGCGGAGCGTGTGTTCGCGTTGTCGGTGGCGTCGAGGAGCCCGGCCGCGTCTCCGTCCCCTGGCGCCCGGGCGCTCGTCTTGGCCGGGCGAAGCGGTCTGGTTGGTGAGGTCTGCGTTCAAAGGTCGTGAGCGCGAGCTTTGACTACAGGCAGATCGCCGACCGGCTGTGGCCGGTCTTAAGACAGCCGATAAAAGGACACACCCTCGTCTACCGCGCGACGCATGGCCTCGTCGGCCACCGGCTCCCCGGTGCCCCGCCGGCGCTGTTGCTGGACCACGTCGGTGCCAAGAGCGGCAAGCGGCGCACCACGCCGCTCACGTACCTGCGCGAGGGCGAGACGCTCGTCATCGTCGCGTCGAAAGGCGGCCATCCAAAGAACCCGTCGTGGTTCCACAACCTGTGTGCGAATCCGGACACGACAGTTCAGGTCGGGCCCCGGCGAATCCCCGTGCGCGCCCGAGTCGCGACGCCCGCGGAGCGCAGGCACCTGTGGCCGCGGGTCGTCGATCTCTACAGCGGCTACCGGGACTATCAAGAGCGCGCTGATCGCGAGATTCCGCTCGTCATCCTCGAGCCGCGATCGCGGTCGCAATCCTGTAGTGAGGCAGCCGCGACGGCGTGCCGCGCGGTGTGAATCAGAAGCTCGCGCGAGGGGTGCTCGCTCCCGGCGGATCCGCCGAGGATCGAGGAGCCGCCTCGCACGCGATCGTTCCGCGCCGCTCCCGTATCCGTCGGGTAGGAGCACTGCCAGCCTACACGCCGGCTGCCCGACGAAAAGCAGCAGCAAGACGCCCGCTGTCGCCCGCTCCTTGACGCGGAGTGCGGACGGTCGCTCCGCGATGCCCTCGGCCGCGATACAGCGCGTGCCCCAACCACTATGAGTAGGCATCAGCACGTAAGTTCACGATGCTCCATCCCACAAGTCTTGGAGCGCGTGTCCTCTGCTCGTCGCGCGTCGCGGCCACCAGGCACGACAGCCGCGTTGCCTGGAACGAAGCAGCGCGCGCGAGCGTCGCAACGCTGCTGCCCTCCGGCCGAAGCACCAGTCCCGGGCACGGCCCTCAGGGATTCCTGGCGACCTGCTCGCCGGCGAGACCGCCGCGTGGCTGCCCGGGATGGCCGAGCGCGGCCAGCACCAGATCGTCCGCTCGGCCGGCGACGCCGGGCTCGAGCGACTGATCGACGCCTACACCGACGTCGTCTGGTACACGCTCTACGCCCACGCCCCCTCGCGCGCGCCGCGTAGCTCTCTGGCCCGCAAGATGCCCGAACGGGTGATGCCGTTCGGGGCGCCGCGAGCAGGCTGGTCGGATCGGCCGCCCTGGAATAGGATCGCAAGCGGCGCGCCAAGCGGGAGCTTTACACGACCCGAGGAGGGCGACGATGAAGCTGTTGCAGGTGAACTACCGTCGCGAGCGCGGGCAGGACGATCCCGAGCAAGCCGAGCAGCTGCTCGCAGCTGCTGAGCAAATCTCAGGCCTACCCGGCCTGCAATGGAAGATCTGGATCCATGACGACGCAGCAGGGGCTGCGGGCGGGATCTATCTGTTCGACACGGAGGAGCACGCCAGGACCTGGGGCGATGAGATGCTTCCCCACGCGCTTGCTGAACTGCCGGGTACCAGCGACGTCGACACGCGCTACTTCGACGTCGATGAGCGACTCAGCGCCGTGACGCGCGGGCCAGTGGCGGCCTCCCAGGAGGTGTAGTCGCGGGCGAACATCAGCCGCAGACCCGTCGGCTACCGCCGCACTCCGGTCAGTCGGCACACGGCGCGGTCCGTCAGCGCCGTCCCAGGCGCTGGCCAGTGCCGCAAACCGGAGCGAACGAGCGGTGCTGCCGCGCGTGAAGTACCGCGACAGGCCCGGAGCAGGGCCCGGGTGGTGGGTCATTCCGGCTCTGCTCGTCGCCAAAGGCAAGACGCCGCGGCTGCTTCCCCTGCGTGAGGAGCAGCCCACGACGGCTGGGGCTCGCTGTTGGGTTGGACGAGCAACAGGAGCGCCTGGTAAGACCGCCGCTACTGGACGACACCAGTAGCCAGCGCACCGAGCAGCGGTCCTCCACTGGGAGGATCGTCGACCACTTGACCAGATCAGGCTGCTTCCGCTTAGCCGCGCTGGTGGCGCCGCAGCCGCCGCCTCGCTGTCTCTGCATCCGTGGTCAGCCGCACCGCGAGCCCGTACTCCTGTCGCGTCCTGCGATCCCGCGCCGGCACCCCCTTCAGCTCGCGGAAGTCCTTGCGATTGCTCGGATGACGTTCGACGGTTCGCGTCTCCGCCACGTAGCCGCGCTCGAGCGTGTAGCCCTCCCTCCCAGCCCAGTCCCTGATCCGCCGCCGCACGGTCGCGAGCGTCACCTCGGGCAGAGGATGTCCGGCGCCTGCTTGAAGAAGACCAACGCGCTGGCGATCACCCGCGACCAGCACAGCCTCGGCAGTCACGACCCAGCCGCGCAGGGTCTGGCCGTGCCCGACCGGCACCGGGTCGCGCGGCTCCCACAGATCGCACTGCACCAGCTCGCCAGGCCGATAGATCGTGCGCTGGAACGTCCGGCGAACCTGGAACCGCGGACTGGCCTCCCGCACGAAGTCATCGAAGATCGTCTTACCGCCCGCATAGCCGAGCTCGATCGCCATCTCCTGCAACCGCAACGACCGAATCGCGGGGTCCGCGCGTAGCTCCTCGCAGATCCAGTCCTTCAACGGATCGAGCTTCGACACCGCCGGCGACGGCGAATACCGCGGAGGCGTCTCGGCGAGCTGACGAGCCTCAGTGACGGGGCTTCCCTGGGGTTGATCCAGGCGGGCGCGCGTTCGGGTCCCGGCGATCACCTCCGAGATTGCGCTCGTCTAGCCTCACCGCAGCGCGCACGCTTCAGCCAGCGCCCGTGGCCCGGCTCCGCTTTGAGTTGACCATGGTCGACCACGACCTTACCCCGCACAAGGACGGTCCGAGCCGCGCCGTCCAGCTTGACGCCTTCGTACGGGTTGTAGTCGACCGACGAGTGATGAGTGGCGGCCGATATGAC
>DASXAA010000186.1:0-87601 GCA_036407035.1 Thermoleophilaceae bacterium | reverse complement strand
TCGGGAGCGTCCACACTCAGCTTTCGGGGTAATCGACATCGCGGTCCTCGTAGGGCGGCGCCTCCTGCTTGCGGCGGCGGCGCCGGGCGCCCGGCTCGTCCCCGATCGGTTGCGGCTCCTGCATCGGGCGAGGGCTTCCGCCCGGCACCGGCCCCTCCTGGGTCGGGTCGCCTCCCGCTCCCTGGTCTCCCTCCCTGCGGCGGTCGGTCGCCTCACCGCGCCTCTTCTTCGGACTCATGACTTCTTGCCCCCCTCCCGTCCGGCGGCCCGCTTCTGCGACTTGCTGCCGCCCTTGCCCTTGCCGCTCTTCTTGCCGCCCTTCTTGGAGGCATCGGGAGAGTTGGCGATCGACGCGGCGCGCTGCTTGCTCATTCCCTTCTTGCGAAGGCCCTCGTACTGCTTGTCGTTCTTGACGCTCGGGCCGTGGTCCTTGGCCACCGTGGTCACCCCTTCCGGGTCGTGGTCACAACCCGTTGATACCCGGGAGCGGGGCGGGAAACCGCGGGTTTCGGCAGCCGTGCCACGGGCACGTGCCGGGCTATGGACGCCTTGCAGCTAAACGGCCGGAGGATCTTCGTCTTCGGCGCCCTTGGCGGGCTGCTGTTCGGCTACGACACGGGCGTCATCTCGGGCGCGATCCTGTTCATCACGGACGACTTCGGGCTGTCGCCGTTCATGCAGGGCGCCGTGGTCGCCGCGCTCCTACTCGGCGCGATGGTCGGCGCGGCGCTGGCCGGCCCGCTGTCCGACCGCGTGGGCCGCAGGCGCCTCATCATGGCCGCCGCCATCACCTTCACTATCGGCGCCCTCGGGGCGGCCGCGGCGCCGAGCGCCGGCGTGCTCGTGGCCTTCCGCGCGGTGATCGGCCTCGCCGTCGGCTCGGCCGCGCTCGTCGTGCCCCTCTACCTGTCCGAGATCGCACCCACGCAGATCCGCGGCGCGGTCGCGTCGATGAACCAGCTGATGATCGTGAGCGGCATCCTCGTCGCTTTCATCGTCAACGCGATCCTCGCGTCGTCCGCCGACTGGCGGCTGATGCTCGGCCTGGCCGCGGTCCCCTCGCTGGTCCTGCTCGTCGGCATGTTCTTCATGCCGGAGACGCCCCGCCACCTGGTGCGGGCGGGCGAGGAGGAAGAGGCCCGCGAGGTGCTCGAGGAGGTGCGGCCCGACGACGCCGGGCGCGAGGAGCATCCCGACCACAAGATCGAAGAGATCCGCGAGGCCGACGAGCGGGAGGACGACGAGGAGAGCGCCCTGTCGCTGCTCCGCGAGCGCTGGGTGCGCCCGGCGCTGGTCGTCGCCATCGGGCTGGCGATCTTCCAGCAGTTCATCGGGATCAACACGATCATCTACTACGCACCGACGACGCTCACGAGCGTCGGCTTCGGCAACGAGGGGGCGATCTACGCCAACCTCGTGATCGGCGTCCTGAACGTCGCGATGACGATCCTCGCCATCCGGCTGGTGGACCGCGTCGGACGCAAGCCGATGCTGCTCGTGGGCCTGGTCGGAATGGTCCTGAGCCTGACCGTGCTGGGCGTTTCCTCCGAGGTGCTCGACAAGCCGACCTCCGCGAGCGACCCGGAGGCGATCATCACGCTCGTCTGCCTCGCCGGCTTCATCGTCTCGTTCGCGGCCACCTGGGGCCCCGTCGTGTGGGTGATGCTCCCCGAGGTGCTGCCGCTGAGCGTGCGCGGGACGGCGATGGGCGTTGCCGTGTGCCTGCACTGGGGAGCGAACTTCCTCGTGTCGCAGAGCTTCCCGATCATGCTCGACTCCTGGGGCGCCGGACCGGTGTTCCTCGGCTACGCGGCGATCGGCGTGCTCGCGTTCCTGTTCGTGAAGGCGCTCGTGCCCGAGACGAAGGGCCGCAGCCTCGAGGAGATCGAGGCCGCGCTGCAGCGCGAGGGCGGCCGCCGCGAGCGGCAGCCCGCCGGGGTCGGAGCCGCGCGCTGAGCAATACTGGGAGGGCGATGGCATACGTCCCTCCCGCCCGTCACCTGCTGCGCGCAAAGGACCTCGCGGACGCCCGCTACTTCGAGCCGCTCGACGTGGACGACCTGGCGTCCGCGGCCGGCCTGTCGAGGGCGCACTTCAGCCGCGAGTTCAGGCGCGCGTTCGGGGAGCCGCCGCACTCGTACCTGCTCACGCGCCGGCTCGAGCGCGCCGCTGCGCTGCTGCGCACGACCGACCACTCCGTCGCGGAGATCTGCCTGTCGGTCGGGCTGCAGAGCGTCGGCTCGTTCACAACGAGCTTCACGCGCACGTTCGGCGTGCCGCCCACGAGGTACCGGGCGCAGTTCCCGCCGGCCGTCCAGCAGGCCAGGGTGCCCGCGTGCATCCTGCACTTCTACGGGCGGCCGCAACGTCGCACGTTTCGAGAAGAAAAAGCCGACGCGCGCGGCTAGCGTGCCGGGCGACCCTTCCGATCCACAAGGAGACCCCGATGATGAGGATCGCCAACGCCCACCTGTGGGTGCACGACCAGGACGAGGCGCTCGCCTTCTACACGCAGAAGCTCGGCATGGAGGTGCGCGCCGACGTGACGCTTCCCGAACTCGGCGACTTCCGCTGGGTCACCGTCGCGCCACCCGGCCAGGAGGACGTGTCCATCGTGCTGATGGCCATTCCCGCCGAGCCGGTCATGGACGCCGAGACCGCCGACCGGGTACGCGACCTGATGGCGAAGGGATTCGCCGGCACGGTCTTCCTCACGACCGACGACTGCCGCGCGTCGTACGAGGAGCTCAAGGACCGCGGCGTGGAGTTCACCGAGCCGCCGGAGGAGCGGCCGTACGGGATCGACACCGGGTTCCGCGACCCCTCCGGGAACAGCCTGCGGCTGACCGAGGTGAGGCTCCCCGCCCAGGTGTAGCCCCCCGGCGGCAGCCGGGCGCTTGGAGCCTGTCTTAGGCCGCCAGGGCGCCCGGCAGCTGCCGCCGCGAGCGGATGCCGAGCTTGCGGTACGCGTTCGAGAGGTGCACCTCCACGGTCTTGGGCGTCACGTAGAGGTTCTGGGCGATGTTCTTGTTCGACTCGCCGCCGGCGGCAAGCTGGGCCACGCGCAGCTCGCTCGGCGTGAGCGCATCGACTCCCGCGAGCGCGTCCGAGCGCGGCCGCGCGCCCGTCGCGTAGAGCTCCGAGCGGGCGCGCTCGGCGAGCCCCTCGGCGCCGCACACGCTCGCCAGCTCGAGCGCCTGGCGCAGCGGCTCCCGCGCCTCGCTCGGCTTCCGGGCGCGGCGGATCGCGGACCCGAGCGCGGCCAGCGCCTTCGCGTGCTCGAGCTTGGCCGAGGAGGGGGCCAGCACGTCGACCGCCTCCTGTAGCCGCCCGAGGTCCTGGCGCAGCGTCCCGAGGATGGAGAGCGACCTGCCGATCGCGCCGGGCGACCCGTAGCGGCGCGCGAGCTCGACCTCCTCCTCGGCGAGGGCGACAGCCTCGTCGGTGCGGCCGTTCAGGTCGAGGGCGAGCGCCTTCAGCGTGCGCCATTGCCCGCCGTAGGTCGGGTTCAGCACGTACGCGTCGCGCTCGCACTCGAGGGCCGCTGCGAGCGCCTCCTCCGGCTTGCGCTGGTCGACCAGCAGCGCCACCCGCGCGCGCAGCACGTGATTGCCGCCGTCCGTCGGTCCGTCGAGCTCGGGCGCCTTGGCGAGGAGGCGCTCCGCCTCGTCGAGCTTGCCGCGCTCGCGCAGCAGCTCGCCGAGGATGCCGTACACGTAGGCGGCACCGGGACCGCCTACGATCCCCCAGCCGGCGTTCTCGTCCTTCGCCTCGCGCAGCTGCGTCTCGGCCTCGTTGAGGTCGCCGCGGCGGAACAGCGTGTAGCCGCGCCAGATGTGCACGCCGAGCACGGAGAAGAGCGATCCACGGCGGTGCGCAGCGGCCTGGATCTCGTCCCAGAGCGGCATCGCCTCCTCGCGGTCGGAAACGACCAGCACCAACTGCGCGGCGATCACGAAGAAGGTGTCGTCGCGGTCGATCAGCTCGCCGCCGGCGAGCGCGCGCTTCGCGAGCCCCACGCAGGACTCGACCGGCCCGCCCGACAGCGTCCAGCTGTACGCGGCCATCGCCTCCAGCATTCGCGCCCCAGCGCCCTCGGCGTCCACGCCGCCGCGGTACTGCTCGAGCTGCGCCTGCAGGGTGAGGTCGCCGGCGCCGAAGAACACGGCCATGTGCTGGGTCGCCTCGAGCCGCCGGCGCTCGTCGGGGAGGTCCGGCGGCACCTCGGCGGCGGCGCGGCGCGCCACCTCGAGCCCGTGCTCGGGCGCCTCCGAGAAGAGGAGCAGGCGGGCGAGCTCGTGCGCGGCGAGCGCCCTGCGGGCGGGGTCCTCGAGCAGCTCGAGCGCGCCGCGCAGGTGGTCCACCGCCGCGCCGCGGCTGACGAGGCTCTCCGCCAGACCGAGCTCGAGCAGGAGCTCGGCACGCGCGCCCTCCGGCGGCGGCTCCTCGACGGCGCGCGCGAGGTATGCCACGGCGCTCTCGGCGGCGCCGCGCCGCTTCGCCGCGTGCCCGGCCTCGGCCAGCAGCTCTGCCACCCAGGGCTCGCCGCGGCGCGGGGCGTGGAGGAGCTGCGCGGCGATCTGGTCGGTCACCGCGTCGGAGTCGCGCAACAGCTCGGCCGCCCGCGCGTGGAGCAGCTCGCGCTCGCCGAGCGGCAGCTCGTGGTAGACGGCGTCCCGCACCAGCGGATGCACGAAGCCGAGCGGCGGCTCCGGGCGCAGGATCTCGGCGCGGGCCAGCTCGCCGGTGGCCGCGGCGACGCGGCGCTCGTCGACCTGGGCCAGCGCCGCGACGGTAGGCAGCGCGGCGCTCTCCCCGAGCACCGCCACCGCGCGGGCGATCGCGACGGTCTCCTCGGGCAGTCGCGCGAGGCGCACCAGCACCGTGCGCGAGACGGCGCGCGGGCCGATGTCGCGCACGAGGTGGGCGTTGGCGGGCTCGGGGGTCACGCCGTCAGCCTCGAGCGCGATCAGGAGCTGGCGCAGGAGCAGCGGGTTGCCGCCGGTGGAGTCGTGGCAGGCCTCGCTGAACCCCTCGGCCGCCTCGTCGCCGAGCCGCGCGCGCACCACCTCGTGCACGCCGGCGGAGCTGAGGGCGCCGGGGTGGACGGCGACCGTCAGCGGATCGTGCGCGATCTCGGCGAGCAGTGCCGGGTCGGTGCCCGGATCGGTGCTCCGCTGGGTGGCCGCGATCAGGATCGGCACGCCCTCGAGCCGCCGCGCGAGGTAGGCGACGAAGCGGAGCGACGGGGTGTCGCACCACTGGAGGTCGTCGATCGCGAGCAACAGCGGACGCTCCTCGGCGAGGTTCAGGCTGAACCAGAAGAGGCCGTGGAGGACCGCGAACGAGGCAACCCCGCCCTCGGCGTCGCCATTCGCGCCGAGCGAGCCGAACACGGCCTCGGCCGGTTGCGCCGCGCCGGACAGCGCCTGGCTGCGCTCGGGATCCGCGACGAGCCCCTCGAAGAGCTGGCGCACGACGCCGAACGGGAACTCGCGCTCCAGCTCGCTGGCGCGCGCCACGGCCACGCTCATCGAGCCGGCGGCGCGCTCGCGCGCCTCCGCGAGCAGCTGGGTCTTGCCGATGCCGGCCGGGCCCTCGATCAGGGCGAGGCGCCCGCCGCCCTCGGCGAGCAGCTCGTCAAGGGTCGCGAGCTCGCGCTCGCGCTCCACGAGCGTGGCGATGGTCGTCTCCGGCACGCGGCCAGAATAGGGGCACCCGCCACCGCTTCGCCAACGCTCACCGTCAGCCGGAAGCGAACAGGGCGGCGTACGCGCTGAGCGCGGGTTGGCCGCCGAGGTGCGCGTAGAGCACGTTCGAGCCGCCGTCGATCTCGCCGCTCGAGATCATCTCGATCAGCCCGGCCATGGACTTTCCCTCGTAGACCGTGTCGGTGATCATGCCCTCGAGGCGGGCGGCGAGCCGGATGGCCTCGAGCGTCTGCTCGTCGGGAATCCCGTAGGTGCCGGCGTGGAAGCGCTCGTCGAGGACGATCTCCTCGTCGCGCAGCTCGCGCCCGACCTCGATCAGCTCCGCCGTGTTGCGGGCGATGCGCGCGACCTGATCGCGGGTCTCGGCGGGCTTCGCCGAGCCGTCGATCCCGATCACCCGCCGCTCGGCGTCCCGCGCGGCGAAGCCGGCGATCATCCCGGCCTGGGTGCTGCCGGTGACCGAGCAGACGACGACCGTGTCGAAGAAGACGCCGAGCTCCCGCTCCTGGCGCTCGACCTCCGCGGCCCAGCCCGCGAAGCCGAGGCCGCCCAGCCGGTGGTCAGAAGCGCCGGCCGGGATCGCGTAGGGCTTGCCGCCGGCGGCCTCGACGTCGGCGAGGGCCTGCTCCCAGCTCTCCTTGAAGCCGATCCCGAAGCCCGCCTGTACCAGCCGGACGTCCGCGCCCATGATCCTGCTCAGCTGGATGTTGCCGACGCGGTCGTAGATCACGTCCGGCCAGTCCACCCAGCTCTCCTGCACGAGCACGCACCCCATGCCGGTGTGCGCCGCGGCGGCCGCGACCTGGCGCGTGTGGTTCGACTGCACGCCGCCGATCGAGACGAGCGTGTCGTACCCGCCGGCGAGGGCGTCGGCCACGAGGTACTCGAGCTTGCGGGTCTTGTTGCCGCCGTAGGCGAGGCCGCTGTTGCAGTCGTCGCGCTTGGCCCAGACGCGGGCGCCGCCCAGGTGCGCGGTCAGCCGCTCGAGCGGATGGACGGGGGACGGGCCGAACAACAGCGGGTGGCGGGGGAAGTTCGCGAGCGAGGAGCCGGCCATCCGGCCTCATACTCCCACGTGTGAAGGTGCTCTACGTGCTGCGCCACGCCAAGTCGAGCCGGAAGGACGAGCGCCTCGCCGACCACGAGCGCCCGCTCGCGGGGCGGGGACGCAAGGCGGCGGCGCGGATGGCCGAGCACGTGCACGCCGAGGGCATCTCGCCGGAGCTCGTGCTGTGCTCGTCGGCCGTGCGCACCCGCCAGACGCTCGAGCGGGTGCTGCCGGCGCTCGGCGGGCACCCGGCCGTGAGGGTGGAGGACGAGCTGTACGGGGCCGGCGAGCGCGCGCTGCTCGAGCGGGTGCGGCGGCTGCCGGGGTCGGTGGGTTCGGCGATGCTGATCGGGCACAACCCGGGCCTGGAGGACCTGGTGCTGTCGGTCGCCGGCTCCGGCGACCGCCTGGCCGACGTGCGCGCGAAGTACCCGACCGGGGCGCTCGCCACGCTCGAGTGGGAGGGCGGGTGGGCGGATCTTGCGCCCGGCGCGGCCGTGCTGACCGGCTTCGTGACCCCGCGCGAGCTGGGCTGAGCGCGGCGGCTCAGGTCGCCCAGAAGATCAACAGCGCGACGATCGCGACCAGCAGGAGGAGCGCGACGACCGCGGCCACCCGCGGCGCCCAGACGCGAAGCGCGGGTCCGCGCGCACCGGGGCTGATGGGGGAGGGGACGAAGTGGTCGGCCGCGGACGGGGCGGAAGGGCGAGCGCGCCGGGCCTCGTCGGGCGCGTGGGCCGGTGCGTCGGGGCCGTGAACGACCGCGTCGCGCGTGTGGGTGGCCTCGTCGCGCGCGTGGACGACCGTGTTGCGCTCCCGTAGCGCTACGTCGCGCTCCCGTAACGCGGTTTCGCGCTCGCTGATCGCTTCCTCGCGCTCGCGGACCGCCGCCTCGCGCTCGCGGATCGCGGCGTCGCGCGCGGCGATCGCCTCCGTGCGCTCTCCCAGGGCGGCCTCGCGCGCCGCGGCGGCCTCGTCGATCTCGGTCAGGGCGCCGTCGCGCTGGGCCGTCGCCAGGCGGGCCCGTGACATCCACGCGTTGCGCTCGCGCCGGGCGCTGTCACGGGCGCGCGTGGCAGCCGTGAGCTCGCGCTCCATCGCGGCGCGTGCCCGCAGGGCGGCGTCCCGCTCCCGCTGGAGCGCGGCGCGCTCCTCGAGCGCGGCGTCGCGCTCGCCGACGGCCGACTCCCGCTCTGCCGCCGCTGCCGCGTCCCGCTCGCCGACGGCGGCCTCCCTGTCCCGGAGCGCGGCGTCCCGCTGGCGCATGGCGGCGTCGCGCTGCCGGGCGGCCTCATCGCGCCCGCGGAGCGCTTCATCCAGCTCGGCAGCGTGTGTCGCCGCCTGCGTGCGCATGGCCGCCTCCCGCTCGCGTAGCGCCGCCTCCGCCGCGGGCGCGTCCTTTCGCGCGGCCGCCAGCTCGTCCCTCAGCCCGTCGGCCGCCTCCCGCTCGGCGGCGATGCGGCGCCCGAGGTCGTCGCTCTCGGCCGCGTGGGCGGCGCGCGCGCGTTCCAGCTCGTCGCGCAGCTCGGCGACCTCTCCCTGCGCGGCCGCGACCTCGGCGGCCAGCCGCTCGACCTCCAGGCGCGCGGCGGCAAGTTCGGTGTCGCGCGGGCTCGGCCGCGACGGGCGCACCTCGCGGACGATGGTCGCGCGCTTCGCCGGCCGCCTCCGGCTCTTCGCCCGGCCGGCCGGGCGCGCCCCGGCCCGCGACCCCGGGGACGGCAGCTCCACCGCCAGGTCCGGCCCTACGGCGAGCTCCGCGCCGGCGAGCTCCGCCGGCTCGCCCTTCCACAGGAACGCGGCGATCCACTCGTCGCCCTCGTCGGCCGCCCACGGCTTGTGGTCCAGCAGCGCGAGCATCCGGCGCCGCGCGCCGTCCACCTCCACGTCCAGCATCGGGCGGATGAACCGCCGTCCGCGCAGGCCGTACCACCGGCCCACCAATTCGAGCCGGTCGTCCGAGGTCCACTCGAATCGCTCGACCTCGAACGTCGCGCCCGGTGCGCTGGACGCGACCCCCGACATGAGATCTCCGGTCACCGCCACTCCACTACCCGCATTGCAGCAGAAACCTCACCTCACGCACGGGGCCCGCAACTGGGCACCCACTCACCGACCAAAGCAATAGGCTTGCCACACAAAGGTCCGGCGGCAGCCGGACGCCCCAATCGGTAAGGTGCCCCTCCTGCCGCCTGGAAGTGCCTCGCCCGCCCTATGACATCATCGCCCGCATGACGCAGAGTCGGCCTCGGGAGGCGAAGCGGGACCCGCGCCCGCGCATCTTCAAGGCCCTCGCCCACCCGCTTCGAATGCGCCTGCTCGCCGCGCTGAGCGAGCGCGAGTCGAGCCCGAGCGAGCTCGCCGTCGAGTTCGACGAGCCGCTCGGCAACGTCAGCTACCACATCAAGACGCTCGAGGAGCTCGGCTGCATCGAGCTCGTTCGCACGACGCCGGCCCGCGGCGCGCTCCAGCACCACTACCGCGCCGTCGTGCGTCCGCTGATCAGCGACGACGCGTGGGCCAGCGTGCCGAGCTCGGCCCGCCCGTCGATCTCCGCGGCCGTGCTCACCGAGATCTGGGGCGACCTGGCCGAGGCGGTCGAGGAGGGCGCGTTCGACAGGCGCGAGGACCGGCACCTCAGCGCGACGACGCTCACGCTCGACGAGCGGGGCTGGAGCGAGGTGACCCAGCTGCTCCACGGCGTGGTCGCCCGCGCGACCGAGATCCAGGCCGAGAGCGAGCGCCGGTTGAAGGCCGACGAGTCCGAAGAGCCGGTCACGTCGAAGCTGGTGCTCGCGAACTACGAGCCGGCGCCGAAGAACACGAACAGCAAGCCGACGGACAAGGGCCGCCGCCGGCAGGCCTCCGCAAGCCGCCGCTAGTCATCGAGATAGGCTGCACGCCGTGCCCTGCGTCATAGCCCTGTTCGCGCTGATCTCGCCGCGGCTGGCGCTCTTCTTCGTCTGGATCCTCACCGACTGGCTCGACGCATACGACAGCTGGATCGTGCCGGTGATCGGCTGGTTCCTGCTGCCGTGGACGACGCTCGCCTACGCGGCCATGTGGGCGTCGGGCACGAACGAGGTCACCGGCTTCGAGTGGTTCATCGTGGTCCTGGCCTTCGTGGTCGACCTCGGCTCGTACATGAGCCGCAGGTGGGTCGGCGAGCGCGGTTAGGCCCCTCGCCCGGGCGCTCATCGGCCACTCATCCCCGCGCGCAATCCTCGGGCGGCCTGGACGAATCACGAACGGAGGGGCGGCGTGCGAGAACGCCTCATGCTGGTCGCAATCGCGGCGTGCGCGGTGGTCGCCCTCGCGGCGACTCGCAACGGTGCGATCGACGCCGCCGCCGGCGCCGTGCTGGTGGCGGCCCTGCTCCTGTTCGTCCGGGCGGCGTTCCGGCTCGTCGACGAGCTGGACGGCTCGGCGACGGGGCCCGAGGACGACCGCCGTCACAGCGGCGCCTGACCGGCCGCAGGCCCGGTGCGGCGGCCGATCGCCGGCGGCCGCGGTGCGGGGACCGGAGGCGCCGCTCGGCGGCAGCTCGCGCCGCGGCATTTCGCGAGCCGCTCGAGCAGGCGGTGCAGGACGTGCCGCACGCCGGCGTAGCGTGGGTCGTCGTGGTGGGAGTGGAGCTCGTCGGGGTCGCGCTTCAGGTCGTAGAGCTCGCGGGCGCCGCCCCTGTACTCGATGTAGAGCCAGTGATCGGTGCGGACGGCCCGGTAGCTGAGCACGCTGCGGGTTCGCGGGGTGCCGTCCTGGTCGAGGTCGCGCGCGGGTACGAAGCGGCGGCCGCCCGTCTCGTGGAGGAACGGGCGGTTGCTGCGCAGGTCGGGGTCGCGCGCGTACGGCAGCAGCGAGCGGCCGTCCATCGGCTTGCCGGCGTGCGCGTGCGCGATGCCGACGAGCGTCGGCGCGAGGTCGATGTTGCCGACCAGCTCGTGCGACGTGCGTCCGCGCGGGATGCCCGGGCCGCGCACGATCAGCGGCACGCGGGTCGACGGCTCGTACGGAAGCATCTTGCCGGTCGGCACGTCGTGCTCGCCCTGCATGTAGCCGTTGTCGGAGGTGAAGACGATGTAGGTGTCGTCGAGCTCGTGGGAGCGCCGGAGCTGGTCGACGATCGCCACGACCGCATCGTCCACGGCGAGCAGGGACCGCTGGCGCTCGCGGCGGCGCTCCACGATCCTGTCGAGCGCGTCGAAGCCGAGCGGATGGCGCCGCAGGAAGGCCGGCTTGTCGCTCACGTTCGGCTCGTCGAAGGAGCGCGTGGACACGAACGGCAGGCCGTCGAGCGTGTTCCGGTGGCGCGGCGCCGGGCGGACGAACATCCCGGTGCGGGCGCGCACCGAGGCGGCCTCGTGGTGCGGCGCGAGGAACGCGACAGAGAGGAAGAACGGCCGGTCGGAGGGCGCACGGCGGCGGATGAACCGCACCGCCTTCTCGCGGTACACGTCGGTCTGGTAGAGGCGGGGATCCTCGATGAACGGCGAGCCGTATGTGTGCCGGCGGCCGTTCTCGTCGAGCGTGTAGCCCCACATCTTGTAGGTGGACCCGTCGATCGCGCCGTGCCAGTCGGTCCAGCCGGGCGGCACGGTCGGCTTGACCTCGGTGCCGTAGCCGTTCATGTACTTGCCGATGTGGGCGGTCACGTAGCCGGCGTCCTGCAGCCAGACCGGAAGGTCGTTCGAGCGGTCGAAGCGGATGTAGCCGCCGGTCGGCTCGTACAGGCCCATCACGCGATGGTTGTGCGCGTACTGGCCGCTGAAGAACGAGGCGCGCGACGGGGCGCACACCGGGTACGACACGTAGTTGTGGTCGAAGGTGACGCCCTCGTCGCCGAGCAGCGCCCTCGTCTGCGGCATCACCGCCATGTCCTCGACCGTCTCGTCGTCGGTCATCAGCACGACGACGTTCGCGCGCCGCTGCACGCGCGTGCCGGCGGTGGCGCGGCGGTTCGTCACGTCCTGGCCGGCGAGCAGCGCGCCCACGGCCAGCCCGACGACGAGCAGGGCGAGCCGCAGCAGGCGCGATCTCAGCAGCGGCCGCATCGCCCCGGGTGTGCTGTGATCGGACCGGCATGAACCCGCGCCGCTCCGCCTTCGTGCGACTGCCGATCCGGCTGCGGCTGACGATCGCGTTCGCGGGCGTCCTGGCGCTCGTGCTCCTGGTGGCCGGCGTGGTCCTCTACACGCAGTTCCGGCGCGACCTGGACGAGGCGATGGACAGCGACCTGAGCGCGCGCGTCTCCGACGCCGCCGCGCTCGTCCGCGGCGAGGCGGATCCGGGACGGGCCCTGAGCCGCAGCGGCGAGCCGCTCGCCCAGGCGTTCGAGCGCGACGGCCGGCTGGCGGCGTCCACCGAGCGGCTGGAGGGCTCGCGGCTGCTCACGGTCGCGGAGGTCCGCGCTGTGTCGGGCGCGGGACTGCTCGTCGACCGCACCGCTACGCCCGCCGGCCCCGCACGGGTGCGCGCCCGTCCCGCGCACGGCGGCGGGCGCCCGCTGGTCGTCGCGGTGGGGGAGTCGCTCGTGCGCCGCGACCGGGCGCTGCGCCGGCTGCGCGAGCTGCTCCTGATCGCCGGGCCGGTCGCGCTGCTGCTCGCCACCTACGCCGGCTCGCAGGTGGCGCGCTCGGCGCTGCGCCCGGTCGAGCGGATGCGCCAGGGGGCCGAGCGGATCACGGAGCACGACATCGCGGAGCGCCTGCCCCTGCCGGACACCGGCGACGAGATCGAGGCGCTCGGCCACACGCTGAACGAGCTGCTCGCCCGGCTCGACGCGGCGGTCGCGCGCGAGCGCAGGCTGCTCTCCGACGCGAGCCACGAGCTGCGCACGCCCCTGTCCGTGCTGCGCGCCGAGGTGCAGCTCGCGCTGCGCGGCGAGCGCGACCCCGCCGAGCTGCGCGCCGCGCTCGAGTCGGTCGGGCAGGAGACCGAGCGCCTCACCCGGCTCGCGGACGACCTGCTCGTCCTCGCGAGCGCCGACCAGGGCCGGCTGCCCGTGCAACCGGAGCCGCTCGACGTGGGCGAGCTGCTGGACGCCGCCGCCCGGCGGGCCGGCGCCGCGGCGAGCAGGGACGGCCGAGCGATCGTCGCCCGGCCGGGCGACGGCCCCGTCGCTCTCGCCGACCCCGACCGTACGGCTCAGGCGCTCGACAACATGGTCGCGAACGCCCTCGCGCACGGCCAGGGCCGGGTCGAGCTCTCGTCGCGCGGTGCGGGCGCGCAGGTGGAGCTGCACGTCACCGACGAGGGGACGGGCTTCTCCGACGAGCTCCTCGGCCGGGCATTCGACCGCTTCAGCCGCGGCGACCCGGCTCGTTCGGGTGAGGGCACGGGCCTCGGACTCGCGATAGTCGCGGCGATCGCCGAGGCGCACGGCGGCAAGGCCGGGGCGCGCAACCGCGCCGAGGGCGGCGCCGACGTCTGGATCTCGCTTCCGACCGCCTGACCAGGACGAGTCCCCCATGACGAGGCGATTGTGCGAGCGCGCGATGAGAGCCCGATGAGGGGGCGGGCTACGCCTCCTTCATCCTGTAGCCGGCGCCCCTCACGGTCTCGATCGTCGTCACGCCGAACGGCCGGTCGACCTTCTCGCGCAGGTAGCGCACGTACACGTCGATCACGTTCGAGCGGTGCTCGTACTCGGAGTCCCACGCGCCCTCGAGCAGTTGGTAGCGCGTGAGCACCTCGCCGGGGTGGCGCATGAAGACCTCGAGCAGCTGGAACTCCTTGGTCGACAGCTCGATGTCCGTGTCGCCACGGCGCACGGTGCGGGCGGCGGGGTCCAGCTCCAGGTCGTCCACTCGGAGCACCGGCGCGCGCTCGGTGGGCACGCGGCGGGCGAGCGCGCGCAGCCGCGCGAGCAGCTCGCCGAAGTCGAAGGGCTTCGTGAGGTAGTCGTCGGCGCCGGTGTCGAGGCCGGTGATGCGGTCCGCGACCGCGTCGCGCGCGGTGAGCATCAGCACCGGTGTGTGGACGCCGCTCTCGCGCAGCCGGCGGCAGGTGTCGAAGCCGTCGATCCCCGGCAGCATCAGATCGAGCACGATCGCGTCGTAGGGAGTGGACTCGGCCATCCAGAGGGCGTCCTCGCCGCGCACGGCCACGTCGGCCAGCAGGCCCTCCTCGCGGAGCCCCTTGCGGATCAGGCCCGCGAGCTTGATCTCGTCCTCTACGACCAGCACTCGCATGGTCGAGGGAAGCATGGCACCCGCCGGCGCTCATCGAAGTCTCATCTGGGGTCTGTCCAATGTGTCCCGATACGAGCGTCGGCAGCCTCGGAGGCCGGATCCCCAAGGCCGCCAGACGCTCAAGCGGTTCCCCCGCCCAGAGGGGAAGACGGTCCTCCCCCGCCGCCCGCCGGCTCGTCCGGCGGGCGGCGGCCCCCTCTGCGGAAGATCGCGCGCTGTGGCAGGCTGCCCGCCCGGATGGCGGACTTCGACACGGCGATAGCGCTGCGCCCCGGTCCCGAGGTCGGCGTGCTCGAGGGCGTGCTCGACCGCGACTGGTGGGGCGGGGTGGGCCCACACGGCGGCTACCTGGCGGCGATCCTCGTGCGCGGCCTGCAGACGGCGGCCGGCGACGGCGGCCGCCGTCCGCGGCTGCCGCGCTCGCTCTCGATCCACTACCTGCGCCCGGCGCGCCAGGGCGGGTTCGAGCTGCGGTGGCGGATCGAGCGGAAGGGCCGGTCGATGTCCACCGTGACGCTCCGCATCGTCCAGGGCGGCGAGCCGGTGGCGATCGCGGTCGGGGTCGTGGCCGCGGGGCGTGCCGGCCCGGAGCTGAGCCAGGTCGCGATGCCGGACGTGCCGCCGTGGCGCGACGTCGAGCCGACCTCGTTCGGGCGCGTGCGGCCGGCGTTCATCGGGCAGATGGAGTTCCGCCACTGCGTCGGGCCGCCGCCCATGTCCGCGGCGGAGGAGGCGGAGTCCGGGGGCTGGGTCCGCATCCCCGGGCGCTCGCTCGACATCGCCGCCGTGGCGCTCTTCATGGACGCCTGGTGGCCGGCGATCTGGCCGCGCGTGAGCGTGGTGCCGCGCGTGCCGACGATCGACCTGACGCTGCACTTCCGCGGCGAGCCTCCCGCGACCGACGAGCCGGTGCTGGCGCGCTTTCGCAGCAGGCTCGCGTCCGGCGGCTTCGTCGACGAGGACGGCGAGCTGTGGAGCGCCGACGGGAAGCTGCTCGCGCAGTCGCGCCAGCTCGCCCTGCTGCTGGCGCCGCCGGACTGAAAGATTCCGGCCGGTCGCCCGTTTGGACCGGTATGACGGACGCGCAGGCCCGGGACACGGAGCTCACCGCGGCGGTGCAGCTCGGCTGGCGGCTCGCGGAGCTGTACGCGCGCGTCAACGACACCGGCGATCCCACCAGGGACACGCTGCTGCCCGCCCACGAGAGCCTCGAGCCGGCCGACCAGCTGGAGCTGCAGCTGCGCGCCGCCGCCGGCGACGCCCGCCGCGCCGGGGCCGGCCCGGCCGCCGACAGGCTGGAGGCCCTCGGCACGGCCTACGAGCTGGGCAACGGGCTCTCCGACACGTACGGGCGCGTGTGCAGGGCCCACCGCGAGCCGAGCTGCAGCCCCCGCACGACGTGGCTCAGGGTCTTCGCCCCCGACCGCATCGAGCGCATCAAGAAGCTGCTGGACGACCTCGAGACGCGCCTCGACTCGCGCGGGGTCGCGATCGTCCGCGCCCATCTCGACACCTGGTCACGCGAGGTCCCGCGGCGGCTGGCGGCGAAGGAGGCGCCACCGCTCCGGCGCGTGCGCGACGGCCTGCGCCGCCAGACCGTCATCTGGCGGCAGCCGATCGCGGGCGACAAGGCCCCCGAGGCCGACCTCGACAGCCACGCGCGCTCCGAGGTTCGCCTCGAGCTGCGCCGTCGGGGTGACGAAGGCGTCCGTGCTGCTCACGGTGAAGACGCGCGTGCACGACTGGTCCGCGCTGCTCTGGGAGCAGGCGATGGCGCAGACCGTCGGCGCGGCAACCCTGACGATCGACGACACCCTGCCGAAGGAGGCGCCGCCGAGCCGTCCGCTGGCGAGCGTCGCGGCCGGGCTGCGCCGGAGTGGGCAGGGAGCGATCGCGAGACCAAACGTGGGAACGAGCAGGAGCTGACCGAGTGACGAATTCGAACTCCCAGGAGATCCAGCTTGCCGCCGCCGTCCAGCTCGGATGGCGGATGGTCGAGCTCTACGCGCGCCTGACCGGCGGGCCGGTCGAGGGCCTGCCGCCCGCCGACGACACCCTCGGGCCGAGCGAGCAGCTGGAGCTGCAGCTGGCCGCGGCCGCTGGGCTCGCCCGGCGCGCGGGCGCGGGGTCGGCCGCCGACCATCTGGAGAGCATCGTCGCGGGCGCGCTCGCCGACGCGTCCGGGCGCGAGGTCGTCAGCGAGGAGCTCTGCCGGGAGATTCGCACGTGCCACGTGGAGGTCGACAAGTGCCTCTGGGCGGCCACGCGCGGGTGGGCGGCGGCGTAGGGGGCGGACCGGGCCGCCCTTCGCCGCTGCCCAGCGAGTCGCTGTACTAGCCGGCCGGCGACGGCTCGCTGCCGGCCGGGCGCGCCGATCGCCGCGCGACCGCGGTGCTCGGCAGGACTCCGGCGGGCGGGGGCGCGTCCGGGTCGGGGAACTGCCAGTCGGAGTTCGGCTCGCGTAGGTTCTCCACGGCCTCGCGCAGCGTCACGTCGGTGCGCTGCCTGCGGGCGGCGATCATCCGCGGGAGCTCGCGAATGCGCGTGAGCACGCGCAGCCGGGCGCCCACGAGCAGGAGGAGGCCGCCGATCAGGAACAGGCGCAGCGCGTCGAGGCCGGTGCGGGGGAGGAAGCCGCCGGTGCCGGGCTGCTCGCCGCCGGGCTGGGCGCCGGGGGTGCCGGTGCCCGGCTGCTGCTCGCCCGGCTGCCCGGTGCCGGGCTGCTCCTGGCCGGGCTCCTCCGGGGTGGGCTGGGAGGCCTGCGCCTTGACGCCGCCGCCGCCGCTCGCCAGGAGCACCGCGGGGTGGTCGGAAGCGGTCGAATCGGCGCTCGCGAGTGTTGTGGAGGCGCCGCCGGAGCCGCCGCTCGCGGCGCTCGATCCGCCGCCCGCGGAGCTGCTCGAACCGCTCTCGCCGGACGCGCTCGTGCCGCCGCCGCCCGTGGAATCGTCACCCGGGGTGGATGAAGGCGCGCCGGAGCCGCCGTCCGAGCCGGACGCGCCGGCGGCCTGGGCCGGTTCGGAGCAATCGGACGTCTGGGCGACGGCCGTGGGGGCGACGACGAGTGCGGCGGCGACGATGGCCGCGAAGACGAATCGCTGCATGCCCGGCCATTCGGCCTACCGTGGGCTTCCCCCTCCTGGATGCACGGGATCGTGCGGCCGAGGGCGGCCGGCCCGCATGGGGGGAGCGGGCGGGCCGGCCGCGTTGTCTCAGCCGTCGGAGGGACGGACGTTCTGGTTCAGCCGGAACACATTCGTCGGGTCGTATTCCCGCTTCAGCGCGGCGAGCCGCGCGTAATTCTCGGGTCCGTAGGCCGCCCGCACGCGCTCGTCCCCCTCGCCTGAGAGGAAGTTCACGTACGCGCTGCCGGTGAGCGAGTCCTCCAGCGCGCTGTGAAGCGCCTGGGCCCACTGAACGGCCTCGCCGTAGCCGTCCTCGGTGAACGTGCTCGCGATGATGTTCAGCAGGTAGGGCGCGTTGCGGTCGCCGAACGCGGTCGCGTCCGGGGCCACCCGCGCGACCGCGCCACCCACGTGGTGCACGTGGATCTCGGTCTTCGGCGAGGTGACGTCGTGGTGGTGGGCCACCAGCGTCTCGATCGCGTCGTCGTCCAGGCCGTGCATGAAGCCGGCCTTCATGTAGCTGTAGGCGCCCGGGGCCCAGAGCGGGTCCACGAGGGACTGCATCGCCGTGTACGGCATCGGCCCGAACAGGTCCGCCACCGGCTCGCCGAGCTCGCGCAGCGGCCTGATCGCCCGCTCGCCCTCGTCGGTCGGCCCGGCGTACATGCCGATCACCGCCACGAGCCTGCGGCCGTGCCACTCCTCGGGGATGAACGGCGCCGGCGGCGCGGTGAGCAGGTTGACGAGCGTGGTCAGCTCGTCGGGCGCGCCGTCCGCCCAGTCGCGGTAGAAGCGCAGGACGTCGCCGGCCCGGTCGCCCGGGTAGAAGCACACGCCCGCCGTGACGATCGGCCCGACCGGGTGCAGCTTGAACTCGAACGACGTGACGATGCCGAAGTTGCCGCCGCCGCCCCGCAGGCCCCAGAAGAGCTCCGGGTTCTCGTCCTCGCTTGCGTGCACGAGGCGGCCGTCCGCCGTCACCACGTCGGCGGAGATCAGGTTGTCGGCGGCGAGCCCGTGCTTGCGCATGAGCCAGCCCACGCCGCCGCCGAGCGTGAAGCCCGCGATGCCCGTGGTAGAGACGAGCCCGCCGGTGGTGGCGAGCCCGAAGGCCTGGGTCTCGTGGTCGAAGCCGGCCCAGGTGACTCCGCCCTGGGCGGTGGCCGTGCGGGCATCGGGGTCGACCGTGACGCCCTGCATCTGCGACAGGTCGATCACGATGCCGCCGTCGTTGCCCGAGAAGCCCGGGATGCTGTGGCCGCCTCCGCGCACCGCCACGAGCAGCTCCTCGCTGCGCGCGAACTCGAGCGCCTGGATCACGTCCGCCGCGCCGGCGGCCCGCGCGATCAGGGCCGGGTGGTGGTCGTGCGCGCCGTTCCAGATGGCGCGCGCCTCGTCGTAGTCGCTGTCGGTGGCGCGGATCAGCCGCCCGCGCATGCCCTCGGCCAGTTCGGCGATCGAGCCCTCGGCGAGCGCGGACGCTTGGGTGAGGTCCGTTGTCGTCATGCGTTCTCCTTTCGCTGTCGGGGAACTCGCGGCCGAACCTACGCCCGCCTCCTCAACATGCGCTCATCGTGCGCTCAAACCCCTCCGGGAGCCGCTCCTCGAGGCTGTGCGCGTACCGAGACCCGCGCGTCTCGCCGAGGCGCTCGAAGTTGGCCAGCGCGGTGTCGAGGGCCTCGCGCGCCCGGGCGTGATCGCCCAGCGAGATGGCGGCCTCCGCCAGCTCCGCCGACGCCCACCCGCGGTTGCGGACGAGGCCGCGCGCGCCCGCCGCGGCGTTGCACTCCTCGAGCAGCGCGCACGCCCGCTCGAGATCTCCGTTGTCGAGCTCGTAGCCACCGAGGTTGAGCGGCACGAGCTCCAGTCCGGGCCCGTCGTCCGTGCGCTCGAAGATCGCGAGCGCCTCCTCGAACAGGGGGCCCGCGTCGGAGTCGCCCGCGTACATCGCGAGCAGCCCCGTCCCGGCCAGCGTGGTGGCGATCTCACGCGGGTCTGCGAGCGCGCGGCGGAGCTCGAGCGCCTCGCCGAACAGCCTGCGGCCGGCGTCGAAGTCGCGCGTGGACCGCGCGAGGCTGCCGAGCGCGTTGAGGGCGACTCCCTTGCCCTGCTCGTCACCCATCTCCCGGAAGAGCGCCAGGCCGCGTTCGAGCGGCTCGTGCGCGGCCGCGTAGTCGCCGTCGGAGCGCAAGGCCTCGCCGATGTTGCAGAACGCGTAGGCGCTGCCCGCGCGGCTGCGGACCGAGCGCAGCAGCAGCCACGTGTCCTCGAAGAACGTGCGTGGCGCGCCGCCGGGGCCGACCGGGACCACCACCGGCGAGATGTGCGTGGCCCAGAACAGCGGCCCGCGCTCGTCGGGGATGCCGTCCAGGAGCGCCAGGCACTCCTCGAGCAGGGCGCGGGCCTCCGCGTTGTGTCCGCGGCATCCCGCGAGCACTGCCTGGCCCTGCTTGATCGCGACCGCCACGACGTCGTCGCCGGCCTCCTCCGCGAGCGCCAGCCCCTCGGTGTACGCCTGCTCGGCCGAGTCGAAGTCGAACCCGGCGAGCATGATCACGCCCATCCGCTCCAGGCTGCGCGCCTCGGCGTGCCGGTCCTGCGCGCCGCGGGCGATCTCGAGCGCCTCCGTGCCGAGCGCCACTATCGCGTCGGGCTCCTCGCGGTAGAGGCGCACGCGGATGCCGGCGTCCGCCACCAGCGCCCGCGCCCGCTCGGCGTCCGGCTCGGGCGCCACCATCAGCACCTCCTCGAACCAGCGCACGCCCTCCACGAAGAAACCGCGCGCGAGCCAGAACCACCACAGCGCGTTCGCGAGCCGTAGCGCCGCCGGCGGGTCGTGCCTGATCGCCGAGGCGAGCGCCGCCCTCAGATCGTCATGCGCGGCGTCGAGCCGGGCTCCGGCCGGGATCGCGGGGAGCGAGGGGTCGGCGTCGCGGTCGTTCGCCTCCGCCAGGCGCAGGTACCAGTCCCGGTGGGCCGCCTCCACGCGGGCGCGCTCGCCCGCCTCCGCCAGGAGCTCGCGCGCGTGCTGGCGGACCGTCTCGAGCAGCCGGTAGCGGTGGCCGTCGGGGCCGGGCTCCACCTGCACGAGCGACTTGTCGGCGAGCCGCGCCAGCAGGTCGAGCGCCTCGGCGGCCGCCACGCCCTCGCCCTGGCACACGCCCTCCGCCGCCTCGACGTCGAAGCTGCCCGCGAAGATGCCGAGCCGCCGGTAGAGCAACTGCTCGTCGTCGGCCAGCAGCGCGTGGCTCCACTCGAGTGTGGCCCGCAGGGTCTGCTGGCGGGTGAGCCCGGCGCGGCTGCCGGCGCGCAGCAGGCCGAGCGCGTCCCCGAGGCGGCCGGCGATCTGCTCGGGCGAGAGGACGCTCGCCCGCGCGGCGGCCAGCTCGAGCGCGAGCGGCATGCCGTCCAGGCGGCGGCAGATCTCGGCGACGGCATCGGCGTTCTCGTCGGTGAGCGCGAACGCGCCGGTGGACTCGGCGGCGCGGCGGCAGAACAGGCGCACGGCCTCCGAGCCCTCCGCGCCAGCCCGCCCGGCGCCCTCGCCCGGCAGCGACATCGACGGGACGCGCCACGACACCTCGCCCTGGATCCGCAGCCGCTCGCGGCTCGTCGCGAGCAGCGAGAGGCTGGAGCACAGCCGCAGGAGCCCGGCCGCCAGGGCCGCGCATGCCTCCACGAGGTGCTCGCAGTTGTCGAGCACGAGCAGCAGGCGGGCGTCGCCGATCTGCCCGGCGAGAGCCTCCACCGGATCGCGGTCGGAGCGCATCTGGGTGCCGATCGCCGCGGCGGTGGCGCCGACCACCAGCGACGGGTCCTCCACCGGGGCGAACTCGACGAGGCGGGCGCCCTGGTCGAAGCGGCCCTCACGCCGGGCGGCCAGCTCGAGCGCCAGGCGGGTCTTGCCGCAGCCGCCGGGTCCCGTGAGCGTGAGCAGCCGCGAGCCGCCCTCGAGCACGGCCTCGAGCTCCGAGAGCTCCCGCTCGCGGCCCACGAAGCTGGTCAGCTGGCGGGGGAGGAGGGTCGGCTGCGACGGGGCCGGCCCTGGCTCGGGCCCGGGCTCGTGCTGGGCGGCGAGGATCTCGCGGTAGAGCGCGCTCGTCTGCGGATCTGGGTCGGCCGCGAGCTCGCGCCGCAGCGTCTCGCGCAGCTGCTGGTACTGCGCGAGCGCCTGCTGGCGCCGCCCGTCGCCGGCGAACAGGCGCATCAGGGAGCGGTGCGCGCTCTCGTGGAGCGGGTCCCCTACCACCGCGCGCTGGAGCGTCTCGACGGCAGCGGCCGTGTCGCCGTGCTCCGCGTACAGCTCCGCAAGCTCCACGAGCAGGCCCAGGTGCGCCTCGCGCAGCGACTCCCGGCGCGGCGCCACCCAGTCCTCGTAGCGGTCCTCGGGAAGCAGCTCGCCCCCGTACAGGTCGAGGGCCGCGCGGTACGCGTCGGCGGATGGGGAGCGGCGGGCGTCGGCGGCGCGCTCCTCGAACGCGTCGACGTCGACCCAGATCCCCTCGCCGGCGATCGCGACCACGTCGTCGTGCAGCGCCAGCCGCACGGCGTCGCCCGCGTCGAGCGCGCGGCGCGCCGTGTACAGCACCTGGTGGAGGCTGTTGCCGCCCGGGTCTCCCTCGGGCCACAGCAGCTCCACGAGGCGCTCGCGGTGGAGCCGCCGCTCTGGCGCGAGCGCCAGGGCCTTCACGAGCGTCTTCGCCCTGCGCAGCCGCCACGCCTCGTCCGGGACGTGCCGGCCGGCGGCGGTCACCGCAAACCCGCCCAACAGGCAGATCCGCAGGCAAGGGTCTTCCGAGTCCACCGAGCCTGAGGGTAAGAGGCGCAACCCTTCGCAGGCAAGTTCTCGCGAGCGCGGGTAGGTTGGGCGCGTGGGGACCGCACAGGACGGGCAGAGTGTTCGTGGTTCGCTGTTCGGCGAGCACGACTTCCGCCTGATCCTGATCGCCTGGGGCGGATCGATGCTCGGCGACTCGCTCGCCGTCGTCGCGCTCATGCTGCGCGTGCAGGGCGACACCGGCTCCGGGTTCGCGGTGGCCGGGCTCCTGCTCGCAAGCGGGCTGCCGGCCGTGGCGCTCAACCCGCTGGCCGGGTGGATCGTCGACCGCTTCGAGACCACGCGGGTGCTGGCGATCGCGGCGCTCTTCCAGGCGGCCGCCGCGGTCGGCCTCGCGCTGGTGGACTCGCTGGCGGCGACGATCGCGCTTGCGGGCGCGCTCGGCTGCGGCGCGGCGGTGGAGAGGCCCGCGCTGTTCGCGCTCCTGCCGCGTGCCGTTGGGGAGGAACGCGCCCCACCGGCGATGGGCTGGCTCGAGGCGGTGCGCTACGGCGGGCTGACGCTCGGCCTGCTGTTCGGCGGCATACTGACGGCGACGCTCGGCGCCTCGTCGGCGCTGCTGGTGGACGCCGGGACGTTCCTGCTGGCGGCCGGCTGCGCCGTGGCGCTCCGCACCCGGCGGCGGCCGGACCGTTACGACGACGGGGACGAGTCGGGTCGCATGAGCGCCGGGATGCGGCTGCTCGCGGCCGACCCGATCCTCCGAACTTCGGTCCTCGTGCTGTGCGCCGCGGTCGGCTTCGCCGCGATCGTGAACGTGGCCGAGGTCTTCTACGCGAAGGACGAGCTCGGCGCCGGCGACGCTGGATTCGGCGCGCTGGCGGCGTCGTGGGGGGTCGGGATGAGTGTGGGCGCGCTCACGAGCGGGCGCTGGCTGTCCGGCGCGAACGCGGCGCGCGCGGTGGTGCTCGCAACGCTCGGCTCGGGCGTGGTCCTCTTGCTGGCCGCCCCCGCGCCGACGCTCGTCTTCGCGCTCGTGTGCTTCGTCTTCGGCGGGGCGTTCAACGGGATCGAGAACGTCGCGATGAGGGTGCTCGTGCAGGCGCGCGTGGCCGACCACCTCCGCGGCCGGGTGTACAGCGCGTACCAGGGCGGCATCACCGCCGCCAACTTCATGGCGATCGCGGCCGGCGGGGCGGTGGTCGAGCTCTCGAGCCCACGCGGCACGTTCGCCGCGGCCGGGATCGGGGCGCTCGCGGCGGGCGCGATCGGCTCGGTGCTGTTCGTGCGGATCGAACGCAGGCAGCCGGAACGGGTCTAGATTGGGCGCATGCGCCGGCTGATGGTCCTGGGTCTGCTGCTTGCCGCCGCGCCGCTCGCCACCGCCGCGGCCGCCGAGGCGCGGCAGAGCGTGAGCGCGGCGCCGAACCCGGTCAGGTTCGGCCACACGCTGACGATCCGGGGCAAGGGCTGGCCGGTGATCGAGTTCTGCAGCCGGACGGTCCGGCTCTCGCTGCGCTCCGACCAGAACGTGTTCCGCGTCGGAAGCGTGCGCACGCGGACGAACGGCAGGTTCAGGTTCGAGTGGGTGCCGCGCCGCAGCCAGGTGGGCGCCGGGCGTTGGCGGCTCGTGGCCCGCATGCGGTGCGAGAGCGGCGAGGACGGGTCGCCCGTGATCATGCGGGCGTCCACGTCCGTCCGGATCAGGTAGGCGAGGGGGGCGCCCAGCCGCCGAACGCCCGCTCGAGCGCGAGCGCGGCGGCGATCGCGACGTGGTCGCGACCCGGCGCCGCCGCCACCTGGACGCCGAGCGGCAAACCGTGTGGCCCGATGCCGAGCGGGACCTGGGTGACCGGCAGCGCGGCGAGGTTGAACGCCGCGGTCGGCTGGAGGACCAGCACGCGCCCGTGGGTGCGGCCGTGCCTGCGGGCCACGGACGGCAGGGGAGGGTGGAGCAGGACGCCGTCGCCGATCGTGTCCGCCAGCTCGGCGGCGAAGTCCCGGCCCCACTCGATCAGCCTGCGGACGCGGCGGGCCGGGGTCAGACGCTGGGTGCGCTCGGCCATCGCGGTGAGGCGCAGGGCGACGGTGTGCGGCCCGCCGCGACGCATCGCGCTGCGCAGGGTGATCGGCAGGAGCCCCTCGTCGGCGAGCAGCCCGCGCACGGTGGCGTTGCCGGAGTCCGACACGGCCGCGAGCATGGGCTCCACGATGCGGCGCATCCGCGGCATGCTCAGGCGCTCGATGCGGGCGCCGGCGGCGGCGAGCGCGCCGGCGGCCTGCTCGCGCGCCGCGAGCAGCTCCCGGCTGACCGGCTGGAGGAAGGCGTGCTCGCTGATCAACACGCGCATGCCCTCGAACGACACGGCGGCCGGATCGCCGAGCTCGGCCGGCCCGAGGAGCGGGTCCTCGCCGTCGGGACCCGACAGGATCCTCATCAGCGGCATCAGGTCCTCGGCGCGGCGCGCGAGCGGCCCGACGGCGAGCAGGCGCTTGGACTCGCCGTGAGCGGCGGGGTAGAGACCGGTGTGTGGCACGAGCCCCAGCGAGGGCTTGTGGCCGAACACGCCGCAGCAGAACGCGGGGATGCGGATCGAGCCGCCGATGTCGGTGCCGAGGCCGATCGCAGAGGCGCCGCAGCCGACCGCGGCGCCCTCGCCCCCCGAGGAGCCGCCTGCCATGCGGGCGGGGTCGTAGGGGTTGCTCGTGCGCCCGTAGACGCGGTTGTCGGTCTCGATCCAGAGCGCCAGCTCGGACGTGTTGGTCAGCCCGAGAAGGATCGCCCCCGCGTCGAGCATCCGCCGAGCGGCGGGAGCGGTCTCGCTCGCGCGCACCCCGCGGCGGGCGAGGAGGCCGCTCGAGTGCGGCATCCCCTCGACGGCGAAGACCTCCTTCATCGTGCAGGGCACGCCGAGGAGCGGCGGCAGCTCGTCGCCCGGCGCCGCGGCGGCGATGCGGGCGTCGGCGGCGTCGGCGTCGGCGCGGGCCGCATCGAAACGCGGAGCCACGATCGCGTTCACGCGCGGGTGAAAGCGCTCGTAGAGCTCGATATGTGCCTCGACCACGTCGCGAGCGGTCAGCTCGCGAGCCCGGACGGCCCGGGCGAGCTCGACCGCGGAGCGGGTGGTGACGTCCATCGTCGCGATCCTAAGCGCGGGGGTCGAGACAACCGTCAAGCCTGGGTCGAGGTGTTTCCGCGGAGACGCCGGCGCCAAGCACCTGGGCGGTGGTCAGCGGGCGCCGAGCATCCCCGTGTTCCCGAGCCTCGCGCGGCCACTCGCATCGCGATCGCGGCCGCGGCGGTCTGCCAGGCGGCCACCGCGGCGAACACGGGGCCGGTGCCCAGGTGCTCGAGCGCCGGGCCGGCTGCCACCAGCGCGGCGAGCCCGCCGGTGCCGACGATGGCGGTGGAGGCCGTCAGCGTCTCGGCGCGGAGGGCGGGATCGATGTTGGCTGTGATCACGGCCGCGATCGGCGGCACGCGGATGCCGTTCCCGATGCCGGACAGGGCCAGCGCGGCGGCGGCAGGCGCAGGCCGGGGGGCCGCGATCAGTCCCCACAGCGGCAGCGCCTGCAGCGCCCACGCGGCCGCGCCGAGGGCAAGCGGCTCGTGTCGCTGCAGGAGGCTGAAAGCGGTGACTCCGCCCAGCACAGCGCCGCCGCCCCACGCCGCCAGCAGCAGCCCGGCGATCTCCGCGTCGCGCCCGTAGATGGTGAACGCGAGTATCGGCACGGCCGCGATCATCGCCATGAACGCCGCCTGGCCGAGCACCTGGGCCGTCGTCAGCTGGCGGAGCAGCGGATCGCGCGTGAGCACGGCGACGCCGCCGCCCCCGCGGTCGGCCGCCGCGTGCCGCGGCCCCGGCGGGACCAGCGCTGCCACCAGGGCGAAAGAGACCGCGAAGGTCGCAGCGTCGATCAGCAGCACCGCCGGCGCGCCGAGCGCCGCCAGCAACACACCGCCAAGGGCCGGCCCGGCGAAGTACGTGAGGCGGGCCGCGGTCTGGAGTACCGCCCGTGCCTGGCCGATCCTCGTCGTCCCCTCGCCGAGGAGCTCCGGCAGCACGGCCGCCTGCGAGCCGTAGTGGGCGGCCCAGGGCAGTCCGGCGACGAACGCGAGCGCCACCAGAATCGGGAACGTGAGCGCCCCGGCAAGGTGCAGCAGCGGGATGGCGGCGACCGTGGGCGCCCACACGGCATCACAGGCGAGGAGCGTGCGACGCGCGCCGAGCGCCCCGGCGACCCTCCCGGTCTGCACGCCGAGCAGTGCCAGCGGCGCGGCCTCGGCCGCGAGCACCGCGGCCATCCGCGACGGCGAGCCCGTGGTCTCGAGCACGAACCACGGCAGCGCCACCACGCTCATCATGGATCCCAGGGAGGAGACGATCTCGGCGGCAACGAGCGCCGCCATCCCGCGCTTCAGCACACGCCGTATTCTCACCCCACGGCACCGGAACGCCCCGAAGACGTTGTGATCCTCTGCGGAGGCCGCGGCACCCGGCTTCGGGAGCACGCGCAGTCGATCCCCAAGCCGCTGGTTGAGATCGGCGGCAGGCCGATCCTCTGGCACGTCGTGCAGATCTACGCGGTTCAGGGCTTTCGCCGCTTCCTGCTCTGTACCGGCCACCGGGGCGAGCTGATCGAGGATTTCGTGGCCGCCGAGGCGTGGCCACCCGGTGTGGGCGTCGAGTGCCTCGAGACCGGCGAGCACACGCCGACCGGCGGTCGCGTGAAGCTCGCCGCCCCGCGCGTGAACGGCGAGACCTTCTGCGTCACCTACGCCGACGGTGTGGCCGACATCGACCTGCCGGCCGAGCTCGCCTTCCACCGCGAGCACGGCGGCGCCGCGACGATGGCCCTCGTCCGCCCGCTGCTCCAGTGGGGCGTGGCGGAGCTCGACGGCGGCTCGCGCGTGGCCGGCTTCCGCGAGAAGCCGCGCTCCGAGCACTGGATCAACGGCGGATTCTTCTGCTTCGAGCGCCGCGTGCTCGACGTGCTCGAGGAGTCGAGCGTGCTCGAGCGCGAGCCGCTCGAGACGCTCGCCGGGCGGGGGGAGCTGCACGGCTACCGGCACCAGGGCTTCTGGGAGTGCATGGACACCTACAAGGACGCCGTGGAGCTGAACGACCTCTGGGCCGAGGGCCGCGCGCCCTGGAAGCTCTGGCCGCACTGAAGGAACTCCGCTCCGCCCGGCGAAATCCGGGGCCGTGGCGCGATCCGGCATCACCGCCCTCACCCTCTCCGAGGAGATCCGCCAGCGGTTCGACGAGTTCTCCCGCTCGCAGAAGGACGTGGGGCAGTACATCGTCGACCACCTCGAGGAGGCCGCCTTCCACACGGCGGAGGAGCTGGCCCGCCGCGCGAACACCTCGAGCTCGACGGTGGTCCGGTTCGCGCAGGCGCTCGGCTTCGAGGGTTTTCCGGAGCTCCAGGCCGCCGCGCGCGACGAGTACCGGCGCGCGCGCGAGACGACCGACGGCGTCGCCGAGCTGACCACGCCGCCGCTCTTCCCGATCGACCAGACCGAGTTCGAGACGGCGCTCGCCGCCGACCACGCGAACGTCGCCGAGACCGCCCGCAAGGTGGACCGCGACGAGGTCTCGGCGGCGGTGGACCTGATCTCGCGCGCGGAGCGGATCGTGCTCTGCGGCACCGACCAGATGGCCTTCTTCGCCAGCTACCTGCGGCATCTGCTGATGCTGCTCGACCTGCGCGCCGAGGTAGTGGCCAGCCCGAGCCAGGAGGGGCTGGCCAAGCTCGGCAGGGTCGACGAAAAGACCGTGATGGTCGGCTTCTCCGCCGGCCGCCCGCACCCGCTCGTGGTGCGCGCGATGAAGCTTGCCCGCAACCGCCACGCCGCGACGATCGCGATCGCCGACGCGACGCTGTCGGAGGTCGCGAAGCTGGCCGACCACCGGCTCTACTACTCCTCGAACAGCCCGGCCTACGTGCGCTCGCACACGGCCCTGCTGGGCCTGATCCAGGCGCTGGCCTACGGCATCTACGCGATGGACGAGTCCGCGTACGCCGATCGCATCAAGGCCTTCCGGCTGAAGTAAGCTGCCGCGTCCGTGAAGAAGGGACTGCTCGCCGTCGCCGCGGTCGCGGTGCTCGTTCTCGCGCCCGCCGCGAGCGCGGCGCCGCGCGGCTGCGATCCGCTCGACCCGGCCGACTGCCTGCTGCCGTGGCCGAACGACCACTTCCGCAGGCACGGCCATCTCGCCCTGCGCGACTCGATGATGCCGCGCAACAAGGACGGCAGGCCGATCCGGGCCGCCGACTACGACCGCTCCGACGGCTTCAGCCCGGGCCAGATCATCGTCACGCTCGCGCCGCGGCTCGACCTGCGCCGCAGCGGCGCCGTGCCGGTCACGAACATGGCGAGGGCGTTCGCCCGGCGGGCGCCCATCGTCGTGATCGACGCGCAGTCCGGCAACCGGCAGCTGATCTGGGCCGAGCTCGACTCGCAGGCCACGAACCCGCGCAAGCGCACGCTGCTCGTGCACCCGGGCGCGAACTGGCGCGAGGGGCACCGCTACATCGTCGCGCTGCGGAACCTGAAGGACGCCCGCGGGCACACGCTGAAGGCGCGGCGGGCGTTCCGCGTGTACCGCGACCGCCTCCGCGGCGGCCGCGCTGCGGAGCGGCGGCGCCCGCACATGGAGCGCATCTTCCGCCGCCTCGCCAAGGCCGGCATCGCGCGCCGCAGCCTCTACCTCGCCTGGGACTTCACCGTCGCGAGCGAGAGGTCGCTCTCGCAGCGGATGCTCTCGATCCGCGACCGCGCGTTCGCCGGGCTCGGCGACACCAACCTGCGCGACCTGACCGTGCAGGGCTCGGCGCCGCCGTTCACGGTCGACTCGGTGCAGCAGATGACGGGCGTGCGGCGGATCGACGGACACTTCACGGTACCGTGCTTCCTCGACCGGCCCGGCTGTCCGCCCGGCTCCCGCTTCAGGCTCGACCGTCGCGGGCTCCCGGTGCGCAGCCCCGGCAACACGCAGAACGCCAACTTCATCTGCCTCGTCCCGGACGGCGCCGCCCAGGCGCGGCCGCTGATCTTCGGCCACGGCCTGCTCGGCGGCGCCGACGCCGTGCTGCCGCTGGCGCCGCTGGCCGTGGCGGGCAACTTCGTGGTGTGCGGCACGGACTGGTCCGGCATGTCGCGCGAGGACGTGCCGAACGTGCTCGACCTCTCGAAGGACCTGTCGAAGTTCCCGAGCCTCGCCGACCGCAACCAGCAGGGCTTCCTGAACTTCATGTTCCTCGGCCGCCTGATGATCCACCCGCAGGGCTTCTCGTCGAACCCCGCGTTCGGTCCGGTGATCGACACCCGCCGCCTCTTCTACGCCGGCGCCAGCCAGGGGGGCATCCTCGGCGGCGCCCTCACGGCGGTCGCGCCCGACTTCGAGCGCGCCGCGCTGGTCGTGCCGGGGATGAACTTCAGCCTGCTGATCACGCGCAGCACCCAGTTCCAGCCGTTCCAGGCAGTGCTCTATCCGAGCTATCCCGACCAGGTCGAGCGGGCGCTGATCGACTCGATGATCCAGATCCTCTGGGACCGCGGCGAGGCGAACGCCTACGCCTGGCACATGACGCGCGACCCGTATCCGAACACGCCGCGCCACACGGTCCTGCTGCACGAGGCGTTCGGCGACCACCAGGTATCGAACGTGGCGACGGAGATCGAGGCGCGCGTGATCGGCGCCCGGCTGCGCACGCCCGCGCTCGACCCCGGCCGCAGCCGCGACAAGCGGCCCTTCTACGGCATCAGGACCGTCCCGCGCTTCCCGTGGAGCGGCAACGGGCTCGTGGTCTACGACATCGGCCCGCTGCGCGGGGCGCTCGGCACGCCGCCCGCGCCGGTCACGAACATGCCGCCGACCGTGGGCGTGGACCCGCACCCGCTGACGGGGTTCGAGGCGCCCGCCGCGGCGCAGTTCTCGGAGTTCCTGAAGATCGGCGGGACGTTCGTGGACACCTGCGGCTCGAAGCCCTGCTACGCGGCGGGTTGGACCGGCCCGTAACGGGGTAGATACGCGGCGTGAACCGCCGCGCGCTCGCGCTCGCAGTAGTAGCCCTGTTCGCGTTGTGGGCGTCCCCCGCCGCCGCGGAGCGCTACGTCGCGGGCTCGGCGGGCCTCGGGGACCCGTTCTTCCCGCTCGCCGGCAACGGCGGCTACGACGTGCGCCACTACTCGCTCGACCTCGGGTACCCGCAAGGCGAGAACCTGCTCTCCGGCCGCGCCGCGATCGTCGCGCGCGCGACCCAGAACCTGCGCAGCTTCAACCTCGACCTGCGCGACATGTATACGGTCTCGCGCGTGAGCGTGAACGGCAGGCGGGCGTCGTTCGTGCACTCGGGGCAGGAGCTGACCGTGGAGCCGCGGCCGAAGCTGAAGGCCGGCCGCCACTTCGTCGTCACCGTCGACTACACCGGCGAGCCGGAGCCGATCGAGGACCCGGACGAGTCGATCGAAGGCTGGGTCCCGACCGACGACGGCGCGTTC
The DNA here is from genome assembly GCA_036407035.1 of Thermoleophilaceae bacterium. Taxonomy (GTDB): domain Bacteria; phylum Actinomycetota; class Thermoleophilia; order Solirubrobacterales; family Thermoleophilaceae; genus JACVRW01. The sequence continues at coordinate 57,241 of DASXAA010000186.1, read as the reverse complement.
GTGGTAGGCGAGCCGCAGGGCGCACCCGGCTGGTTCCCCGCCAACGACAACCCGCGCGACAAGGCGACGTTCGACTTCGAGGTCACCGTCCCGGCCGGCCACACGGCGATCGCCAACGGCGTGCTCCTCTGGCACCGAGACCACGGCGGCAAGAGCACCTGGCGCTGGCTCGAGCGCTACCCGATGTCGTCGTATCTCGCGACCGCGACGAACGGCGTGTTCCAGACCCGCTTCGACCGCCTGCCGAACGGGCTGCCGCGCTACGACGCGGTCGATCCCAACACCCGCCGGCGCACCGCCGACCCGCCCGACCCGGCGCTGGCGATGGAGCGCCTGGCGGCCGAGCCCGAGATCGTCAGTTTCTTCTCGGACCTCTACGGGCCGTACCCGTTCGACAGCGTCGGCGGGATCGTCGACTGGGCGCCGGACGTGGGCTATGCGCTCGAGTCCCAGACGAAGCCGAACTACGACCGCCTGCCGAGCGCCGGCACGGTCGTGCACGAGCTGGCGCACCAGTGGTTCGGCGACTCGGTGGCGATCACCGAATGGCCCGACATCTGGCTGAACGAGGGGTTCGCCACCTGGTCCGAGTGGATCTACAGCGAGCGCCACGGCGGCCCGACCGCCCAGGAGAGCTTCGACGAGCTGTACGCGATCCCGGAGGACACCGAGCAGGGCCAGGACCTCTGGTTCCCGGCGCCGAAGGCGCTGCCCGATGCGTCGGTCCTGTTCTCGACGCCCGCGTACGACCGCGGCGCCATGACGCTCCAGGCGCTGCGCACGAAGGTCGGCGACGACACCTTCTTCCGCCTGATGCGCGAGTGGTACCGCCGCAACCGCAACGGCAACGTCACCACCGCCGACTTCATCGCCCTGGCCGAGCGCGTCAGCGGCATGCGGCTCGGCGGCTTCTTCAGGGCCTGGTTGTTCGAGCCGGGCAAGCCGGCCTTGTAGTACAAGTTCGCCGCCCCGGCCCGTCGCGGGAGCGGCGCTTCTCCGCCCGGGCCGAACTTGAGCCGCCGCGCTCGGCCGCGCGCAGCGAGCGGGCTACCATGGGAGACCGCATGGAGACCGGAACATTCAGAGTCAAGTCGGGCCTGGCGGAGATGCTGAAGGGCGGCGTGATCATGGACGTGGTCACGGCCGAGCAGGCGAAGATCGCCGAGGACGCCGGGGCGGCGGCCGTGATGGCGCTCGAGCGAGTGCCCGCCGACATCCGCGCGGCCGGCGGCGTGGCCCGGATGGCCGACCCGACCAAGATCGCCGAGATCCAGGAGGCCGTGACGATCCCGGTCATGGCGAAGGCCCGCATCGGCCACTTCGTCGAGGCGCAGGTGCTCGAGGCGCTCGAGGTGGACTACGTCGACGAGTCCGAGGTGCTGACGCCCGCCGACGAGGCGCACCACATCGACAAATGGGCCTTCAAGGTGCCGTTCGTGTGCGGCGCGACCAACCTCGGCGAGGCGCTGCGCCGGATCGCCGAGGGCGCGGCGATGATCCGCTCGAAGGGCGAGGCCGGGACCGGAAACGTGGTCGAGGCCGTGCGCCACATCCGCCTGATCACGGGCGAGATCAAGCGCCTCCAGTCGCTCAGCCCGATGGAGCTGCCGACCGCCGCCAAGGAGCTGCAGGCGCCGCTCGAGCTGGTGCGCGACGTGGCCGAGAGGGGCCGGCTGCCGGTGGTGCTCTTCTGCGCCGGCGGGATCGCCACGCCGGCGGACGCCGCGCTGATGATGCAGCTGGGTGCCGAGGGCAACTTCGTCGGCTCCGGCATCTTCAAGTCGTCCGACCCCGCCCGGCGGGCGCTGGCGATCGTCGAGGCGACGACGCACTTCGAGGACCCCGAGCGTGTGGCGGCGGCCTCGCGCGAGCTCGGCGAGGCCATGCCGGGGATCGAGATCGCCACGCTCCAGGCCGACGGCGGCCTGCTCCAGAACCGCGGCTGGTAGCTCCCTGATCGGAGTCCTCGCCATCCAGGGTGACTTCGAGGCGCACGCCCGCGCGCTCGCCGAGGTGGGGGCGGAGGCGCGAGAGGTGCGCGTGCCCGCCGACCTCGAGGGCCTCGACGGCCTTGTGATCCCCGGCGGCGAGTCGACCACGATGTCGCTCGGCATCGAGCGCGAGGGGCTCGCGGAGCCGCTGCGCGAGTTCGTGCGCAGCGGACGACCGGTGCTCGGCACCTGCGCGGGGATGATCATGCTCGACCGCGAGCACCTCGGGCTGCTCGACGTGACGGCCCGCCGCAACGCCTTCGGGCGCCAGCTCCACAGCTTCGAGGCGGACCTGGACGTGGACGGGATGGGCGCGTTCCGGGCGGTGTTCATCCGCGCGCCGTGGGTCGAGGACCACGGCCCCGGCGTGGAGGTGCTGGCAGAGGTCGACGGCCACCCGGTGGCGGTCCGCCAGGGCAACATCCTGGCCGTGGCCTTCCACCCGGAGCTGACCGAGGGCCGCGGCGTGCACCGCTGGCTGCTCGAGAGCGCGGGGGTGCGCGCGTGAGGGACCAGCGGGCCGAAGCCCTCGCCCAGATCCTCGTCCGCTACTCCACGCGCGTGAAGAAGGGCGACGTGTGCGCGATCCAGGGCAGCACCCCCGCCGAGCCGCTCGTGCAGGCCGTGTACGAGGAGGTGCTGCGCGCGGGCGGGCTGCCGATCATGGTGCTCACCACGGAGGGGGCGCAGCCGGCGCTGTACGAGCTGGGCTCCGACGAGCAGCTCGAGTGGATCCCGCCCACGACCCAGTGGGTGGTCGAAAACACGGACGTGCGCATCGCGATCATGTCCGAGGTCAACACGCGCGAGCTCTCTGGCGCCGACCCGAAGAAGCAGGCGCGCGCCCAGAAGGCGCGCCGGCCCCTGCTCGAGACGATGATGCGCCGCACCGCCTCCGGCGAGTACCGCTGGTCGCTGACGCTGTTCCCGACACACGCGTACGCGAGCGAGGCGGGGATGTCGCTGAAGCAGTACGAGGACTTCTACTACGCCGCCTGCCTGGTGGGCGACAGCGAGCCCGTGACCGCGTGGCAGCGCCAGTCGGACGAGGTGAACCGGCTGACCGACTGGATCCAGGGCAAGGAGGAGGTGCGCGTGCAGGGGCCCGGCACCGACGTCACGCTCGGCGTTGCAGAGCGCACCTGGATCCCTTGCACGGGCGAGCACAACATGCCCGACGGCGAGTTCTTCACCGGCCCGGTCGAGGACTCCGTGAACGGCGAGATCGCGTTCTCGTTCCCGGCCAGCTACGGGGGGCGCGAGGTGGCCGGCGTGAAGCTGCGCTTCGAGGACGGCAAGGTCGTGGACGCGACCGCCGACAAGGGCGAGGAGTTCCTGATCGAGATGCTCGACACGGACGACGGCGCCCGCCGGCTGGGAGAGCTCGGCATCGGCACGAACTACGGCATCGCGACCGGCACGAAGGAGATCCTTCTCGACGAGAAGATCGGCGGCACGGTGCACCTGGCGGTCGGGATGAGCTACCCCGAGACGGGCGGCACGAACAACTCCGCCGTCCACTGGGACATGGTTTGCGACCTCCGCCAGGGCGGCTCCATCACCGTCGACGGGGTGGAGCTGCAGCGGGACGGGCGCTTCGTCGTCTAGGGCCTACGGCACCGCGATCAGCGGCCGGTAGCGCTCGCGCAGCATCTGGTCGCCGCGCTCGCGCAGCGCGGCGTTGCGGACCGCCGCCGGCAGCAGCCACGCGCGCGCGGCCACGCGGCTCTGCTCCTGGACCCACTCGGCGCGCGGCCTGCGCCGCTCCTCGTAGAGCTCGAGCGCGGCCTCGACGGTCGCCTCCGACCGCAGCGCGGCGGCCAGGACCACGGCGTCCTCCATCGCCATCGCGCCGCCCTCGCCCATGTGAGGCGGCGCGGCGTGGGCGGCGTCGCCGATCAGGACCACGCGGCCGGTGTGCCAGCGGTCGAGCTCCATCCACTCGATCGGCGAGACGTGGAGCTGCTCGTCGCTCTCCAGGGCCGCGAGGTAGTCCGGCACGGGGCCGCCGAAGGCCTCGAACCGCTCTCGGAAGCGCTCGAGGCGGCCCTCGAGGGGGTCGTCGAAGCGGTCCGAGTCGAGCCCCGCGAACCCGTAGGTCTGCCCGCCGCCGACCGGCACGAGCCCGAAGAAGCGGCCCTCGCCCATGAGGATCATCAGGTGGTCCACGCCCGGCGGCCGCGTGCGTATGACGCTCCGCCAGGCCATCGTGCCCGCGTAGCTGGGCTCGACCGGACCGATGGCGAGCCGGCGGACGGTCGAATAGATGCCATCGGCGCCGACGACGAGGTCGTAGTAGCCCGACGAGCCGTCGGTCATCTCGACGTGGACGCGGTCACCGTCCTGCCGCAGCTCGGCGATCGCGACCCCCAGACGGTGCGGCAGCGCGGCGGCGGCGCCGGCCAGGATCCGCTGGAGGTGAACTCGCGTGATGCCGAGGCAGGGGCCGACGTCGGTCCAGAGGTCCTCGAGGTCGGTGTCGCAGAGCGGCTCGCCGTCCTGGTCGCGGAAGGACCACCGCGGGAAGGGGGCGGACGCCTCGTCGATCGCGTCGCAGAGGCCGAGCTCGCGCAGGACGCGGACGGCGTTCGCATGCAGCGCGATGCCCGCACCGACGGCCGGCCAGACGGGCCTTCGCTCCGCCAGCTCAGGCGCGAAGCCCTGGCGTCGGAGCGCGCTCGCGAGCGAGAGGCCCGCGATCCCTCCGCCGACGATCAGGATTCGCTCCATCCATAGGGGTTGACGATCGGAGCCTCGTCCGCATTCCCGCGCGTAGACTGGTCGCCATGGCCGGGCACTCCAAATGGGCGTCGATCAAGCACAAGAAGAAGGCCGTCGACGCAAAGCGCGGGCAGCTGTTCACGAAGCTGTCGCGCGCGATCACGGTCGCCGCGCGTGAGGGCGGTGGCGATCCCGACGGCAACCCGTCGCTCGCGCTCGCGGTCCAGAAGGCCCGCGACGCCAGCATGCCCAAGGACAACATCGAGCGCGCGATCGCGAAGGGCACCGGCGCCGACTCGGACGCCGACGCCTACGAGAACGTCGTGTACGAGGGCTACGGCCCGGGCGGCGTGGCGATCCTCGTCGAGGCGCTGACGGACAACCGCAACCGCACCGGCTCGGAGGTGCGGCACATGTTCACGAAGGCCGGCGGCAGCCTGGGCGAGCCGGGCTCGGTGGCGTGGACGTTCGAGAAGAAGGGCGAGATCGTGGTCGACGGCGCGCGATACACGGAGGACGACCTCCTGCCGGCGATCGACGCCGGCGCCGAGGACCTCTCCCTCGACGGGGACGTGTGGGAGGTCGTGACCGGTCCGGCGGAGCTGTCCGCGGTGCGCGAGGCGCTCGAGAGCGCCGGCGTGGAGCTGCAGTCGGCGGAGATCGTGATGCGCCCGACCACCCGCACGCCGGTCGACGAGGGCCAGGTCGGGTCGCTGATGCGACTGATCGAGGCGCTCGAGGACCACGACGACGTTCAGGCGGTCCACGCCAACTTCGACGTGGACGCGGACGTGCTCGAGCGCGTCGCAGCGGTGTAGGTCCGGGAAGGCGTCCGCCCGCGGACGCAGAATCCCTGCGGTGGTGATCGTCCTCGGCATCGATCCGGGCACCGCGCACACGGGCTACGGCGTCGTCCTCTCGCGCGGCCAGAGCCTCGCGGCGCTCGACGGCGGGGTGATCGAGACGCGCCCGGCGCCGCTGGAGCGCCGGCTGGCGCACATCCACGCGCGCATCTGCGACCTGATCTCTGAGCACCGGCCGGAGGCGCTCGCGGTGGAGGAGGTCTACTTCGGCCGCAACGCGCACACGGCGTTCGCCGTCGGGCAGGCGCGCGGGGTCGTGCTGCTGTCCGCCGGGATGGCCGGGGTGCCGTGCTTCTCGTACACGCCGCAGGCGGTGAAGCAGGCTGTGTGCGGCACGGGCGGCGCCCCGAAGGAGCAGGTGCAGCGGATGGTCGGCGCGCTGCTCGGCCTGCACGAGCCGCCGCGGCCCGACCATGCCGCCGACGCGCTCGCGGTCGCCATCTGCCACGCCAACGGCAGTCCCCTGAAGGCGGCACTCGCATGATCGCGTCGGTGTCGGGCACCGTGCTGGCCCGCCAGCCGGGCCACGTGGTCGTGGAGGCGGCCGGGGTCGGCTACCGGCTGGCTGTGTCCGCGGAGACGCTGCGGGAGGTCCCGGGCAGCGGCCGCGAGACCACGCTCCACGCCCATCTGGTGCTCCGCGACGACTCGATCCAGCTGTTCGGGTTCGCGACCGAGGCCGAGCGGGAGCTGTTCCTGATGCTGATCGGCGTGCAGGGAGTCGGCCCGAAGGTCGCCCTGGCGGTGCTCTCGGGCGGGAGCGCGCGGGAGCTCCTGAACGCGATCGCCTCCGGCGACACGGCCCGCTTCCAGGCGGTCCCGGGGATCGGCAAGAGGACGGCCGAGCGGATCATCGTCGAGCTGCGGGAGAAGGTGGCCGGCAAGGTCAGCGACGAGATCGTCGTGCGCCGCACGGCAAGCGACGACCCGCGCGCGATCGCGCGCGAGGGCCTGCTGGGGCTCGGGTTCACGCCCCAGGAGGCGGACGGCCTGCTGGACGGCGCCGACGGCGACTCGCCCGAGGACCTGATCGCGGAGGCGCTGCGGGCGGCGAGATGACCGGCATCCGCACACCCGGCGTCGAGCGCATCCACGATCCGGCCGTGCTCGACGCGGAGGACGACTTCGACCGCTCGCTGCGCCCGAAGCGCCTCGAGGACTTCGTGGGCCAGGACCGGGTCAAGGACCAACTGGCGGTATTCATCGAGGCCGCGCTGAGGCGGGGCGAGGCGCTCGACCACGTGCTGCTCGCGGGGCCGCCCGGCCTCGGCAAGACCTCGCTGGCGCAGATCGTGGCGGCCGAGCTCGGCGTGGACTTCGTCCCCACGGCCGGCCCCGCGCTCGAGCGCAAGGGCGACGTGGCCAGCTACCTCACGGCCCTCAACCGCCGCAGCGTGTTCTTCGTCGACGAGATCCACCGGCTGCCGCGGGCTCTGGAGGAGACCTTCTATCCGGCGATGGAGGACCGCCGGCTGCCGATCACGGTCGGCCAGGGCGCCGGCGCACGCGTGGTCACGCTCGACCTGCCCGAGTTCACGCTCATCGGCGCCACCACGCGCACCGGCCTCCTGACGACGCCGCTGCGGGACCGTTTCGGCGTGACGCACCGCCTCGAGCTGTACGGGCCGCAGGAGCTGGCGCGGATCGTGCGCCGCTCGGCGGGGATCCTCGAGATCGAGATCGACGACGCCGGAGCCGAGACGATCGCCGCCCGCGCCCGCGGGACGCCGCGAGTGGCCAACAGGCTGCTGAAGCGCGTGCGCGACTTCGCCGAGGTGCGCGGCACCGGGCGGATCGACGCCGGCGTGGCCGCCGAGGCGCTCGACCTGTTGGAGGTGGACCCGGCCGGCCTCGACCGGCTCGACCGCGAGATCCTGGCCGCGATCTGCGGCAAGTTCGGCGGTGGGCCGGTCGGGCTCGGCACGCTGGCGGTGGCGGTGGGGGAGGAGGCGGACACGATCGAGGACGTCTACGAGCCGTACCTGCTGCAGCAGGGCTTCCTTATGCGCACGCCGCGCGGGCGGGTGGCGACCGAGGCCGCCTACCGGCACCTCGGGCTGAAGGCGCCGCGGGGCGGCGCCGAGCGCCTCTTCTGAGCGGGCTCTGGCCACGCGCCTCGGCGGGCACGCCACTAATCTGCTCTTAAGGCCACCGCCTACCCTTGTGCCTTCATGCCGATCTTCATCTGCCCGAATTGCGGCAATCGCCTGACAGCCGCCGAGCGCTCCGCGGGCTTCGGCGAGCGCCCCCGAGCCTGCAAGCGGTGCGGGTTCGGCTTCCTGTTCGAGCTGCTCGACGACTACTACCCGGCGCCGAACGCCGCCTTCTTCATACTTGACCAGCAGGGCCGGCTGATCGGGACCGGCAAGGGCGCGCGCGAGCTGACCGGCCTCGGCGACATGGACGTGATCGGACGTCCGGTTCAGGACGTACTACACCTGGAGTTCGAGAATGGCGACGACCACATCGGAACCGCCCTCGAATGGGGCGTGCGAGTGCTCGACAAGCCCGTGACCGTTAACGCTGAAGGTGACCGGCCCGAAGCGGCGAAAGCCGACATCTTCCCCGCCTACGACGACGACGGCGGCCTCCTGCTCGTGTTGACTCCCAAGATCTCGTGACCAGCCGGACCCGCAACTTGGCGATCCTCGGCGTCGTCTTCGCGCTGCTGATCGCGGCCGGTGTCGTGATCGTCACCAAGCCGACGAAGCTCGGCCTCGACCTCCAGGGCGGCATCGAGCTGGTCTACGAGGGCCGGCCGACGCCGCAGGTGCCCGAGGTGACCCCCCAGGCCGTGGACGACGCGATCGAGACGATCCGCAAGCGCACGGACTCCCTGGGCGTGTCCGAGCCGGAGATCCAGAGGGCGGGCGCCACGCAGATCTCGGTCGGGCTGCCGTCGGTCCAGAACGCCCAGCGGGCGATCGAGCAGGTGGGCAGCACCGCGCAGCTTCAGTTCTACGACTGGGAGCCGAACGTGCTCGGCCCGCGCGGGCCGAACCAGCCGTTCACGGGACAGAGGGCCCTGTTCCAGGCGGTCGAGCTCGCCTCGAAGCAGAAGCCCAAGGCTGAGAAGACCGACGTGCCGGCCGACTCCGACATGACGCCGGAGGAGGCGGACAGGGCGAACGACACCGCCGGCGACCGCTACTACCTGTTCGGCCCCGACGAGCTGCCGATCGGCCCGGACGGGAAGCCGATGCGCGTGCCCGGCTACCAGGCGTCCGCCACATGCAAGGAGCTGCTGGCCGACTTCAACAAGCAGCCCGGCCCGCCCAACAAGTACCCGAAGGGCACCGAGTGCAAGGAGGAGATGGAGGCGTTCGGCCCGGGCGGCCCGCCGTCGGGCTCACAGGTGATCAAGGTCCCGCAGGGGATCATCGTCCTCCAGGCGGAGAAGCCGCCGAACGCGCCCGACACGCTCCAGCAGTACTTCGTCCTCGAGGACGACTCGGAGCTGTCCGGTAAGGACATCAAGAACCCGGAGCAGAACTTCGACCCGCAGACGAACGCCCCCGTGGTGACGATGGAGTTCACCGACAAGGGGCGCAAGGCGTTCGCCGCGGCCACCAAGCGGGAGGCCGAGCGCGGCCAGGAGCTGAGCATCCAGCTGCCGCCCGGGTCGGACAAGTCCCAGGCGTTCCAGCGCTTCGCGATCGCGCTCGACAACCGGATCGTGTCGCTGGCGACGATCGACTTCGTCCAGAACCCGGAGGGGATCGACGGCCGCACCGGGGCCCAGATCGAGAACATCGGCTCGCTCCAGGAGACCCAGGACCTGGCCGAGAACCTGCGCATCGGCGCGCTGCCGATCGAGCTCAAGCTGATCTCGCAGACGCAGGTCTCGGCGACGCTCGGCAAGCAGGCGCTGCATCAGGGCCTGATCGCCGGCGCCGCCGGGCTGATCCTGACGATCCTCTTCCTGCTCGTCTTCTACCGCGTGCTCGGCCTCGTGGCCACGGGGGCGCTGCTGATCTACGCGGCGCTGCTGTTCGCGCTCGTGAAGCTGATCCCGATCACGCTCACGCTGCCGGGGATCGCGGGACTCGTGCTGACGCTGGCGGTCGCGGCCGACGCCAACATCGTCATGTACGAGCGCATCAAGGAAGAGGTGCGCGGAGGCAGATCGATCCCGGCCGCGATCGCGACCGGGTACTCGAAGGCGCTCAAGACGATCATCGACGCGAACGTCGTCACGATCGGCGTCGCGTTCATCCTCTTCACGCTCGCGACGGCCGGGGTCAAGGGCTTCGCGTTCACGCTGGGCGTCGGCACGATCGTGTCGCTGTTCACGGCGGTGCTCGCCACCTCGGCGATCCTCGGCTCGATGGCGCGCTCGCGGCTGCTCCAGCGGCCGAGCGCGCTGGGCGTGGGCAAGGAGCGCAAGGGCTGGCACTTCGACTTCATGGGGAACTCGCGCTGGTTCTTCTCGTTCTCCGGCGCGATCATCGCCGCGGGCGCGATCGCGATCGCCACGCTCGGGATCAACTTCGGCATCGACTTCGAGTCGGGCACGCGGATCACCACGCCGCTCGAGCGGCCGGCGAGCGTCCAGCAGGTGCGGGCCGTGATCTCGCCGCTCGGCTTCGGCGACGCCAAGATCCAGCAGGTCAACGACCCGGACCTCGGCAAGAACGTGGTGCAGATCGCGGTGCCGAAGCTCGAGCCGAGGAACCAGAAGATCGAGGACGCGCTCAATAAGCAGTTCGGGCTCGACGTGAACGAGGTGAACCGAACCTCGATCGGGCCCACCTTCGGCGAGCAGATCGCCCGCACCGCGATCATCGCGGTGATCGCGTCGCTGCTCCTGATCTCGCTCTACATCGGGATGCGGTTCGAGTTCAAGTTCGCGGTCCCGGTGCTGATCGCCTTGGCGCACGACCTGTTGATCACGGCGGGCGTGTACGCGCTGACCGACCGGGAGGTGACGACGTCGACGGTCGCGGCGCTGCTCACGATCATCGGCTACTCGCTCTACGACACCGTGATCGTGTTCGACCGAATACGCGAGAACGTGCCGCGCATGCCGCGGGCCACCTTCTCGCAGATCGCGAACCGCTCGATGGCGGAGGTGTTGACGCGGTCCCTGGCGACCAGCTTCGTGGTGTTGATGCCGGTCGGCTCGCTGCTCCTGTTCGGCGGCGAGACGCTCAAGGACTTCGCCTTCGCGCTGCTGGTCGGCGTGGCGTCGGGCGCGTACTCGTCGATCTTCATCGCGACTCCGGTGCTGGTGGAGTGGAAGGAGCGCGAGTCCGTGTACATGCGTCGCCGCCGCCTGATGATCCAGGAGCACGGGTTCGTGCCGGCGTTCGCGGCCGTGTCGCTGGGCGACGAGCAGGCCGCCGTGCCGGCCGCGCGGCGCCGCCGCCGTCTGCCGGCGCGCGCGGGCCGCAAGCAGGCGCCGCCGCCCGCGGTGCCGCCGCCGGTGGCGGCGGAGCCGCCGGAGGTCGAGGCGCCGGAGGTCGAGGCGCCGGGGACCGCCGCCACTGAACCCACCACGCCTGAGCCCGCACCTCCGGCGCCGGCAGAGCGCCCGGCTTCGGCTGCGCCGGCGCAGCCGGCCCGGCCCGCACCGCCCCCGGACGGGGCGCCCGCCGACGGCGCGCCCGCGGACGGGGCGCCGGACCGGGGCGACGCGGCGGCTGCCGACGAGGCGCGCCAGCCGGCCGGCGACGGCGGGCCGCGGCGGCGAACGTCACCGGTGACGAGCACGGCCGGCCCGAAGGCGCCGAAGCCGAAGCCGAAGCGGAACCGGCCGAGGAAGAAGCACGGGAGGCGCTAGATGAGCGGTCGCGGGACAACGATCGGAGACGCCCGATGAGCATGGTCGTCTGGGTCATGATGGGCATCGCCGTGTGGCACTTCACGGTGTTCCTGCCCGACCGCTTCTGGGGCGGCATCGTGGGCGCCTTCCTGGCCGCGGTGGCCGCGGCCGCGCTGTTCGGGTTCGCCGTCAACGGCGGCACGGTGCCCGGCCAGGACGACACGCACCTCGTCCAGGCGCTGATCGCGATTCCCGGCTCGGCGATCGGGCTGGCGCTCTCCTACTGGTGGGGAGCGCGCATGGACCGCGAGCACGGCATCGACCACGGGCACACGCGGGAAGCGGTTTAGGTCCACCACCGCGGCAACGCGGCGGGCGCGGGACGGGCGGGCGGCGCGGGGGGCGACCACGGCAACCGCGGTGGGCGGCCGTGGTCGCTTCCTGGGAAGTGATGGCGACTTAGGGGCGCCATAGCACCCATAAGTCGACATCAGCGGGCCGGCGGCGCGGCCGGAGCCACCCCTGGTTGCCCGCCGTATGCGCCGCGCAGCGTCGCGGCGCAGCGGGGCAGGAGCGGCGACCCGGGGCGAGCCCCTGCATTCCGTCCGCTTCCCCTCGGAGTATGCGTGGGATGCAGCCGAGGCCCTCACGCTGGGCGTGCCCGCCGTACGACGTCCGCGGCGCGTGGCGCCTGGCGGAGGAGCTGGCGGTCTCGCCGACCGTCGCGGCCGTGCTCGCGCGCCGTGGGTTGGGCGACGCGGGCGCCGCCAGGCGCTTCCTCGCCGCCGACGAGCGCCACGACCCGCTGAGCCTCCACGGCATGGCCGCCGCGCGCGACCTGATCGGCGACCACGTGCGCCGCGGCTCGCCGATCGCGGTCCACGGGGACTACGACGTGGACGGCGTCTGCGCCACGGCGATCGTGATCAGGGCGCTGCGGGCCCTCGGCGCCGCCCCCGTCTGGGAGCTCCCGAGCCGCTTCGGAGACGGCTACGGGCTCTCGAGCGCCGCCGTCGAGCGGCTGGCCGCCCGCGGCGTCCGTCTGCTCGTGACCGTCGATTGCGGCATCACCGCCGTCGAGCAGATCGCCGCCGCCCGGGCGGCCGGGATGGACGTGCTCGTCACGGACCACCACCGGCCCGGCGAGCGCCTGCCGGACTGCGCCGTCGTACATCCCGCCCTCGGCGGCTACCCATGCCCGGACCTGTGCGCGGCCGGCGTGGCGCTCAAGCTCTCGGAGGTGCTGCGCGGGCCGGAGGCCGCCGCGGATGACCTCGACCTCGCGGCGCTCGCCACCGTCGCCGACCTCGTGCCCCTCAGGGGCGAGAACCGGCGCATCGTGCGCGAGGGCCTCGTCGCCCTCTCGCGCACGCGCAAGCCGGGCCTCCGGGCGCTGATGGAGGTCGCGGGGCTCGAGCCGGGCGAGGTGAGCGAGCACGCGCTCGGCTTCCGCATGGGGCCGCGCATCAACGCGGCCGGCCGGATGACCCGCGCCGACGCCGCGCTCGAGCTGCTCATGACCGATGACGGCGCGCGGGCGCAGGAGGTCGCGCGCGAGCTCGACCTGCTGAACAAGGAGCGCCAGGAGACGGAGCTGCGCATCGTGATCGCGGCCGAGGAGGCCTGCGAGCAGCAGGCGAGCCGGGGCGCGCTCGTGGTCGCGGGGGAGGGGTGGCACCCCGGCGTGGTGGGGATCGTCGCCTCGCGCCTCGTGGAGCGCTGGCGCAGGCCGGCGGTGGTGATCGCGCTCGACGGCGCCAACGGCCGCGGGTCCGGGCGCAGCATCGGCGCGTACGACCTGCACGGCGGGCTCGCCGCCTGCGCCGATCACCTGGTCGGCTTCGGCGGCCACCGGATGGCCGCCGGCCTCGAGATCGAGACGGCGAACGTCGAGCGCTTCCGGGCCGCCTTCGCGCGCCACGCCGCAGGGGCGCTTACCCCCGCCGACCTGATCGCCGTGGAGCGCGTGGACGCCGTCGTGCCCGGCGGCGCGCTCGGCCTGCCGCTCGCCGAGGAGCTGGAGCGGCTGCGTCCGTTCGGCCAGGGCAACCCCCAGCCGACGTTGCTCGTGCCGGCGGCCCGCATCGAGAGCGTGGCGGGGATGGGGGAGGAGCGAAAGCACGCGCGCTTCACGGTCGTAACGGGCGGATCGCGCTCGCGCGGCGTGGCCTTCGGCTCGGCGCCCGGCTCGCTGACGGCGACGAAGGGGGTGCCACACGACCTCGCGCTGCGGCTCGAGCGCAACCGCTGGAACGGGATGGTCGAGCCGCGCGTGGTCCTGCGCGCGTGCTGCCCCACGAGCCCGGGCGAGCTGCACGTGCTCGGCGAGGACGAGCCGTTCTGGACGCGCCTGCGCGCGGAGCTGGAACGGGACCCCGAGGCGCAGCCGCCGGGCCCGGACCTCGGCCCGGCCCCCCACGACCGCCGCGGCGAGGGGTTCGCCGGCGTGGCCGGCGACCTGCTCACGAGCGGCGACTCCGTGCTCGTGGCCGTGGCGGACGTCCCCCGCCGGAGGGCGGCGCTCGAGTCGCTGGTGGCGGGCCTGGCGCCGCAAGGCCTCCACGTGGCCTCATGGACGGCGATCGCGGGCGAGCCCGCGCTCGCCGCGTCGCACGACCACCTGCTCGCGCTGGACCCGCCGCCCGCCGGGGCCGCGGACCCGCTCCTGCGGAGCGGCCCCGCGGCCCACATGGCCTGGGGCCCCGCCGAGGTCGAGTTCGCCCGCGCCGTCGCGCGCGCGGAGTACGAGCTGCGGCCCGCGCTCGTGGACGCCTGGCGCACCCTGCGCGCGCTCCCGCCGGACGCCGGCCCGGACCACGCCGAGCGGGCCCTGAGAGGCGCCGGGCGCTACCCGCGCGGCCCGGAGTGCTGCGGTCGCATCGTCCGCGTGCTCACGGAGCTCGGCCTGGCCGAAGCGGCGGGCTCCGAGCCGGCGCCGGGCGCGCAACCGGCCCGCGTACGAATCCTCGAAGCCCCCGCCCGCACCGACCTGGAGCGCTCCGCCGCCTTCCGCGCCTACCGCGAACGCGGCGCCGCGATCGAGCGGGCGCTCGCGGCCGAGGTGCGCGGCCCGGCGGCGGCGCCGGGAGCGGCCGCCGCCGGGGTCGTGTAGCGGCCCCTTGCTACACGCGCCGCATGGGATCGACGTACACGTCGTCGATCCACCAGGTGCCGGCTCCCACCGCCCGGAACCGGAACGCGACGGGCGTGAGGTTGTGCGGCAGCAGCGGCAGCAGGTTCGCCACCACGAGGAAGCGCTGTGACGGCCGCCATTCACCGGACGGGAGCACCACGCCGAGCGGCACCGCCAGCTTGAGGCCGAGCGAGGTCTGCGTGATCACCTCGACCGAGAGGGTGGAGAGGAGCTTGCGCTCACCGCGGGCGAAGAAGCGCAGGGTCGGGTGCTCGAGGCCGACGCAGATCGTGCGCGACGTGGCCACGCCGCCCGGCGACAGCCTCAGCGAGCGGGAGTCGCCGGCGCCGTGCACGCGGAACGGCTCGTTGCCCGCGACCACGGCGGCGCGGTCGAGGGTCCAGCCCGGCTCGCCGGGCTCGAAGCTGCCGGGCAGCGGCGTGTAGTTGCCGTTGTCGCCCCATGGCGCGAAGGGGTGGCTGAGCGGCTGGGCGCCGCAGTTGTCCGCCGACGTGACCAGCAGTCCCGCGCTCGCCTGCCCCGTGCAGACCGCCATCGCGCAGATCGCCGCCCCCGATGCGGCGAGGAGCCTCCATCCTCGCCCAGTCCAACCTCGCATCCTTGCACCCCTCCGGTCGTATCCGTTGTGGACGACCAATATCGGCAGAGCGCGCCTACCCCAGGACGGACATCCGTCCAGAATCGGGGTCGCCATCCGTCCATCGGACAGGCGTCCATCAGGCGCCCGCCCGGGGCTGCCGATACACGAGCAAGAGGATGGCCATCTTCGAAGACCTCCGGGCGGGGCCGAGCCCCGCCGTCGAAGAGCTGCTCGAGGGGTTCGACACGAGCTCCCCGCTCCCGCTCACAGGACGCGAGCTCGTCTCCGAGTGCGCGTCGGCCGCCGCATACCTTGCGGTCTGCGCGGCGATGGCGGCGCTGATCCCGACGGGACGTCCGCTCGAGGTCCCGATCGCCGTCGCCCTGATGGTCGCCTACGCGCTCGCCTCCCGCGTGCGCTTCGCGATCGGATACGGGTTCACGGTCCCCACGCAGCTCGTGTTCGTGCCGATGCTGTTCCTGCTGCCGCCGGGGATGGTGCCGGCGTTCGCGGTCGCGGCGGCGCTGCTCGGCGCGCTGCCCGAGTTCCTGCGCCGCCAGGTGCACCCGTCGAAGGTCGCGGTGGGCATCGGCGACACGTGGCACGCCGTCGGGCCCGCGCTCGTGCTGGGCCTGGCGGACATGGCCGGCCCCGACCTCTCACGCTGGCCGGTGCTGGTGGCCGCGCTGCTGGCGCAGCTGGCGTTCGACGCCGGCACCTCGACCGTGAGGCTCTGGGTGGGGATGGGCGTACGGCCCGGTCTCCAGCCGCCGCTCCTCGGCTGGGTGGCGCTGATCGACGTGCTGCTCTCGCCGGTCGGGCTGCTCGCGGCGATCGCGTCGGTCGACGCGCCGTACACCGTGCTGCTCCTGCTGCCGCTGCTGGGCGTGTTCGCGGTGTTCGCAGCCGAGCGGCGGGCGCGCCTGTCGCAGTCGCTCGAGCTGAGCCGCGCCTACCGCGGCACCACGCTGCTGCTCGGCGACGTGCTCGAGGCCGACGACGAGTACACCGGCGTGCACAGCCAGGGAGTGGTCGGGCTGTCCGTGGCGGTCGCGGACGCGATGGGCCTGAGCTCGTCCGAGCGCCGCCGGGTGGAGTTCGGCGCGCTCCTGCACGACGTCGGCAAGATCGCCGTGCCCAAGCACATCATCAACAAGCCGGGGCCGCTGACCGACGACGAGTGGATCGTCGTCAAGACCCACACGATCGAGGGCCAGCGGATGCTGGACCGCGTGGGCGGCCTGCTGAGCGACGTCGGGCGCATCGTCCGCTCGTCGCACGAGCGCTGGGACGGCGGCGGCTATCCCGACGGCCTCGCGGCCGACCAGATCCCGCTCGGGGCGACGATCGTGTCCTGCTGCGACGCGTTCAACGCCATGACCACCGACCGCCCCTACCGGCCGGCGCGCCCGGTCGAGGAGGCGCTCGAGGAGCTGCGCGCGGGCTCCGGCACCCAGTTCAACCCGGCGGTGGTGGAGGAGCTGACGAAGATCGTCGCGCGGCTGCAGGTCCAGGACCGGGACGGGGCTGCGGTCGCCGTCCCACACCAGGAACCTGTCTCCGAACCCTCCGCGGGCCCGACGCCGGCCATGACCGTCGCAGGCTCGCCACCCGCGATGCTCGCCGATGCCTCCGGCATCGACTGCGCTCGCGTGCGGCGCCCTACTCGATCATGACCGGCCTCGGTCATCGCGTAGGTCTCGGAGACAGGTTCTAAACTCGTTGGCATGGCCGAGACCCCGCGCACCGAGGATTCACGAGCGGGAACGCGGGGCCGGGGGAAGCGCGCCGCGACCGCCAGGCGCGACGGCGCGGCGGGCAACGGCGCGCCCGCCACGCGGGACTTCGAGCACCACCCCGTCGACGAGGCCCGCGGCCACACGCCGGTCGGGCCGAGGGAGAGGCTCTCGGACGACCAGCGCCGGATGCTCGGCGACCTCTTCGCGGTGGTCGAGGAGCACGCCGACGAGGCCGCCGAGACGGTCGACCGCAGGCTGGTTGAGCAGGCGTTCATCTTCGCCTGCGAGCGGCACGCCCACCAGCGCCGGGCCAGCGGCGAGGACTTCATCGTCCACCCGATCGGCGTGGCCAAGATCTGCGCCGGCATGCGGCTCGACACCGAGACCCTCTGCGCCGCGCTGCTGCACGACACGGTCGAGGACACGAGCGCGTCGCTCGACGAGGTGACGGAGCTGTTCGACGAGGAGATCGGGTCGCTCGTCGACGGCGTGACGAAGCTCTCGGGCGTCACCTTCCAGAGCCGCGACGACCGCCAGGCCGAGAACTACCGCAAGATGATGGTCGCGATGGCCCAGGACATCCGGGTCATCCTGATCAAGCTCGCCGACCGCCTCCACAACATGCGCACGCTCGGCTCGATGCCGAAGCAGAAGCAGCAGGAGAAGGCGAAGGAGACGCTCGACATCTTCGCGCCGCTGGCTCACCGGCTCGGCATCCACGCGATCAAGTGGGAGCTGGAGGACCTCGCCTTCGCGACGCTCCACCCGCGCAAGTACAGCGAGATCAAGCAGCTGGTCAGCCAGCAGCGCGACGAGCGCGAGGCCTACGTGGCGCGCGCCGGCGAGTACCTGGCGAACGAGCTCGAGGCGGTCGGGATCAGGGCCTCGATCTCGGGCCGCGCCAAGCACTTCTACTCGATCTACTCGAAGATGACGAAGAAGGGGCGCGAGTTCAACGAGATCTACGACCTCACCGCCATGCGCGTGATCGTGGACTCGGTGAAGGACTGCTACGGCGCGATCGGGGTGATCCACTCACTCTGGAAGCCGCTGCCCGGCCGCTTCAAGGACTTCGTCGCGATGCCCAAGTTCAACATGTACCAGGCGCTCCACACCACGGTGATCGGGCCGGAGGGCCTGCCGCTCGAGATCCAGATCCGCACCGACGAGATGCACAACACGGCCGAGTACGGCGTCGCGGCTCACTGGATCTACAAGGAGGACGGCACCGCGCCGGTGGAGGAGAAGGTCGAGTGGCTGAAGCACATGCTCGACTGGCAGCAGGACACGAAGGACCCGCAGGAGTTCGCGCGGACGCTGAAGGCCGACCTGTTCGAGGACGAGGTGTTCGTCTTCACGCCGAAGGGCGAGGTCAAGTCGCTGGCCGCCGGCGCCACGCCGCTCGACTTCGCCTACGCGGTCCACACCGACGTGGGCCATCGCTGTGTCGGCGCCAAGGTCAACGGCAAGATCGTCCCGCTGCACTACGAGCTGACCTCGGGCGACATCTGCGAGGTGCTGACCTCGAAGAAGGAGCGCGGCCCGAGCCGCGACTGGCTCTCGCTCGTCAAGACCACGCGCGCCCAGTCGAAGATCCGGGCCTGGTTCAAGCGCGAGCGCCGTGAGGACTCCGAGCGCACCGGCCGCGAGATCCTGCAGGAGAACCTGAGGCGCGCCGGGCTGCCGCCGCAGAAGATCTCGGGCTCGCCGCTGCTGGCGGACGTGATCCGCGAGACCGGCTTCAAGAAGGGCGAGGACTTCTTCATCGCCCTCGGCCAGGCGAAGATCTCGCCGAAGACGGTCGTGACGAAGATCATGCACCGCCTGCGCGAGGGCGAATCGGCGGTGGAGCCGACCTCGGCGGCGGCCGAGCTGCTCGAGCGCAAGGAGAGCCCGAAGCGCACGGCGGCGTCGTCCTCCTACGGGATTCGGGTGGACGGCGTGGACGACGTGATGCTGCGGCTGGCGAAGTGCTGTCGGCCGGTGCCGGGCGACCCGATCGTCGGCTACATCTCGCTCGGCAAGGGCATCACGATCCACCACGAGGAGTGCCGCAACGCGCGCGCCCTGATGAAGAACCCGGAGCGCTTCACGAAGGTCTCGTGGGAGGGCGACTCCCACTCGGGCTTCCGCGCCGAGATCCAGGTCGACGCATGGGATCGCACCCGCCTGCTCGAGGACCTCTCCCGCAACTTCGCCGAGGCGGGCGTGAACATCCTCGAGGCGCGCTGCACGGTGGTGCACCCGATGGTGAAGAACCGCTTCGTCGTCGAGGTCGGCGACACGGAGGCGCTGCGGGCGGTGATCTCGCGGCTGCGGAACATCGACTCGGTTTTCGACGCGTATCGGGTCACACCGACGGGCTGAGGCCGTGTGGCTGTCACCCTGAGGGGGGGACGCGCCACGAAAAAGGTCAGAGAGTTTGTCCAAAACTGGCGCAAACTGGACGGATGTTCTAGGTTGCGAGTAGCCTCTACGGACGTACTCTGGCGTCGTGGGGGTTTGTTCATGTCACCCCCGCGAGAACACGGACTCGGTGCTCAGATTGGCTCCCCAGGCAGTTGCCCGCCCGCGCGCGTGGCGTCGCTCCCGATGGAGCGTTCACCACGCGCGAGCCTGCGCGTTCGCCAACTCGGGTGCCCAAACCCGATGAGGGCGAGGCGTGGAGTCACAGGCGCTCCAAGACCTGGTCGCTGAGCAAGAGGCGCCCTCGCGCGCGCTCATCGAGCGGGAAGCACCGCTCGCGCTGATCTCGCGCGCGCTCTCCGAGGCGTGCGAGGGGCGCGGCTCGGTGGTGGCCGTCGAGGGCGCCCACGGGCTCGGCAAGTCGAGCCTCGTCTCGGTGGCGCGGACGCTCGCGGCGGACGATGGGTTGGAGGTGCTGAGCGCCCAGGGCCGCGAGCTCGAGCAGGACTTCACGTTCGGGGTGCTGCTTCAGCTCTTCGAGTCACGCATCGCGGCCGCGAGCGAGGAGGAGCGCGGACGCCTCCTGTCGGGCGCCGCGCGGATGGCCGTCCCGCTGTTCGCGCCGGGGCCGCGCCAGGTGCCCGACGAGCACTCGTTCTCGATCCTCCACGGCCTCTACTGGCTCTGCGTGAACCTCGCCGCCCAGCTGCCGCTCCTGCTGACCGTCGACGACGTGGACCTGGCCGACGCGACCAGCCTGCGGTTCCTGCTCTATCTGACCGAGCGGGTGCAGGAGCTGCCGATCGCGGTGGTGGTCGCCCACGGGTCCGCGCTCAGGTGCCCAGACCCTGACGTGCTGTGGCAGACCACGCGGCACCCGGCGGCAACGGGCTGCCGGCTTCACCCGCTGAGCGTGCAGGGCACCGCCCGCCTGATGAGGACCTCCCTGTACCCGCAGGCCGAGACCGACTTCTGCCGGGCCGTGCACGACGCGACCGGCGGCAACCCGCTCCTGCTCCACGATCTGCTGCCGCAGCTGGCCGGCGCCGGCATCGAGCCGGTGCGCGTGTCCGCGCCGGAGGTGGCGGCGTTCGCCCCGCCCGGGCTCGGCGCCGCCGTGACGGCCAGGATCCGGCCGCTCGGCGAGGACACCGAGAAGCTCGTGCTCGCGGCGGCCGTGCTGGGGCCCGGGACCGAGGTGCGCCACGCCGCGGTGCTCGCCGGCCTCGACCTGACCGCCGCCGCAGCGGCCGCCGATGCCCTCATGGCAGCAGGAGTGCTCGCGCGCGACGAGCGGCTGACCTTCGTGCACCCGATCGTCATGCGCGCCCTGAACGCCGAGCAGCCGCCGGCCCGCTGGGCCGAGGTGCACCTGCGCGCCGCCCGCATCCTGGCCGAGGAGGAGGCGGCGCCCGAGGTGATCGCCGCGCACCTGATGAACTCCACGCGCAGCGGCAGCGGGTGGGCCGTGGACGCGCTGTGCGCCGCCGCCGAGGACGCCCTCGAACGCGGCGCGCCGGCGGCCGCGGTGAACTATCTGCGCCGCGCGCTGCAGGAGCCGCCCGTGCGCGACAGGCGCGCGCACGTGGTGCTCCAGCTGGGCCGCGCCGAGGCCACCGCTGGGAACCCTCAGGCCGTGGACCGCTTGAGCGAGGCGATCGAGCGCCTGCCGGACCCGCTCGATCGCGCCCGCACGGCGCTCGAGACCGGCCGCATGCTGTTCTCGCTGGGGCGCCTCGACGACGCCGCCGGGGCGTTCCGGCGCGGGATCGACGAGCTGCCGCGGGAGGACGAGGGCCTCGGCGAGCTGCTGCGCGCCGCCCTCGGGACCGTCTCGCGGCTCGAGACCGCGCGCGCCGGGCTGCCGGCCGCGCCGTCCGTCGCGCCGAAGGGGAACGACACCCCCGGTAAGCGGGCGCAGCTCGCCCAGCTCGCGCTCGAGGGCGCCCTGCGCGGCGACGCGCGCGACGAGGTGCTCGAGCTGGCCACGCGCGCGCTCGCGCGCGGCGCGCTGCTCGACGACACCACCGCCGACGGCATCTCCTATTACGTGGCCGCGAGCGCACTGACGGTCGCCGAGGACCTGCAGACGGCCGAGGCGGCCCTCACGGCGGCCGTGGAGGAGGCGCGCTCGCGCGGGTCGGTGCTCGGAATGGCCACGTCGTCCTACTTCCGCAGCCTGGCGATCCAGCGCCGCGGCCGCGTCGGCGACGCCTCCGCCGACGCTCGCGCGGCGCTCGCCGCCGAGCGCCACGGCTGGCGCCTGGCCGGCGCCGGCGCGCGCGCCGTGCTCGCCGACACGCTCGTGGAGCTCGGCGACCTCCAGGCCGCCGAGCGGCTGATCGAGGAGAGCGAGGCACACGCCGAGGAGGAGGGTGAGGCGAGCGCGACGCGGACCGCCTTCCTTGCCGCCCGCGGCCGGCTCAGGCTACTGCGCGGCGAGGGCGAGGAGGCCCTCGCCGACTTCACGTCGGCCGGCGACTACCTGCTCGCGCTCGGGATCACGAATCCAGCGCTGTCCGCGTGGCGCTCCGGGGCGGCGCGCGCGCACGCGCTGGTCGGCGACCGCGACGAGGCCGTACGGCTGGCCGAGGAGGAGCTCGACCTGGCGCGCAGGTTCGGCGCGCCCGGCACCGTCGGGCACTCGCTGCGCGCGCTCGCCGCCGTGCAGGGAGGGCCGGCCGCGCTCGAGCTGCTGGAGGAGGCCGTGCGCCAGTCGGAGCAGTCGCAGGCGGCGCTCGAGCGGGCGCGGGCGCTGATCGACTACGGCTCCGCCCTGCGTCGCGCGGGACGCCGCCGCGACGCCCGCGAGCCGCTGCGGCTCGGCCTCGATCTGGCGCAGCGCTGCGGCGCCGCCGAACTCGCAGGACGCGCGATGCGCGAGACGACCGCGGCCGGCGCGAGGCCGCGCCGGACCGCGATGGAGGGCCTGGAGGCCCTCACGGCGCGCGAGCGCCAGGTGGCCGGGCTGGCGGCGCAGGGGATGTCGAACCGGGAGATCGCGGAGGCGCTGTTCGTGACCGTGAAGACGGTCGAATGGCACCTCAAGCACACCTACGCGAAGCTGGGCGTGTCGTCGCGGCGGGAGCTCCGCGGGGCGATGACGGACGCCGCCCAGTGAGTTTTCTCTAGTCCCCAAGTGGGAAAGACCCCCCTGGGGAAGGGGTCTGCAGGCCGTTTTCGAGTAGGAGCGGAGACCCCAAGTACTAATTTCCTACTCAAGGATGTGCGCTCCGCCGACGATACTTCCGAGGACGTGCGCGAAGGCTCTGGGGTTATGCGACGCAGCATGACGCTCGAACTCGACGAGTTCGGCTTGGCCACGCTTGAGGCAGAGGCGCGCAGGCACTCCCTCTCGCCGGACCAGCTGGTCGGGCACGCCGCGCGGTACTACCTGGCCGATCGCGGCTCCGGCCGCCCGGCTCATCGCGTGCCGCGCTTCCCCAGGCGCCGGAACGAATCCACGGTCGACGTGGACCTCGACCTCGAGGGCGGCACCTGGCGCGAGCTCGACGAGGAGTCGGAGCGCCAGGGGGTGCCGGTCGAGCGCCTGCTCGAGCACGCCGCCCTCTACCTGATCGCCGATCTCGACTCGGGGCGCGTGGCCGGGAAGCTCGTCAGCAGCACCGACGACCCGGACGACTGACCCCCCCGGCGCGTCGGCCGGGGGGTGCGGCGGCCCGCTACGCGGTCGCCGTGACGGGCGCGGACTCGAGCTCGCGGAGCGCCGCCTGTAGGGCGCCGCGGCCGCGGTGATGGAGCCCGTGTACGGAACCCTCGGTCTTGCCGAGCCGCTCCGCGATCTCGCCGGGGGTCAGGCCGGCGATGTGGCGCAGGACGAGCACCTCACGCTGCTCCTCCGGCAGCTGCCAGAGGGCGTCGCGCAGGCACTGCGACCGCTCGAAGCCGATCTGCTCGTGGCCCTCGTCGCTCGTCCGGACCTCCTCGAAGGGGATCTGGCGACGAGCGCGCACGTGGTCGAGCGCCACGTTGCGGGCCACCCGCAGGATCCACGCGGCGAACGGCACGTCGCGCCGCTCGTACTTGTGGATCGCGGTCATCAGCTTGGCGAAGACGTTCTGCGTGATGTCCTCGGCCTCGTGCGAATCGCGCACGATGCTGCGGACGTAGCCGCAGACGTCGTCCGCGAAGCGCACGTACAGGAAATGCAAGGCACTGGAGTCGCCCTCCTTGGCACGGGCGACGGCCTGATATACGAGTTTGTCCGAGTCGTTCTGACTCGAACGAGTAAAGCGCGGTGTGTTCAATTTTCCTCCCCCGTCGGCTGCTCTGGGCCAGCGCTGACGGATGCCTTCGGTCAGCAATGACCCTAGAGGCCCCCGCGAATCGCCGCACTAGGGCAGCCACCCTAGTTTTTTCTGCAGATACCGGGGTCGAGGGGGAGAAACGGACGATGGACCTACCCCTTTCGGGGGAGATTCGCCCGTGATCAGGCCAGCGAGACCTCCGCGCCCTCGCCCACGTTCAGGCGCAGCGCCCTCGGTAGGCGAAAGTCCCGGAAAACCCGGGCTTTGGGCCCGATGACGCTCGCCTCCAGGCGCCCGCCGAGGTGGCTGATGGACGCGCCGGGGAGGATGATCGAGTGCTCGATCTCGGCGCCCTCGATCATCACGTTGTCGCCGATCGAGGTGTAGGGGCCGACGTAGGCGTCGCGCAGACAGGTGCCGGCACCGATCACGGCGGGGCCGCGGACGATGCTCGACTCGAGCCGCGCGGTGGGATGGATGCAGACGGTCCCCTGGATGCGGGTGTCGAGGAGCTGCGCTTCGACGGGCTGTCCCTGGAGCCCCTCGAGTGCAAAGCGATTCCCGTCCAGGAGCGCATCCGGGCACTTCCGGTAGCGCCACCACTCGTCCACCTGATGAAGGCTTACGTGGCCGCCGAGCTCGCCGAGATAACGCGTCATCGTGCTCATCTCGAGCTCCCAGCTACCGGAGGCAGGAATGTGCGCGGCCGCCTCGAGCACTCCCCCACCGAGCACCCACGCACCCGCGGGTAGCCCGTCGGAAGCTCCGTTGCCCGTGCCGGAGCTCATCACGAAGCGCCGGGGCGCGAGCTCCACGACTTCGCCGCCGCGGTGGGACGGCTCCTGCACGAGCACCGTGGTGTCCAAGGGCGCCGGTGCCAGCCGCAGGACCGAACGCAGGCCCCTGCGCGCCATGCTGTCGCCGAGGTGCAGAACGAATGGCTCGTTGGCGACGAAGTCACTGAGACCCGTCAGCGCACCCATGAGGCCGCTGCCGGCGTCGCGGTCCGCCCACTGGACCGTACAGTGATCTGCGACATCGCTGTCGAGCTCGTCCGCGAGCTGCTCCCGCACCGAGGGCTCGGCCACCACGGCGGTCCGCCGAACCCCCGCCCGCGCAAGTCCACGCACGGTGTGCGAGAGGAGGGGGCGATTCGCGACGGGCAGCAGCGCGACAGGCGCCACGGCGAGGATCACCGCCTTCCTAATCATTGCTTCACCAACGACGCACCGACCGAAAATCTGTCGACCGAACGAGCGTCCAGGGTGGAAGTTCGTACTAGACGGCGTCGGGCGGCAGGCCGTTGGACGGCTGAGGCCCGAAGTGCGCATCGCCGTTGCCGTTCGCCCAGCCCGGCGTTGCCGTGTCGGTGCCGAGAACGATTGGCATCAGCCCCTGCTCGGGGTCGAGGACCAACGTCGCGGCCTCGCGGCGCGAGCGGACTCCGAGACGGTTGAACGCCGACGAAAGGTGGCTCTTGATCGTGCTCTCGGCAAGACACAGAGCGGCGGCGATCTCCGCGTTCGTGCGACCGGAGACCGCAAGCTTGAGTACTTCGCGCTCGCGGTGGCTGAGGGCCGGCTTGTCGGCCGCGCCATTCATCTCACAAGGGACGCAGAGTTGGCCGGCGGCGACGGCGCGCACGGTGGGCGCGAGCGCGCTGTCGACCTGAGAGTCGAAGACCAGGCCGTGCGCTCCAGCGCCAAGTGCGCGCCGGAGCCCCGGTGCGGAGGTTCGAGGCGACACGACGACGACGGGGGCCGGGCGGAAGGCTTCAAAGGCGTGCCGGAGGTCGAGCAGGCGCTCCTTGTCCAGCGCGCGTCCCATGACGACCACGTTCGGGTGCTTGCCGGCATCGGCAATGGTGAGCCCCGCCGCCGCGAGCACGGCGGCAACGCGCCGGCGCAGAAGGCCCTCCTCGATGGCCATGGAGACCGCGACCTCGCCGAGGGGGTTGGCCTCCGCAAGATCGATGGGATAACCGCTCTTCATGGTCTAACAACGCACCCGATGTGGCGGTCCTTACGCGGCACCCGGTCCACGTTCTCGGGCCCGAGGTGAAGCAAGTTCAACCTGCACGCGCTCGTTGGTCAGAGGACCGGCTCGCAAGGTGGCCGGACGAATCGACCGTGAGACGGCAGGAGGTAGTGACACTGATGCGTGAGGCTGACGGCGGCTTGAAGGTAGGCATCATCGGGCTCGGCTACGTCGGCCTGCCCCTCGCTGTCGCATTCGCAGAGGCGGGTCACAGCGTGCTCGGCGTCGACGTGGACCCGACCAAGGTCGAGGCCGTTGCCGCGGGCCGCAGCTACGTGGAGGACATCTCTTCCGAGCGGCTCCTCGCCACGCGCGACAAGCTCCGGGCGAGCAGCCGCTATGCCGACCTGGCGCAGATGGACGCGGTGATCATCGCCGTCCCCACGCCGCTCACGAGCAATCGGGAGCCGGACCTCGGGCCGCTGTTGTCGTCGGGCAGCGCCCTCGCGGCGGTGCTCCAGCAGGGGCAGCTCGTGGTTCTCGAGTCGACCACCTACCCGGGCACGACGCGCGAGCAGCTGGCGCCGCTGCTCGAGGAATCCGGTCTACGCGCCGGGAGTGGCTTCAACCTCGCGTTCTCGCCCGAGCGAATCGACCCCGGCCGCACGGACTTCACCCTCAGGACGACGCCAAAGGTCGTCGGAGGGCTCACCGCGCACTGCCTCGACCGGGCCGTTGAGCTCTACGGTCGCGTGTGCGACGAGGTCGTCCCGGTGTCGACGCCCGAGGTCGCGGAGCTGACGAAACTCCTCGAGAACGTCTTCCGCTCGGTGAACATCGCCCTGGTGAACGAGCTGGCGATGCTGTGCGACAGGATGGACATCGACGTCTGGGAGGTCGTGGAGGCGGCGGCGACCAAGCCCTACGGGTTCATGTCGTTCCGGCCGGGGCCCGGCCTCGGCGGTCACTGCCTGCCGGTCGACCCCTTCTACCTCGCCTGGAAGGCGCGCGAGTACGACACCACCACCGAGTTCATCGAGCTCGCCGGCGAGGTGAACCAGGCGATGCCACTCTTCTGCGCCGACAAGGTCGCGCGCGCCCTGAACGACGATTCCAAGCCGGTGCGGGGGTCCAAGGTCGCGATCCTGGGCGTGTCGTACAAGGCCGGTGTGGGGGACCTGCGCGAATCGCCCGCAATCAAGATCATGTCTCTGCTCGCGGAACGCGGCGCGGAGCTCGCCTACCACGACCCGCACGTCCCCGAGCTGTCCGGGTTCGGTCTGTCCTCGCGTCCCGTGGAGGAGGTGCTCGCCGACGCCGACGTGGCGGTGATCATCACCGCCCACCCCGATCTGGACCCGGAGCAGGTCGTGCGCGAGTCCCAGCGCGTCGTGGACTTCCGTGGCGTCACGAACGGCACTCGCAACCAGCGCCTGGTGCGGCTGTAGAGCGGCGGACGGGCGGTCAGGCGATCGCCAGAAGGCCGAGCGGGACCGCGTCGTAGTCGACCCACTCGCAGAGGCCGATGAAATCGCCGTCGACCTGCACGGGCAGCGGCCGTCCGTCGGTCGACTCGACCCGGAAGCCGCGCAGGCCGGGGAGGCCCTCGACCTGCCGGTGGCGCATGACGCTCTTGGCCCGGCCGGAGATGAGACGCGGGATCAGCGTAAGCACGGCGGGCGCCGTCGCCCGCTTGAGCACCGCCGCCGACAGCGAGCCGTTGTCGAGCCCCGCCGGCTCGACGACCCTGATCGGGCGCCGTGCGAAGTAGGTGAACGGGTCGGCGTTCTGCACGACCACGGTCACCGCGTCCAGTTCACGTCCGCCTCCCCGCACGCGCATCTGCGGCGGGTTGACCAGGTAGCGGCGGTTGTAGATCGTGATCCCGGCCAACGAGTAGTACCAGGCCCCATAACGCGCCTTGCGGCGGGGATGTGCGTCCACGCGCTCCACGACCGACGCGTCGAGCCCCACGCCCGAGGCGAACACGAAGACGCGATCGTTCATGCGACCGAGGTCCACGCGCCGGGGGCGGAAGTCGTCGGCGATCCGCAGGAGCCGCTCGGTGGCGTCCACAACGTCGTTCGGCAGGCCCAGGCTGCGGCACCACACGTTCGTGGACCCGCCCGGCAGCGCCGTCAGCGGCGTCTCCGATCCGACCAGACCGTTCGCCGCCTCATTGACGGTGCCGTCCCCTCCGAACGCCACGACCACGTCGTAGCCCTCCCGGGCGGCCTCCCGACAGATCTGGGTCGCGTGGCCCTGCTTCTCGGTGTCGATCGCCTCGACCGCGTAGCGCGACTGGAGTGCGTACACGACGAGGTTCTTCAGCCGGTCGGACACGGTCGTCGCGTACGGGTTCACGATCACCAGCATCCGGCGCTTGGGGGTGCGCTGCGGGAGGACGCGCTCCGCGAGCGCTTCCGCGCGCTCGAGCGGAGTACCCGCATCGGCAACGCCGCTCCCCTGGCCGGCGACGGTCGCATGCGGCGCGGGGGAGGGCATCGGAGAAGGAACCCTGGCAGATCGGTCGTGTTACACGTCGAGCGCCGTGCGGCGACTCGCGTGAGCGGAGGGGGGGAGCGACCGTTTGTGTCGTGTGAGCACTCCGCAACGCAACGACCCCTCCGCCGCCGCTCCCGCCAACGACGCCCCCCACAGGCTGATCGACGACGTCGCCTTCGGCGAGGGTGTCATGGTCTACCCGTTCACCAACCTCTACGGCTGCCGGATCGGCGCCGACAGCCGCATCGGCACCTTCGTCGAGGTCCAGCGCGGCGCGGAGATCGGGTCCCGGTGCAAGATCCAGAGCCACACCTTCGTGTGCGAGGGCGTCCGCATCGAGGACGACGTATTCGTCGGCCACGGCGTGATGTTCATCAACGACCGGCACCCGCGGGCGACGCGGGAGGGCGGCGGGCTCCAGACCGACGACGACTGGGAGCTGGTGGAGACGATCGTCGAGGCCGGCGCCTCGATCGGCTCGGGCGCGACGGTCCTGTGCGGCGTGCGGATCGGCGCGGGCTCCATGGTCGGCGCGGGCGCCGTGGTGACGAAGGACGTTGCGCCCGGCGCGACGGTCGTGGGCAACCCCGCCGCGGCCCTCGGGCGGGGCCAGGAAGGGCCGCAAAAGACGGGCGCCCGGCACGCCGTTGGTTCCTCGGTTTGAACGACCTCGCCATCATCACCGTCTCCACGAACGAGTCCCAGTGGCTCGAGCCCTGCCTTCGGACGCTCTTCGACAAAATGGGCGATCTCAGCGCCGACGTCGTGGTGGTGGACAACGACTCGCGTGACGGCACCGCGGACGTCGTGACCAACGGGTTTCCGGAGGCGCGCGTGGTGTGGTCGGAGAACCACGGCTTCTCGCACGCGAACAACCGCGCCCTCATGACCTGCAACGCCCGGTACGTTCTGTTCCTCAATCCGGACACGGAGATCCTCGAGGGGACGTTCGAGGAGCTGGTCCGGGCGATGGATGCCCGGCCGAGCGTCGGTCTCGTCGGCGTCCGCCAGGTCAACCGCGAGGGTCGCCTCGACACGACGATCCGGCGGTTCCCGAACGCCCTGCGCGCGCTCGGCGACGCGTTCGCGGCCGAGCGCCTGGGACGACGGCCGCGATGGCTCGGGGAACGGGAGCTGGACCCGGCGGCATACGATCGCGAGGTCGCGTGCGACTGGACCAGCGGTTCCTTCATGCTCGTGCGGCGCGAGGCGATCGAGAGCGCCGGATTCCTCGACGAGCGCTTCTTCATGTACTCGGACGAGACTGACTTCTGCCGGCGGATAAGGACCGCGGGCTGGGAGATCCGCCATCTCCCGCAGATGACGATCCTCCATCACGAGGGCAAGGCGGGCGTCAAGCCGAGCATCGAGAGCCTCGACGCGTACAACCGGATCTTCTACGCCCGCAAGCATTTCTCCCCCGCGCACACGGTGCTCTACTCCGGTGCGATCTTCCTCCGGCACTCGCTCCGCAGCGTGTACGCCGGCTCCGGAGACCTGGGCCGCCGCCGCCGGGAGGCAAACCGGCAGGTGTTGAAGACGCTCCTCGGGCGCGCGCCGATCCCCCACGGGCCGCCGAGCAAGATCCCCGTGCGCACGGCCGACCCGGAGCTGCGGGACACCGGCCACCCGCGGGGCGACCTTCGCGAGACGGAGACCGTCCAGGCATGAGCGCCGGCCCGCGCCTCGGCGGCCGGAGCGTGCTCGTCACTGGCGGAGGGGGCCAGCTGGCCTCGGATCTGTGCGAGCTGCTCCAGGGCGACTGCGAAGTCCTGTCCCCGTCCCGTGCCGAGCTGGACATCACGGACGACGCCGGCATGGCGGCGGCGTTCGAGTCTCACCGGCCCGCCGTGGTCTTCAACTGCGCCGCCTTCCACAACGTGGAGGTATGCGAACGCGAGGAGGACCGCTCGTTCGAGGTGAACGCCCGCGCCGTCAAGCGCTTGGCGGAGCGCTGTGCCGACACGGGAGCCGTGCTCGTGCACCTGAGTACGAACTACGTCTTCGGCGGCGACCGCGACGACCCCTACGACGAGAGCGACCTGCCGGACGCGCGCAGCATCTACGCGATCTCGAAGCTGGCCGGCGAGCACGCGGCGCTCGCATATTGCCCGGACGCCCTCGTCGTGCGCAGCTCTGGGCTGTACGGCAGGCATGGGAGCGCCTCGAAGGGCGGCAACTTCGTCCAGCGAATGCTCAACCGGGCGCGCGATCAGGGCGCGCTCAAGATGGTCGCCGACCAGCGGCTCACCCCCACGTACACGGCCGACCTGGCGGAGTCGCTCGCCGCCGCCGTCGACGTGGGCGCTCGCGGGCTGCTCCACCTCACGAACGCCGGCGCCTGCTCGTGGCACGACTTCACGCTGGCGATCATGTCGATCGCGGGCCTGGACGTGCCGGTCGAGGCGGTCGAGACAGTGCGGCCGCCCGGGGGCGCCTACCGGCCCCTCAACGGCGTCCTCTCCTGCGAGCGCGCCCACCGGGCGGGTGTGCCGCCCATGCGCCGCTGGGAGGACGCGCTCGAGGCCTACATGGTGAGCGCCTCGCTCGCGGCCGAGACGGCCGCGAGCTAGCCGCCCGCCGGCGCCTCGTACACGAACGGCAGCTCCGCCTCGATGTCCCGCAGGAGCGGCGCCTCGGAGTCGCGCTTCGAGGGCTTCAGCTCCAGGCTCGTGGGCCAGTCGATCCCCACGTCCGGATCGTTGTAGGCGATTCCGCGCTCCAGGGCGTCGTCGTAGTAGTTCGTCTGCTTGTACATCACGTCGGCGACCTCGCTCAGGACGCAGAACCCGTGGGCGAATCCCACCGGGCAATAGAGCTGGTGCAGGTTCTCGTCGGTCAGCTCGAACCCCTCCCACTTCCCGAAGGTGGGGGAACCCCGGCGGACGTCCACGACGACGTCGAGGATGGCGCCCCGCGCGCAGCGCACCAGCTTCGCGGCGCCCTCGCCGATCTGGAAGTGCATGCCGCGCACGATCCCCGGCCCGGAGCGCGAGTGGTTGTCCTGGACGAACTCCTCCGGGATGCCCAGCTCGGCGTACACGTTTCGCCGATAGCTCTCGTGGAAGAAGCCGCGCTCGTCGCCGTGGACCACGGGCTTGACGAGCACCGGCCCCTCGAGCCGCGTCTCAAGTCGTTCCATGTCGCCTCCTGGTGTTTCGTGCTCGGAATCGAGCCCTACCAACGCCGCGGTCCGGAGCGCGCTTCCGCGGCGCCCGCCGAGCAAGAAAAGGCAAGTATGCCCCGTTGGTCTGTCAGGACACGGCATCGCGCCTCGGGCGCGGCAAGCTAAGGAGACTTCTGACACTGATGACGGGCTCAAACGGCAACGGTCGCTCCCACGATCCGGGCGCGGCAACCAGCAATGGGCATGCCGGCCGCTATTTCCAGGGAGAGCGCGGCCGCAGCAACGGACTCGCACCCAACCCGCCTGAGAAGGGCCGCACCGTGCTGATCACGGGCGGCGCGGGCTACATCGGGACCGTCCTCACCGGCAGGCTGCTCGAGCGCGGCTACAACGTCCGGCTGCTCGATCGCCTCTACTGGGGTGAGGGGCCGCTCGAGCCGTATGCGGGCCGGATCGAGGTCCAGGTGGCCGACGTGCGGGAGATTCCCGCCTCGGCGCTCGACGGCGTCGACGGCGTGATCCACCTCGCCGGCCTCTCCAACGACCCGACCGCGGAGTACGACCCAGAGGCGAACTGGCAGATGAACGCCGTCGCCACCGAGGCGCTCGGACACGCCTGCGTCGAGCGCGGGATCGAGCGGCTCGTGTTCGCGTCCTCCTGCTCCCTC
Source organism: Thermoleophilaceae bacterium (assembly GCA_036407035.1). GTDB lineage: Bacteria > Actinomycetota > Thermoleophilia > Solirubrobacterales > Thermoleophilaceae > JACVRW01. Next base: position 25,478 of record DASXAA010000186.1, on the reverse strand, counting down.
TACGACGGGATGCCGCCCGGGATGCACGACGAGACGGCGCGCATCGCGCCGCGTGGCGCGTATGCGACCTCGAAGCGCTTCGGCGAGGAGGCGCTGCTCGGCCTGATCGACAGCGGCCTCTGCCCGGTGATCCTCCGCAACGGCACGGTCTACGGCTTCAGCCCGCGCATGCGCTACGACCTGGTGGTGAACACCTTCGTCAAGGACGCGCTTCTCCAGGAGCGCCTGCTCCTGCACGGCGGCGGCTGGATGTGGCGCCCGCTCGTGGACGTCCGGGACGTCTCCGACGCGATGATCGCGGCGCTCGAGGCCCCCGCCGACGTGGTCCGCGGAGAGGTCTTCAACGTCCTCCATTCCAACTACCAGATCCGCGAGCTCGCGATGCTCGTGGCCGGCTCGGTGCAGCTGCTCGGCCGCACGGTCAGCCTCGAGGAGACACCCGCGCCGCGCCTGACGCGCGACTACGAGTGCTCGAACGCGAAGCTGAGCCAGACGCTCGGGTTCACGCCCTGCCGCTCGGTGGTCGAGGCCGTCTCCGAGATGCTCGCCGAGATCGACCTCGCCGACCGCGCGAAGCTGACGGACCCGCGCTACTACAACATCCGCTGGCTCGAGCTGATGAACGAGCTCGAGCCCCGTATCCAGCAGTTCGGAGCGGTCCTCTGACCTGACGCCCTTCGGCGTCCCGCGGCCCGCCACGTGCGCGGGCCGCGGACTCGCTCCTCCGCGCCCGCCGGCCTACCCACTCACGACCGCGGGCGACTCCGCTCCGGTCAGGAAGCGGCGGGGCTGCCCGCCGCCGTCGGCGCGGACGACGTAGACCTCGCCGCCGATCCCGTACAGCACGTGCTCCTCGTCGAGCCATTCGGCCTGGTCGTCGACCGAGCGCGTCTCCGCCAGCGGGGTCTCCCGCATGGACGAGAGGTCGAGCACGGTCAGTCGCCACGGGTTGGCGCCGGAGCCGACCCGTTTCTTGTAGGCGATCCGCTTGCCGTCCGGCGAGAGCGACGGGCACTCGACGTTCTCGTGGATCACGTGCGCCGTGCGACGGCTGACCGAGCCGACCACCAGGTAGGTCTTGCCGCCGGTGGCCATGGTCGCGTAGAAGCGGTCGCTGTCGGGCGCGAACGTGACGCCCCAGAAGTTGCGGTCAACGGCGGTCACCTGCACGCCGTCCTTCGTAACGGTGAAGTCCTCGAGGTCCGCGATCCGCTCGCCCCGCGCGAGGTCGATGAGCGTGGTCTGCGTGGAGAAGCTGCCGGCGTCCGCGTACGCATGGCCCGTCACGAACAGGGTCACGGAGCCATAGCGGCCGTCGGGTGAGACGCGCGCCCGGCTCGGGAGGCCGTCGACCGGCACCTCGTGCCGGATCCGGAGCTGCTCGTCGAAGATCTTGGCCTTGTAGCCGGCCGCGAAGCCGCCTCCACGGGCCAGGCAGATGCCCCGGCCGGCGGCGAAGTACACGCGGTCGCACCCGAGCTGCGTCAGCGTCCGCCCGCCGGCGGCCGGCTGCCCGCCGACGGTCGCCACGGCGACCTCGCCGCGGGCCTTGGGGCGGTCGCGGTCGAGGCTCCTGAAGACGACCGCTTTACGGCCGCCGGCCTGCGCGTCGTCCAGCACGTCCCGCGCCGCTGCCGAGTCGCCGCTCTCCGGGTCGTCTTGGCGCGCCGCCGAGAGGACAGCCAGCACGGTCGCCAGCGCGCACGCCCCCAGCAGCAGCGCGAAGATTGTGCGTCGCCGCGTGCTAGTCATGCGCCGGCGCGGGCGTGCGCACGAGCACCACCGCGGCCAGCACGGTCGCCGCGGCAAGGGCGGCGCCGAAGCACACGATCGCAACGTTCATGCCCCAGAGAGTCCAAAGCGCTCCAAACGCTAGCGACGCGAACAGTCGCGCGATGCTGGTGGAGGTCCGCAGCAGGGCGAGGCCGCTGCCGCGCACGTCCTGGGGGACGACCGAGCTCCCGAGGGCCATGAGGACTCCGTCTGTGGCCGCGTAGTAGGCACCGAGCATGGCGAGCGCGGCGACGACCACCGCCCAGCCCGCGACCGGCGACAAGACGGCCGCATAGACGCCCAGCAGCAGCACGTAGCCGGCCAGGAACACGCGCCCGCGGCCCACGCGGTCGGCGAGCCGGCCCATCGGCACCGCGAGCACCATGTACACGCTCGCGCTTCCCACGAAGAGCAGCGGGAAGAGCGAGGTGCCGAGCTCGAGGTCCTCCTTCAGGGCGAGGAACAGGAAGGCGTCGCTGGCGGTCGCCAGGCTGAGCGCTCCGCCCGCGATCAGCAGCGCGCGGAATCGGGGGATTCGGACCAGCCGGAACGAGCCGCGCAGCGACGGCGGGCGGGCGGGCGCCGCCGCCTCGCGCGCGACGGGCTTGGGCTCGACGAACAGCGTGAGGATCCCGAGGCCCAGGATCGCGAAGCAGAAGCTGACCAGGAAGATCGAGTGGAACGCGACGGGGGCGATGGCCAGGATGCCGAACGCGACGAGCGGGCCGATCATCGCACCCGTGGTGTCGAGGGCCCGGTGCACGCCGAAGGCGGTGCCGAGCTGCCGCTCGGGTGTGGACAGGGAGATCATCGCGTCCCGCGGCGCCGTGCGGATGCCCTTGCCGGCGCGGTCGATGAGAATCACCGCACCGATCGCGGAGACCGCGGTGCCGACGGTCATGAGCAGGAGCTTGCACAGCGCGGATAGGCCGTACCCGGTGGCGGCGATCTCCTTGTGGCGCCTGAAGCGGTCGCCGAGGAACCCGCTGGCCAGCCCGACGAGGGCGACCGCGCCGTTGTAGAGGCCGTCGATCACCCCGAACGCGAGCGGGGAGAACCCGCCGACGTAGACGAGGTAGAGCGGCAGCACCGTGGTCACCATCTCGGAGGAGATGTCGGTGAACAGGCTCGTCAGCCCGAGCAGGACGACCGTGCGGCTGACGTGCGGCCCGAAGCGGCTGCGCGACAGGAGGCGCCGGTGCTCTTTGACCAGGGCGGCCGGGTTGGAGACGACCTGGTACACGACGGCCGGCGTCTAACCCTTCAAGCGCTGCACCGCGGCCGCGGCGAACTGCCGCGCCACCGGGCACGGTCCGGCAACCGTGAGCACGCGGCCGCGCGAAAGCGGGACGTAGAGCATCGCCTGCCCGTACTGCCCGCAGTACGCCGTGCGCTCGGAGACGGAGATGCGCCGAGGCTGCTGCAGACGCGGCTTCAGCTTCCTGAAGTCCACGGATTGCACCGCGAGGGTCACGAATCCCTTGCCCCGCTCCGCCTGGTAGATGCAGGTGGGGCCCTGGGCCGCCTCGAGCGGCTCCCGGACCGGCGCTCCGACGTACGCGCGGGCCTGCGACCTCGTCACGAGGTTGCACGGCGTGAAGCTGCTCTGGGGCTTGCTCGACTGGCGTTCCACGAGCTGCTCGTAGCCGGGCTTGGTCGCCGAGCCACCGTCGGGCGCGGCCGACCCGCCGCTACCGCCGGAGCCCTGCGATCCCTTCGTCCCGTGCGCCGGGGAGGCGGCCTCGTTGGACCTGCCGACCGTCGACGCCGACTCGGTGGTGCGCGCGACGAGTGGGTTGTCCGGGCTCCCCGGGGCGGACCCCGCGGTGGAATCGTCGCCTCCACAGCCCGCCAGCGGGACGAGCCCGAGGGCCACCAGGCCGACGACGAGCGCGCGGACGCCGGTCACGGCTACGACCCCGGGGCGAACAGGACGTCCACCCAGTAGTTCGTGGCGTTGTAGGTGTTGGACGGGAAGACCGCGGAGCCGCTGTACGCGTAGACCCCGTTCGGGCTGGACAGGGTCGCCAGCGCGTGCAGCGGCGGGTTGTCGACCGGGTTGGAGGCGAAGGCCGCCGAGGTGATCGAGTAGTGACCGTTCGGCGCAAGGTACGACGCCACGTAGGTCGTGCCCGCCGTGACGGCGACCGGGTTGGCGAAGGTGACCGTCTGCCAGCCAGAGGCGGACTCGCCGGCGAAGGTGGCCTGGCCCAGCAGCTGGCCGCCGGAGGTCCAGATGCTTCCGACGTGTGTGCCCGTGTTCGCGGCCGCCTTGTGGAAGCGGATAGCCGTCACCGATCCGTTCACGTCGGATGTGAACTTCACGCCGAGCACCACCGATCCCGGGTCGCCGGCGTCGACGACGGGCGGGGTCGCGAGCTCGAAGATGGACGGGCGCGGCGTGACCGCGTCCGTGGCGCTGGACGCCACGCCGGTGCCCGCGGAGCTCGTGGCCGTCACCTTGAACGTGTAGGCGGTGCCGTTCGTGAGCCCGGTGATCCTGGTGCGGGTGGTGGAGGCGCCGACGTCCACAGGCGTCTGTGCGGTCGAGCCGACGAACGGGGTGACCGTGTACCCGGTGAGCGGGCTGCCGCCGTTGCTCGCGGGAGCGTTCCAGCTAACGACCGCGGACTTGGAGTCGCCCTGCGCCGAGACGCCGGTCGGAGACCCGGGCACGCCGGAGGACTGCGGGGTGACCGAGTTGGAGTTGGCCGACTCGGGGCCCGATCCGGCCGGGTTGGAGGCCTGGACGGTGAAGGTGTATGCGGTTCCCGGCGTGAGCCCGGCGACGGTCTTCGAGGTCGCCGGCGGCGAGCCGGTCACGGTCGTCGCGGTCTGCGCGCTCGATCCGATGTACGGGGTGATCTTGTACGAGGTCGGCGGACCGCCGCTCGACGGAGCGCTCCACGACACGTCCGCGGAGGCCTGCCCAGGCGTGGCGGTCACGTTCGTGACCTGCCCGGGCGCCGGGGCGCCCGCGAACAGCACGTCCACCAGGTAGTTGCTCGCGTTGAAGCTGTTGTTCGGGAACACGCTCGCCCCGCCGTACGCGTAGACGCCGTTGGGGCTGGTGGCGTCGGCGAGGGCGTGCAGGGGCGCGTTGTCGACCGCCGCGGCCAACCCGCCGCTCGTGACCGAGTAGTGGCCGCTTGGGGTGTAGTACGAGGCCACGTAGGTCGTGTCCGCGGCGATGCTGACCGGGTTCGAGAAGGTGACCATCTGCCAGCCCGAGCCGGACTCGCCGGTGAACGTCGCCTGGGCCAGGCGCTGCCCACCGGCGGTCCAGAGGCTCCCGATGTGGGTGCCACTGTTGGCCGCCGCCTTGTAGAAGCGGACCCCCGTCACCGAGCCCGCCACGTCGGACTTGAACTTCACCCCGAGCTCGACCCCGGCCGTGTCGCCGGAGTCGGCGATGCCCGGGTTGGCGAAGTCGAAGATGGTCGACCGCGGGATCACGGCGTTAGAGGCCGCCGAGGCAGGGCTGGTGCCGATGGCGTTCGTAGCCGTGACCTTGAAGGTGTAGCTCGTGCCGTTCGTCAGCCCCGTGACGGTCGTGCTGGTGGCGGAGGGGCCCACCTGCACGGGTGTCTGCGCGTTGCCGCCGATGTACGGGGTCACGGTCTGGCCGGTTATGGGGCTGTCCCCGTCGCTGCCGGCGCCGGTCCAGGTCACACGCGCTGAGTTCGAACCGGGCAGGGCAGCGACGTCGGACGGAGCCGACGGCGCCACGGGCGCCTGAGGCGTTATCGCGTTCGACTGTGCCGAGGCCGGCCCGGCGCCGCTCGAGTTGACCGCCTGCACGGTGAAGGTGTACGTGGTTCCCGCCGTAAGCCCGGTGACCTTGGTGCTGGTCGCCGGCGGCGTGCCGGTCACGATCTTGGGCGTCTGGGCCGTGGAGCCGACGTAGGGCGTGACCTTGTACGACGTCACCGGCCCGCCTCCGGACGGGGCGTTCCAGGAGACGTTCGCCGACGACTGGCCGGCGGCGCTTGCGTTCACGCCCGTCACCTGGCCCGGACCCGGGACGGTGAAGTTCACGTCGACCCAGTAGTTCGACGCGTTCCAGGTGTTGCTCGGGAAGCTGCTCGCACCGCCGTATGCGTACACGCCGTTGGCGCTGGTGGAGTCGGCGATCGCATGCAAGGGCGCGTTGTCGAACGCGGACGAGAGGCCGCCGCTCGTCGCCGAATAGTGTCCGCTCGGCGCGTAGTAGGAGGCGACGTAGGTCGTGCCGGCGGTGATCGGCACTGGGTTCGCGAAGGTCACCGTCTGCCAGCCCGAGGCGGTCTCGCCCGTAAAGGTGGCCTGGGCCAGCCGCTGTCCGCCTGCGGTCCAGAGGCTGCCGATGTGCACGCCCGTGTTCGCCGCCGCCTTGTAGAAGCGGATCCCGGTCACGGAGCCGTCGTAGTCGGACTTGAACTTGACGCCCACCTCGACGGAGAACACATCCCCCGAGTCGGCCGTGGCGGGTGTCGCGAAGTCGAAGATCGTGGCACGCGGCGTCACGGCGTTCGACGCGGACGAGGGCGGGCTGGAGCCGACGGCGTTCCGCGCGGTCACCTTGAACGTGTAGCTCGTGCCGTTGGCGAGCCCGGACACGATCGCGCTGGTGGCCGATGCGCCCGCCTGGGTGGTGTCCTGGGCGACCCCGCCGACGAAGGGTGTGATGGTGTATCCGGTGATCGGGCTGTCTCCGTCGGCCCCGGGAACGCTCCAGTTCACTCGAGCCGATTGCGACGCGCCCTCGGCCGTGACGTTGGTCGGGGACGCCGGCGGGACGGCGTTGTTCGGCGTCACGGGGTTGGAGTGCGACGACTCGGGCCCCGACCCGTTCGGGTTGCTCGCCTGGACGGTGAACGTGTAGGTGGTCCCGGTCGTCAGCCCGGTGATCGTCTTGGTGGTCGACGAGCCGGAGACGGTGACGGGCGCGAGCGCGTTCGACCCGATGTACGGGGTCACCTTGTAGGAGGTGACGGTCCCACCGCTCGCGGGCGCTGACCAGGACACGTTGGCGGACGTCTTGCCGCCCTCGGTGGCGGTCACGTTCGTGACCTGCCCGGGGGACGCGATGGGTGAGAAGACCACGTCCACCCAGTAGTTGCTGGCGCCGAACGACTGTGTCGGGAAGGCGCTCGCCGCGGTGTACGTGTAGAGCCCGTTGGTCGTCGTGCCGGTGGTCGTGCCGGTGTTGCGGAGCGCGTGGAGCGGCGCGCTGTCCGCGGTCGAGCCGCCGTTGGGGCCGGGCGCCGGCTGGCGATAGAGATAGTCCGGCGACGCCGAGTAGTGCCCGTTCGGCGCGTAGTACGAGGCCACGTAGGTCGTGCCAGGCTGGACCTCGACCGGGGTGGCGAAGGTGACGCTCTGCCAGCCGGAGGCGGACTCGCCCGTGAAGGTGGCCTGGGCCAGCAGCTGGCCGTCGGCGGTCCAGAGGTTGCCGATGTGGGTGCCGGTGTTCCCCGCGGCCTTGTAGAAGCGGATGCCCGAGATCCGGCCGTAGGAATCCGACTTGAACTTGACGCCGACCTCGACGGGCGTCGGGTCGCCGGAGTCAGCGTCAGAGGCGGGTACGGCCGTGTTGGTGCCCCATATCGAGCACGGACAGGACACGTTCACCGAGACGCCCGCACCGGGGGCCTGGATGTTGCCGCTGTCGTCCGTCGCGCGCGCCTTGATGGTGGTCGAGGGGTTCCCGTGCGCCGTCCAGGTGTAGGTCCAGCTCGTCGTGCCGTTCGCCGGGTGCCAGGTGCTGCCGCCGTCCGTGGACACCTCAACGCCGGCCACGACTCCGCCGGCCGCGTCGGCCGCGGTGCCGCTGATCGTGACCTGCTGGCCGTCCTGCACGGTCGCCGGGGGAGGAGTGATGGTGGACGTCGGGGCCGTGGTGTCGGTCGTCTTGTTCGCGGAGGCGAGCCCCGGGATCAGCGCGAACGGCTGGGCGCTCATGTCGGCGAGCAGGTTGACCGTGGCCTGCTGCATGTTGCGGTCGGCCGCCGTGCCGTCCGGGTTCTCGTCGTCGAGCCCCCACGCCCACTGCACGGTTCCCGCGCCGAACACCCGCGCGCCGCTCGGGGCGCGGTACATCGTGAGGTTGTGCGTGGCCGTTCCGCCGGTGGTCACGGTGCTGCCGTAGTCCGTGAACACCTCGAGGCCGGTCACCGTCGTGGAGGAGAGCCGGACCTGACCGGCCGGCCGGAACCCGTTGTCGGCGTCCTGGTCCCACTCGTAGCCGAGCGTGGAGGGCGCGAGCGGCAGGCTCTGACCCGAAGAGAGCGAGGTCGCGTCGGTGTTCCGCCACATCCGGAGCTGCTTGTAGGCGAACGGGACGGTGATGCGCGAGGTCCCGAGGTTGACGAGGAACGACTGTCCCGTCAGAGCGTTCTCTGGCGTCGGCCCGTTCGCCGGCGTCGTGAAGCGCGGATCGCGCCACGTTCCGGTCCACTCGACCGGGTCCTGTTGCTCGGTGAAGTGAGTGTCCTTGTACGAGACGAGCGTGCGGTTCGCCGTGTTCGAGCCGTCCATGCTCGGCTCCCAGCGGGTCTTCCAGAACATCTCGTTACCGCTGAAGAAGGCGAGGTTGACGCCGGCGTCGCGGGCCGCCTCGACGTTGGACCTCTGTCCGCCCGACCAGTATTCGTCGTGGCCGCTCGAGATGAAGAGCTTGTGGTTCTGGAGCAAGGGGCCGCGGGTCTGCGTGTCGACGCCGCTGATGTAGCTGACGTCGTAGCCGTTGCGCTCGAGGAAGCGGATCATCGGGTACTCCGCTCCGGTGAACAGCGCCGACCTGCCGCCGTCGTCCTCCGCGACGTGGAGCGGCCGGTTGTAGGAGACCTTGTAGGCCGACTTGTATGTGCTCGGGTCCCCGGGCGGGCACGGGTTGGTGCACGTGTAGAGGCTGTTGCCGCCGTAGGTGTTGTAGGCCTGCCAGGTCTCGTCAGAGGTCTGGAGCACGATGTCCGAGTGACTCGAGTCGTCGCGTACGACGAAGGTGATGTGGCTGTCCCCGCCGGTGTCGTTTCGGACGAGATGGGCGATGTACACACCGGAGACGGCGTTGGACGGAACGGTCCAGGAGCGGGAGACGGCCCAGTTGCCGCAGTCGATCAGCCCCGTGCTCGCCTGCGTCAGGCAGGCCGGCTGGTTCGAGCTACCGGTGGGGCTGAGGTTCGAGGCGATCACGCGCGCCCCGTCGCCGCCGTACCAGCCGAGCCGCAGGATGTCGATGTGGTAGTTCGAGGTGGACGACTTGATCTTGAAGGAGATCGTGTCGCCCTTGTTGACGCTCATGGACGTCGCGTAGCCCTGGATGCTCGGATCGCCCGCGCCGTCGATCTCCCACGTGCTCGGGTCGGCGCCCGGCTGGGTGTTCTCGCACGCCACCTGGTTCACCACCGGGGGCGTGCAGGCGGCGGCGTGCGACTGCGCGGGCGCGAGCGCGAACGCAAGGAGGGCCGACGCGAGAGCGAGGGCGGCAGCGAGGAGGCGCCGCGGACCGACTTGACCGAATCGAGGAATGATCGGGTGCGCCGGCAGGCCCATCAGACGATCAACGCGCCGGCTCGCCCATAACTCACGTACCAAAAAAGGAGGACAATTCGCGCGCGCCCCGCGGGTGCCCGGCTGTCACCCTCACGACGGACGTCCCGCGTGGGCGGGCACTCGGCGCGCCGCGGCGCGCAGCGGGCGCATGGGGATCACCCGGCGCACCAGGACCGTGAGGTCGTGCCACGCGGAGGGGAACCAGATCCGCAGTGCCGCCAGGTATCCGACCCCGCAGGCCGCGCCGACCGCCACCGTCCGCACGAAGGGCGAAGCGGCCGCCTGGTCGAGCGCCAGGTCCACGGGCAGGCCGACGCAGACGAGCGCCACGCACGAGACGGTCGCGGCGGAGACGTCGCCCCACAGAAAGCGCAGGACCCGCTCGGTCCGGCCTCTCAACAGCAGCTGGTACGCCACGATCAGGAAGGTCGTGTGGACCACCACCGCGGCCACGGCCACGGCGCCGAGTCCGAATCCCGCGGCGAAGAACACGGCGGCCGCGTAGACGGCGAAGTGGGCGAGCCCGTACAGGAGCATGGCGCGTGCGCGGCCGGCGGCCATCAGCGCCGAGCCGACCGCGTCGATCACAACGGTCGCGGCGCCTGCGCCGGCGAGGATCTGCGTGGGCAGCACGGCCGGCTCCCACGCCGGCCCGAACACCCACGGGACAACCGTCGGCGCCAACAGCACCAGCGACGCCAGCAGCGGGAAGATCACCACGGTCAGGAGCCGCACCATGCGCTGCCGCAGCTCGAACATCTCCTCGACCCCGGCCGTGCGCGACAGGACCGGGAACGCGACCTGCGTCATCACGCTGCTGATCTTGCGCTGGTACTCGACGGCGAGCTGGAACCCGCGCCAGTAGAAGCCCGCCTGGGTCGCGCCGAGGCGGGCGCCGACGATCGCGTAGTCGCCGTTCCTGAAGCCGACCCAGCACACCGAGGCAAGCGATGCCGGCCCGCCGTAGGGCAGCAGGTCGCGGACCGCCTGCCGGCGCCACCGCGGCAGCGGCACCGGCGCGACGAACAGGGCCAGCACGACCATCGAGGTCATACCGACGAGGCCTCCGAGCACCAGCGCCTCGGCGTCGAGGCCGAGTGCGACCGCGAACACGACCGAGCTCACCGACCTGACGAGGTTCCCGGTGACGGTGACCAGCGAGAGCAGGCGAAAGTCGAGGCGCCGGCGCAGAACCGCGAGCGGAAGCGCCAAAACGGCTCCGAGCATGAACCAGGGGGTGGTCAGGGCGAAGAGGAACGCCGTGTCGTCTCCGAACAGCGGCTGCACGAGCACGGCGCTGAGGAGGAGCGCGACGGCGGTGAGCCCGATGCCCACGACGAGGCTGAGGGCAAGGCCGCCCTGCAGGTGCCCACGGTCGATCTCGCGGCGCTGGACCAGCGCGCTGCCGACGCCCTCGCTCGGCACGTTGACGGCCAGCTCCTGGACTATCACCGCGACGGCGAACATGCCGAACGCGCTCGGCGGGATCAGGCGGGCGAGCACCACCATCGAGGCCAGCAGCACGAGCTCGGTGACCACGCGGGCGAGCGTCAGCCAGGGGAGCCCGGCGGCGGTGGCCTCGGTGAGCTCCGCGTTGGTGCGGACGTCGCTCAAGGCGTGGGAGTACGAAGGACGCAGGCGGTCACCCTCGACAAACGCGTGTGCGTCCAGCCCTCTTCCATGTGCCGGGAGGGAGGAAGTCTGGTCCACCGCCCTGCGTTGATCGGGTGAGCGGCAGGCACCCGGACGCGGGTGGCCGCATTTACTCAGATGCAGATGTCGAGCCACCCCATCCAGCGCAGGCGGCGATTGATCGCCGTGGTCGTGCTCAGCGCGCTGGTCGGGCTCGGCTCGGCCGCTCTGGCGACCGACACGATCGAGCTACTCCCGCCGAAGCTGAAGTCGAGCGAACCGCACGTGTCCGCCGCCACGACCCACGTGTTCGTGGATTCCCAGTCCCCGTCGATCGTCAACCGGCGCGCGCTCCCCCAGGACGTGGACACGCTCGTCAAGCACGGCGAGCTGCTCGGACGCGTGATGGTCACGCCTCCGGTGCTCAGGCACATCGCGCGCCATGCACACGTGGCCCAGGACCGCATCGCGGCGGTCGCGCCGCCGACCTTCGGACCGCGCGCCCTGACCGATGCCGGCAGCGAGCAGCGCGCGGCCGAGATCCACCATCTGCAGCTCCCGTACCGCCTCGAGGTGCAGCCGAGGCAGACCACGCCGATCATCGACATCTACGCCCAGGCGCCGTCCACGGAGGAGGCGGTGCGGCTGGCGAACGCCGGCGTTCTCGGGCTCCGCGAGTATCTCGCCGAGTTGGGAAGGCGCCAGGGATTCAAGAAGAGCCAGACCTTGCGGCTTCGCCAGCTGGGAACCGCTCGGGGCGCCATCGTCAACGGGGGCGCTCCGCTGTCGGTCGCGGTGCTCACCTTCGTGTTCGCCTTCGCGCTGTCGTGCGGGGCCGGGATGCTCTTCCTGCGCGTGCGCGAGCGGGGGCCCGTCGAGGGCCGCGCGCTTCGTGGCAGCGACCACGCGGATGACGCTGCCGTGGACGACAACTGGCCGCGCACGACGCGTGTGCTGCCGTGGACCTTGGCCGGCTTCATCGCCGTCCTCTGGTTGGTCCCGTTCGACGCCATCGAGCTGAGCGCCTCGCTCCCGGTCGACCTCAAGTTCGACCGCCTGGTCCTGCCGATCGTGGTGGCAGCCTTCGTGCTCGCCTTCGTGGTGGGAGGAAGGGCGCGCCCCCGCTGGCGGCCGACATGGATCCACGCCGCCGTGGGCGCCTTCATGATCGTCGCCTTCCTGAGCGTCATCCTCAACGCGCGCGCCCTCAACCAGACGCTGGAGTTCGACCTCTCCCTGAAGAAGATCCCGCTGCTCCTGGCCTATCTGTCGGCGTTCGCCATCGCCGCCAGCGCCGTGCGGCGCAGCGAGGTGCGGGCCTTCCTGAACTACACGCTGATACTCGCCGTCGTCTGCGCCGTCGGGATCCTCTACGAGTTCCGGTTCAAGCAGAACCTCTTCTACAACTGGTCGGACCAGCTGCCGGGCTTCTTCAGGATGGTCGCCGAGGCCGAGGCCGGCGCCGTGGACGAGGCCGGCCGCCGGCTGGTCCGCGGGCCCGCGGCCGCGCCGCTCGAGGCCGTGGCGATGCTCTCGATGGCGCTGCCGATCGCGCTGATCGGCCTGATGCAGGCGAAGGCGTGGGGTGGGCGGCTGCTGCACGCCGTGGCTGCCTGCCTGCTGCTCGCCGCCATGTTCGCGACCTACCGCAAGAGCGCTCTGCTGGCGCCGGTCTCGGTGGTGCTGACCCTGGCGTACTTCCGCCGCCGCGAGTTGCTCCGGCTGGCGCCTCTGGCCCTGGTGCTGGTGATCGTGATCCAGCTACTGGCGCCGGGCGCGCTGAGAATGACGACCTTCCAGTTCGAGCCCAACCAGCTGGGCGTGCCCACCGTCAACGACCGCACCGTCGACTACGACGCCGTGAGACCCGACGTGTGGACTCATCTGGTCATCGGGCGGGGCTGGGGCAGCTACCCGCCGACAGGGCACAGGATCCTGGACAACGAGCTCCTGCTGCGAACGGTCGAGACCGGCATCCTCGGCCTCCTGACCTTCCTGGCGCTCGGCGTCTCGGTGATCCTCAGCGCACGCAAGACCATCACGTCGCGGGATCCTGTGCGATCCGCCGCCGCCCTGGCCGGGGCCGCCGCGGCTGTGGCCTTCCTCGTCATGTCCACGCTGTTCGACGTCCTCTCGTTCCCGCACGCGACGTACATCTTCCTTTACATGGCCGGGCTGGTGGCCGTGGTCATCGATCCCGCCTGGCGGCCCGAGCCGGTCAGGGCGGCGCCGGATCTGCATGCGGTCAGGCGCCACGGCCACCAACCGGCTCCGCCTGCACGGCGGCCGGTGGCCGAGCCCGTCGACGCGCTGCGCTGAGCCGCAGTTCAGGCGGTTCGGAGCCGGGCCGCGCGGCGCCAGGCACCTGCGGCGGCCAGCGCGAGCGTCAGACCCGCGCACCAGAGGCCGAACAGCACGACGGCCGCGGCGACGGGCAGCATCCGCGAGGGGCGATGCGCGATCTCGGCCACCCGCGGCTTGCCGAAGGCCTCCACGACCACCTTCTGCATGCCGGGAGTGTCGCTCGGGGGCGTGGCCTCGGCCCTCAGCTCTCGGATCGCCGCGCCCGCCAGCCGCGCCGCGCCGCCCCGGTCCGGGGCGTGGGCCTCCAGCGTGACGATCGGCAGCTCCGGGTCGTAGCGCACGGTTAGCACGTGCCGGGCCGTCGTCTCGGTCGAGGCCTCGATCGCGCGCGGGGCAAGTGCGGTCGGCGTGGTCGGCGTGATCAGGCGCGGCTCGATGACCACCAGCCTGTCCGGCCGCAGCCCGACATCGTGGGCGATCCGCTCCCTGACGGGGTGGCTCGACATCAGGCTGGCCAGCAGCGCCGCGCGCCACCCGAGGCTGTCAGCACCCTGCGGCGTCGGCAGGAGCAGCTGGGAATCCGGCGTGTCGAGCACCATGCGCGCCGATGCGACGCCGGTGTGGGTCGTCTGTCCCCTCGCCAGCGCGAGGCCCGCGCCGATCGCCAAGAGGGCGCCGAGGACGAGCAGGACCCGGTGCGCCACAAGGTTGCGCAGGAATGCGACGACCTCCACGCGCGACCCTCGGTCAGGCGCCGGCCGCCCGCTCGGAGAGCGACTCGAGTCGCCAACCCTGCCTGATGCGGGAGAGAAGGATGAGCGTCGCGGAAGCGACCCCGAACGTGAGGACGAAGGCCAGGATCGCGACCGACCAGGCCACGCCGCCGTTGATCACCGCGCCCTCGGCCTGTCCGAGCTGGACCAGGCGGATGCGCTCCTTGTCGGGCGTCTGCTCCAGCTCCGCAAGGCGGTCCACGTAGCGCCTCAGGCCCTCAACCGCGGTGTTCGCCAGCACGCCCGCTGTCTTGGCCGACGGGGCCTGGGCGTAGACGTAGAGCAGCGGCGCCGACGGGTTCGCGGTGATCGTGAGGCGGTACTGGTCGTTGGTCTTGAGGATGTCGCTCGTATGCCGCTTGCTGTCCGCCTGGATTCGGGCGCGAGGCTGCTTGGCGGTGAACGGCGGGGTGACGACGAGCGCCGCCGCGGGCACGCCGGCGCGGCGCGCGATCGACTCCCGCACGGGCTGGCTCGCGATCACGTTGCCGAGCAGCACGGCACGGTTCGTGAGGCCGTCGAGGCTGTACGTGTCCTGGCGCAGGTCCAGGATCGCGGATTTCGGGGTGTCGACGACGACCTGCGTGGATGCGGTGGCCATCTCGAGGGAGCGCGACGTGAGCTTCGGCGGGAGGAGGCTGATCTTGTCGACGCTCCAAACGGCAGCGAGGATTGCAAGGGCGGTGCACACGAGCACGCCCGCTTTCAGCTCCCAGAGCCGTCGCATGCGGATGCCGATCCCCATCGTCGTCTAACCACAAACGGCGCGGGACGGCGGCTACTTGCGCGGCGGGGGTTCCCCATGCGGAGGTCCCCGAGGCGAGTCGCCTAGTAGGCGCCCCCGCCCCTGAGCACCGCGGAGAAGGTGCGCATGAGGACCTTCACGTCCCCCCACATCGACCAGTTGGTGACGTAGAGGTAGTCGAGGCTGACCATCTCGTCGAACGGGATCTCGGAGCGGCCGTTCACCTGCCAGAGGCCGGTGAGGCCAGGCGTGAGGCCCAGCCTCCTGCGGAAGCGGCCCTCGACCTGGCGGTCCTCCTTCTCGATCAGCGGTCGCGGCCCCACGAGGCTCATGTCGCCGCGCACGATGTTGAAGAGCTGGGGCAGCTCATCGAGTGAATAGCGCCGAAGCAGCCGGCCGACACGCGTGACCCGGGGATCCTCGCGGATCTTGAACATGCCGTGCTCGTTTCCGCCGCCGTGCAGGTTCAGCTGCGCCACCTCGTCCTTGCAGGCATCGGCGTCGTCGCGCATGGACCGGAACTTGAAGACCTCGAACGGCCGGTCGTTCTTGCCGACCCGCCGCTGGCGGAAGAACACAGGCCCGGGCGAGTCGAGCTTGATCGCGATGGCGAAGGCGGCGAGCACCGGAGCGAGCAGGACGACAGCGAGGCCGCTGACGGCCAGGTCGAGCGCGCGCTTGAGCCTGAGCGACGATCGGCGAAGCCGCGCGCGCGGGACGGTCAGCAGCGGCATTCCCTCCATCTCGTGCACGTCGAGGCGGGCCCCCACGACATCGGACCAGCTCGGGATCAGGTCCACGTGGACGCCGAGGTCCGTGAGCTCGCAGACCAGCTCGGCGCGCCGGCGCGACTCGCTCAGCGCCGGAGTGAGCATCACGCGATCGACGTTCAGCTCTCGGGCCAGCGCGACCACGTCGCCGTCTCCCGCGGACGAGTGGATGCGCGGGAGGCCCCGGTCGCGAGCGGGGAAGCGCCCGGACACGTCCGCAAACGGAGTGGCGATGATGCCCCACTCGGGGTGCCGGTTGATCTTCCGGACGATCGTCGCCGCCTGGGAGCTGGGCCCCACGACCAGCGCGTGCTGGAGGTACCACGGTTGCCGCCTCGCGAAGCCGCGCACGAGGGAACGGAAGATCATCAAGAGCACCAGCGTGAGGCCCCAGAAGAGCGCCACCCTGGGTACGGCCACGTCGTCCGGGCGGACCAGCCAGAGGACGAGAAGCGTGCCCCAGCTCCAGATGGTGGCCATCTGGAACACCTGCCCGAGCTCGTCGCTCGCGCGGTAGTCGGCCCGGTGGCTGTCCAGGTGGTAGAGCCGGAAGCCGTTCCCGACGAGGACCCAGAGCGGAACGCTCGCCGCCAGCAGGGCGAAGTCGATGACGCGGAACTGGCCGAACGCGAGCTCTACGGCGAAGAAGGCGCAGTAGAGGGCGAGGAGGTCGGCCGCGAGCAGCAGGCGCCTGAGGATCCGTCCGCGCTGGTCGACCGCCCCCTGCGACGGAGAGGAGGTCCGTCGCCGGTGGTCCACCGGGACGGCGAAAGGCCTTGGAGGGGCGTGGGTCGCGGCGCCGCCCGCGTCGACCTCGATGGTCATTGCAGGCGCCAGCTCGGAGGTTCGAAGGCTCTCCATGACTTCTACAGGAGAACGGGTGGGCGACGCGGTGACTCGCGCGGGGCAACGGTGGAAAAATGGGGGATCTGACGGCCGCGGTGGCGGCTCGAGAACGGCGGTTCCTCAGGCGGTCTTCGCCGCGCGGCCGCTGTCCGCGTCGCCGCCCGAGACGGACGGTGTGGACGCGAACGGATCGGCCGGGAGGTCCCACGGCTCGTCCGACCCCGTCGGGTCTGCGGCGCCACGGTCTGAACTGAATAGCTCGACCGGTGCCTTGCCGTCGAAGAACGTGGCGGGACCGCCCGCAGGGCCGCCCGAGTCGATGTCCTCGGCCTCCTCGGCGGCCGCCTGCCTCCAGCCGCGCGCGAGCGCGGAGCCGAGCAGGATCGCGCCGCATCCGCCGAGGAAGATGAAGAGCATCGCGGCCAGCGCGACGAGCCGGCCCGGGCCGCGTACCTGCACGCGCGCTTGCGCGGGGCCGAGGCCCGTGACGCGCAGTCGGCGAGCGTTCGAGATCTTCTCGGAGGCCGCCTTCGAGTCGAGGTACTCGCGCAGACCGGACACGGCCGCGTTGGCCAGCTTCGTCGCCCCCGCCACATCGGGCGCCTGGGCATCGATCTTGATGATCGGTAGCTGCATGCCGTCCGAGTTGATCAGCACGCCGATCGTCAGCAGGTGGGCCTCCGGGTCGTTCAGATCCTTCGGATTGAGCGTGGACGGCTCGATCGCCGCCGCGGCCACGGCATGGAGCTGCGCCGGGCGCAGGCCGGCGTGCCGGGCGATCGCGGCCTTCACCTCGCCCTCGGCCATCACGTTCGTGATCACGCTGGCGCGCGATCCGAGCGTTTCGGAGCCCTTGGGATTGACCTCCGCTATCACCGTCTTGGGCGTGTCCACGAGGATCCGGACCGTCGCGATCCCCACCTCGTACTTCCGGCTCTTGGGCGGCAGTCCGGGGTGGTAGGCGAGCAGCACGCCGACGACGATCGCGAGCAGCGCGACGGCGCCGACGAGAACTCGCCGGTGCCAGAGCGTGCGCAGGATCTTGACTATTTCCACTGTGTGTGAGAGCGCAGAGTGGTGACGGCGCGTGGTGCGCGGGGTTCCGTCCCCTTGTCGGAACAACGACTCGCGGTGACGTTTCTTCCGGCGCGTCCGCCCCACGCGCCGCGGAAGAGGCCCCGGTGGCCGTTCGTTGTCGAACTGATGGAGACGATCAGCCGTCAAGCCTCGCACCCGGTCATGGGCGGTCCCGCGTGAGCCGGCCGAGTCCGGCGGACCGTCTGAGGCAGACCGGGCGGCTTCTGCGCAGCGAGGGCTACTCGGGCGTCACGGCGCGCGTGCTCGAACGGTTGCTGCATCGGCTCGCGCCGATGGGGGAGCGCTCCCTGCCGATCGCCAGGGAGGACCTGGTGCGCGCGGCGGAGATCGCCTCGTCCGGATGGAAGCTGCCGCCCCCGCTTTCCTATCGGGCCGGAGAGCCCATGAGCGTTGCCTGGGTCTGTGCGCCGCCCGGCGCCGGCTCGGGTGGGCACACCACGATGTTCCGGCTCGCATCCGCGCTCGAGCGTGCCGGTCACACGTGCACGCTGTACCTGCAGGACCGGCACGGGTGGTCGATCGATCAGCACCGCGAGACCATTCGGTCGTGGTGGCCCTGGCTTCGAGCCGACGTGCGCGATGCCGCCGGCGGGATCGAGGACGCACATGCCGTGTTCGCCACCTCCTGGATGAGCGCCTACCCGGTTCTCGCCTCGCCCGCGAAGGGCGTCCGCTTCTACCTGGTGCAGGACTTCGAGCCGCTCTTCTACCCCGCCGGCAGCGAGGCGCTGCTCGCCGAGGCGACCTATCGATTCGGCTTCCACGGAGTCACGGCCGGGCGCTGGCTCGCTCAGCGGCTGCGGGGCGCGTACGGCATGGACGCCGACTCCTTCGACTTCGGCTGCGATCCGACCTACGCGCTCGACGACTCCGTGGACGACGCGACCGAGCGCACGGGGGTGTGCTTCTACTCGCGTCCCGACACGCCGCGGCGCGCGGCGGAGCTTGGGCTGCTGGTGCTCGATCTCTTCGCCCGCCGCCACCCCGAGGTCGACATCCACCTCTTCGGTGAGTCATTGCGAAAGCTGCCGTTCGCCGCGACCGACCACGGGCTGCTCACCCCGGACGAGCTGAACGTCCTCTACAACCGGTGTGTCGCCGGGCTCGTCCTGTCGGCAACGAACGTGTCGCTCGTCCCACACGAGATGCTCGCCGCCGGCTGCGTCCCCGTCATGAACGACGCCGAGCACAACCGGGTCGTGCTCGACAACTCCGCGGTCGTCTACTCGCCGGGCACGCCCTTCGACCTTGCCGACGCCCTCAGTGCCCTGGTCGAGCGGCCGGCGTCCGAGCGCGCCGGCGTGGCCGAGGCCGCCGCCGGGAGCGTGCACGGGACCTCCTGGGAGAGCGCCGGCGCGGTCGTGGAGCGCGTTGTGCGCGAGGTCGTGGAGGCGCGTGATCCCAGGCCCGCCGCTGCCCGCACGAGCTGACCACAACCCCGCAAGATCGCCGGGGCCAGGGCCGTTCCTTCTACAGGAATCCGAACGAACGGGAGCGAGCATGATCCAGGACTTCAGCCGCACGACCGGCAAGGAGCGACAGTGAGCCTCGGCCGGGTACTGGTCACCGGTGGTGGCGGCGCGGTCGGGTCCAACCTCGCCGACGAGCTCGTGCTCGCCGGCGCAGAGGAGATCGTGATCCTCGACAACTTCGTCCGCGGCCGCCGGGAGAACCTCGCCTGGGCGCTGGCCAACGGACCGGTCACCCTCGTCGAGGGCGACATTCGCGATCGTGACCTGGTGCGGCGGCTGATGGAGGGCGTCGACGTCGCCTTCCACCAGGCTGCCATCCGGATCACGCAGTGCGCCGAGGAGCCGCGCCTCGCACTCGAGGTGCTGGTGGACGGGACCTACAACGTCTTCGAGGCGGCGATCGAGGCGAATGTACGTAAGGTCGTCGCCGCGTCCTCCGCGTCCGTCTACGGGCTGGCGGAGGAGTTCCCGACGACGGAGGCCCACCACCCGTACGCCAACGACACGTTCTACGGTGCCGCCAAGACCTTCAACGAGGGTCTCCTGCGCAGCATGCACGCGATGAGCGGGCTCGACTACGTCGCCCTGCGCTACTTCAACGTCTACGGCCCGCGGATGGACGTCCACGGCGTCTACACCGAGGTGCTCGTGCGCTGGATGGAGCGCATCGCCGCCGGGCAGCCACCACTGATCCTCGGGGACGGCGCGCAGACGATGGACTTCGTGTACATCGGTGACATCGCGCGCGCGAACATGCTCGCCGCCGAGTCGGACGCCACGGACGCGGTCTTCAACGTCGCGAGCGGCACCGAGACCAGCCTGCTGGAGCTCGCCCAGATGTTGCTGCGGGTCATGGATTCCGATCTGACGGTGGAGCACGGGCCGGAGAGGTCGGTCAACAAAGTCTCCCGACGGCTCGCCGATACGGCGCTCGCCCGCGAGCAGCTTGGTTTCGAGGCGGAGGTGGACCTCGAGGAGGGGCTCACCCGCCTGGTCGACTGGTGGCGCGCGGAGCGCGCCGGCGTGCCGGCCGAGCCGATCCGCGCGGTCGCGAGGGTCACGTGATGGAGGTCCCGTTCACCAGGCCCTACTTCCGGGGCGACGAGGGCGCGGCCGTGGCCGAGACGATCGCCTCCGGGTGGGTCTCACAAGGCCCGCGGGTGCGTGCATTCGAGCGGGCGTTCGCGGAGCGGGTCGGCGCCGCCGACGCGGTTGCGACGACCAACTGCACGACCGCGCTCCACCTCGCCCTCTACGCCAGCGGCGTCGGCCCGGGGGACGAGGTGATCGTCCCGTCCCTGTCCTTCATCGCCACGGCCAACTCGGTGTGGCACTGCGGCGCGACGCCCGTCTTCGCGGACGTCGACCCGGATACGTACAACCTCGATCCCGTCGCCGCCGAGCGCGCGATCACCGACCGCACGAAGGTGATCATGCCCGTCCACCAGCTCGGCCTGCCGGCCGACATGGACCCGCTGCTCGACCTCGCCCGGCGGCACGGGCTGGCGGTCGTGGAGGACGCGGCCTGCGCGATCGGGGCCCTCTACCGCTCGCGGCCCATCGGCTCCCTGGGTCCGCTGGCGTGCTTCTCGCTGCATCCGCGGAAGGTGATAACCACTGGCGAGGGCGGCATGATCGCCGTGCAGGACCCGGAGGTCGCCGAGCGCCTGCGCCGGCTGCGTCAGCACGCGATGGACGTCTCGGACCTCGCCCGCCACGGCGCGCGCGACATCGTGATCGAGGGCTATCCGGAGCGCGGCTGGAACGCGCGCATGACCGACATGCAGGCACAGCTCGGGCTGTGCCAGCTCGAGCTGCTCGATGAGATCCTGGCCGCCCGGCGCCATCAGGCCGAGCGCTACAACGAGGCATTTGCGTCGCTCCCCTTCATCGAGCCCCCGTTCGACCCGGACTACGCGCGGCGGACCTGGCAGTCCTACGCGGTGAAACTCCGCCGCGGGGCGCCGGTGGGCCGGACGGAGCTGATGCGCCGCCTCCTGCACGACGGCGTCGCGACCCGCCGCGGTGTGATGGCGATCCACGAGGAGCCGGCCTACGCGGGCCTGGACGCTCGGCTCCCGAACACCGAGGCGGCGACGCGCGAGTCGTTGATGCTCCCGCTGTTTCCGGGACTGACGGCGGAGCAGCAGGACTACGTGATCGAGCGTGTGGGGGCGCATGTGACGGCCCTCGCCGCCTGACGGGGGTCTTCCGTGGGTCGGCGACCGAACGGGGCCCTCCCGACCGTCAGCGTCGTAATTCCCTGCTATCGGTACGGCCACTTCCTGGAGGACTGCGTTCGCAGCGCCCTGGACCAGGAGGGCGTGGACGTTCGCGTGCTGGTGATCGACGACGCCTCGCCGGACGACAGCGCCGAGGTGGCGCTGCGGCTGGCGGAGGACGACGACCGGGTGGAGGTGCGGTGTCATCGGGACAACCGCGGCCACATCGCCACCTACAACGAGGGCCTGCTCGACTGGGCGGACGGCGAGTATTCGGTCCTGATCTCTGCAGACGACCTCCTCGCACCGGGAGCGCTCGCCCGCGCGACGGCCGTGCTCGACGCCCATCCTTCGGTCGGCTTCCTGTACGGGCACGCGATCCGGTGGGACGGCAGCGAACCCAAGCCGGCCCCGCGGCTCACGCCCAAGGGCACGACGATTTGGTCGGGACACGAATGGCTGCGGATCATGTCGCGCCTCGGGTGCAGCGTGGTTTCATCTCCCGAGGTCGTGGTTCGCACGTCGGTCCAGCAGAAGATCGGTGGCTATCTGCCAGAGCTGCCCCACACGGGGGACGCCGAGATGTGGATGCGGTTCGCCGTGCACTCTGACGTGGCCTACATCAAGGGCGCGGACCAGGCCTACTACCGCTTCCACGGGACCAACATGACGACCGAGCGCGTGCCGCTCGTGGACCTTCAGCAGCGCAAGGCTGCGTACGACGCCCTGTTCGACGCGTACTCCGGCCAGATCCCCGATGCTCACCGCCTACGCCGGCAGTGGCAGCGGATCATGGCGAAGGAGGCCCTGTGGCGCGCCTGCCGCGCCTACGAGCGCCGGCGTACCGACAGCACGCCTGTTGCTGAGCTGAGCGACTTCGCGGTGGCGACTTGTCCCGGCGTCGCGCGGCTGCCCGAGTACTGGGGTCTGCGCTGGCGGCGCCGGGTGGGCCCGCGGGTCTGCCCGTACCTGCAGCCGATCATGCTGTCCGCGGTCCACCGCCGTCTGCGCACCCTGCTGTGGTGGCGGCACTGGGCCCGCGAGGGGGTCTGACGAGCGCCGTGCCCGGCGTCTCCGAGCCGCTCGTGCTCGTGGGGGCCGGAGGGTTCGGACGGGAGACGGCCGAGGCGGTCAAGGCCATCAACGCCGCCCACGAGGCGACGACAGGGCAGCCCAGATGGGAACTCCGCGGGTTCGTCGACGACGACCCGGGGCTCGCCGGCGCCGGGGTCTCCGGCACCCGGGTCCTGGGACCGATGGACCGCCTGGCCGACCATCCGGACGCCTCGGTCGTGCTCTGCACGGGACACCCGGGCGACTTCACGTCCAAGCGGCGCATAGCCGAACGTCTGGCGCTGCCGGCGGAGCGCTATGCCACGCTGGTCCACCCGAGGGCGGAGCTGCCGGAGTCGTGCCGGGTGGGGGAGGGCACGGTCATCCTGGCGGGGGTCGTGGCCACGACCGACGTGGTGATCGGCTCCCATGTCGGCGTCATGCCGCAGGCGGTGCTCACGCACGACGACCGGCTCGACGACTACGTCACGCTCGGGGCCGGCGTGCGCCTGGCCGGGACCGTGCGTGTCATGGAGGGGGCGTATCTCGGCGCCGGCTGCCTCGTGCGCGAGAACGTGACGATCGGACCCTGGGCGCTCGTGGGGATGGGCGCGATCGTCACCCGCGACGTGCCCGGTCGCGAGGTGTGGGTCGGGGTGCCGGCCGCCTTCGTGCGCGCGGTCGAGCACACGTTCGACGGCGCCTCGGACTGATCCGGCGGCAGACTAGGCGGGCGCGTGGCCCGGGCGCAGGCGCGACACGGCCTGCGCGATGGTGAAGTCGCGCGTGCCCTGCGTGGCGCTGCGCGCGGCGGATGCCGGCGCATGGCCGTTCGCGCGGCGGCGCGAGTCGGGGCCATCGCCGTTCCGGGTCAGGTCGACCGGCGCCCCCGAGGACGTCAACGACTCGTGCGCCGCCTCGAGGACCCTGACGATCTCCACTCCCAGGCGGGCGTGGGAGCGCGGGGCGTCCCCGGTGCGAATGGCGTTGGCGAAGTCCTGGAGCTCGAGGCCGAGTGGCTCGGCGGCGTCCAGCCTCGGCGCCACCATGTCACCCGACCGGTAGGTCAGCTGGTACTCGCCGAACGTCGCGGGCTCGCTGAAGTCGAACCCGCGGTCGTAGACGCGAATGGCGCCATCGGTGGCGGCATCGTCGTAGACGACCATGCGCTTGCTGCCGACCACGATCATCTGCCGGACCTTGTGGGGCGCAAGCCACGACAACTGGACGTTGGCCGTGGGGCCCTCATCGAAGCAGAGCGTAAGGAACGCGGTCTCGGGGACGCCGTTCTGGAAGACGGTCGACCCCGAAGCGGCGACACTGGCGACCGGCCGGTCGAGCCAGTAGAGCAGGATCGAGAGGTCGTGCGGCGCCAGGTCGTTCACGACGCCGTCGGGCTGGTAGATGCCGAGGTTCATGCGCGACGACGTGATGAAGTAGACCTCGCCCAGCTCGCCGGACGTGATCAGCGCTCGCACCTTGTTGACCGCCGGGCTGTACAGGAAGGTGTGGCCCGGCATCAGCACGAGGCCGTTCGACCGGGCGAGCTCGAGCAGCGACTCGGCGTCCACCGCGTTGGTGGCGAGCGGCTTCTCGACGAGCACGTGCTTGCCGGCCGTCAGGGCCTGCTCGACGAGCCCGAAGTGGGTGCTCGGCGGCGTCGCGATCGAGACCGCGTCCACGCCGGGATCCGCGAGCACCTCATCGAAGCTCGGCGTGGTGCGCACGCCCGGGTAGCGGTTGCTGAACTTGCCGACTCGCTCGGGGTTCATCTCGCACAGCCCCCACAGGTCGAGCTCTGAGCGGTCCATCACGTTGCGGACGATGTTCGGGCCCCAGTAGCCGTAGCCGACGACCGCGAGGTTGATCGGACGCTCGCTCATCAGGCCGCCGCCCTCACAGGGTCTCCGAACTCGATCACAGACGAGGCGACCCAGTCGATCTCGTCCTGCGTGGTTCGCGGCGAGATCGGCAGCGAGCAGACCCGCTCGGCCAGGCCCTCCGAGACGGGCAGCGAACCGGCGCCCATTCCGAGGTCGAGGTAGGCCTCCGAGCGGTGGATCGGCACCGGGTAATGGATCCCGGTCGCCACGCCCCGCGCCGCAAGGTGGTCGCGCAGCGAGTCCCGCTGCTCCGCCTCGACGACGAACTGATGGAAGACGTGGTCCTCGAAGGAGTCCGGGGCGACGGGGGGCCGGACGTGCGAGGCCGCGAGGGCGGCGGTGAGCGCCGCGCCCGCACGCCGGCGCTCCTCGTTCCAGCGATCCAGCCGCCTCAGCTTCACTCTCAGGACCGCTGCCTGGACCGCGTCCAGCCGGGCCGTGAAGCCGCGGACGCGGTGGTGGTAGCGCGGGCTCTCTCCGTGCGCGCGAAGCAGCCTCACCTTGCTCGCCAGCGCCGGATCGTTGGTGGTCAGCCCGCCGCCGTCGCCCCACGCGCCGAGGTTCTTTGCGGGGTAGAAGCTGAAGCATCCGCAGTCGCCGAGCGACCCCACGCGTCGGCCGCGGTACCGCGCGCCATGCGCCTGGCAGGCGTCCTCGACGACCGCGAGGCCGTGCGCGCGCGCGAGCGCGAGGAGCGGATCCATGTTGACCGTCCGGCCGTACAGGTGCACCGGGATCACGCAGGCCGTCCGCGGCCCGACCGCGCCGGCCACGATGTCGGCGGTGAGGAGGTGCGAGTCCGGGTCGACGTCCACGATCACGGGGGTCGCGCCGGCAATGCTGACCGCCTCGGCTGTCGCGATGAAGCTGTTCGCCGGGACGATCACCTCGTCGCCGGGGCCGATGTCTAGCGCCCTCAGCGCGAGCGCCAGCGCGTCCGTCCCCGAGGCGACGCCGACCGCTTCGGAGGTCTCGCAGTAGCTCGCGAACTCTGATTCGAACGCCTCGACCTCGCTGCCCAGGATGAAGGCGGCATCGCCGGCCACCCGCCCGACCGCCCCGAGCAGCTCTTCCATGAGCTCGGGATCGGCATTGTCGAGCCGGGTTAGCGGGACCTCAAGGCACGTCGAGTTCTTCTGCACACCCAGACAACGGGTGAGCCGGGCGGCAGCTTACGCGGGAGAGGCGGGCTTCCCCGCGCCTCCGCGGCCGGTCAGCACTGGACCGCCCTGCCGAGTGAGGTGATGTTGTAGTTGGCGTCGATGGTGACGATGCGGTTGTCGGTCCAGTCCTGGACGGCGGAGCAGTGGTCGACGAAGATCGGGCCGTAGTCCCATTCGCCGTCGACGAAGCGGTTGCCGGTGACGTGGT
>DASXAA010000185.1:0-5594 GCA_036407035.1 Thermoleophilaceae bacterium | reverse complement strand
CGCTTCGGCTTCGGCAGCGGGCCGAGGAACAGCTGCTCCGTCCCGGTGATCGCCGCCGGCACCAGCGGGGCGCCGGTCTCGAGCGCCAGCCGCCCCGCGCCGCGCTTGGGGTTGCCGAGCTGCTCCGGGTCGCGCACGCGCGTGCCCTCCGGGAACAGTGCGAGGAGGCCGCCCTGGCGCAGGATCACGCGGGCGGTCTCGAGCGCGTCCTCGTCGGCCTGCCCGCGCCGGACCGGGAAGGCCCCCAGCCGCACCAGCAGCTTGCCGTAGCGTGCCTGGATCAGCTCGGTCTTCGCCATGAAGCGCAGGTGGCGCCGGGTGCAGACGCCGATGAAGAACGAGTCCCAGAAGCTCTTGTGGTTGGGCGCCACGATCGCGGCGCCCTCGCGCGGGATGTGCTCCGCGCCGGACACGCGCATGCGGAAGTACAGCCGCAGGATCGGCGCCAGGATGCCGCGCACGATCGCGTAGAGCGGCGCGGACACGCCCTTCTCCCGCGCCAGCCGGTGCGCTTCCTCGTTCGTCACCGCGCGGACCGTACCGGCGTTTCCGGCCGTCCCCGTTCGGGTAGCCGTCCAATGGAACCCGATGGCGAAGGGACTGAGCGCATGAGCATCTTCGACAAGCTGAAGGGCAGGACCAAGAAGGCGGCCGGCGACCTCGCCGGCGACCCCTCTCTCCGCTCGCAGGGCCGCACGGAGGAGCGCAAGGGGATCGAGAAGGAGAAGCTGACCGAGGCCCAGGAACGGGTCGAGGAGAAGGCCAAGGACGTGGCCGACCTGGAGCGCCGCTCCTGAGACGGACCGCGGCCTCATCCGAAGACGCACCGGACGGGCGCCCACGGGCGCCCGTTCCGCTCCGGTGAGCCGGGTACCGTAACCGGGGGGATGAACGGGGAAGGGACCACCTCCCACGTCGTGTACCGCGCGGTCCTCCTCGCGGCGGGCCTGCTGGTGCTGGGCCTGCTGTTCCGCCAGCTCGTGACGCTGATGCTGGCGGTGCTGATGACGGTCATCATCGCGATCCCGCTGTCGGCGGCGGCGACGCGGCTCGAGCGCTACCGCGTGCCGCGGGCGCTCGGCGCGCTGCTCGCGCTGCTGGCCGGTGTGGCGGCGATCTCCCTGCTCGTCTACCTGCTGGTCGGCCCGTTCGTCGACGAGACGAAGCAGTTCGCGGACGACGTGCCGCGCATCGTCGACGACCTCGAGGGCAAGGTGCAGGACTGGAGCGGCGCCAAACCGGGGGAGGTCGGCGACAAGGTCCAGGACTTCGTCGAGAAGTTCACGGACGACCCGGATCGCCTGATCGGCCCGATCACCTCGATCGGCCTGAGCGTGGCCGGCGTGACTGCAGCCGTCGTGCTGATCCTGATCACGGCGTACTACATGGCGGTCAGACCCGACCCCCTTGTCGACGGCCTCGTCAGCCTCGCGCCGCCTTCGCGGCGGCCCCATGTGCGGCACGTGGTCGAGCGGCTGCGCGGCGCGTGGATCGGCTGGATGAAGGGCGTGGTGATCGACATGCTCGTCACCGGCGTCCTCCTGTGGTTGGGGCTCACGCTGGTGGGCCTCGACTTCGCGGTCTTCTTCGCAGTCCTCACCGCGGTGCTCGTGGTGGTGCCGTACTTCGGAGCGATCGCCGGCGCGATCCCCCCGACGCTGTTCGCGCTGACGGAGTCGCCCACCAAGGCGCTCGTCGTGCTGGCGGTCTACATCGCCGTGCAGCAGGTGGAGAGCAACGTGACGATCCCGCTCGTCATGTCGCAGACCGTGCGCATCCACCCGGCCGTGATCGCGGTCGGCGTGATCGTGGTGGGGCAGCTGTTCGGTTTCGTCGGCCTGTTCGTGGCCGTCCCGATCCTGTCCCTGATCGTGATCTCGGTCGAGGAGTTCTGGGTGCTGCCGCTCGAGGAAGCGGACCGGCGAAGACGAAGAGCCGAGCTCGGCCTGCCCGAGACCGAGGTCGAGCCGCAGGCCGACGCGCCCGAGCCGAAGCAGATCAGGCCAGCTTCGTGATCGCGATGACCATCCCGATCACCACGAAGATCACGATCAGGATCTGAACGACGATCCAGAAGCGGGGCAGCGGCTCCACCCCGGAGACGTTAGTTACTCGATGATCGCCTGACGGAGGGCGATGGCGACGGCGTGCACGCGCGTGTCGGCCTCGAGCTTCATGATCGCCCGCTTCGTGTCCGACTTGACCGTCTCGGTGCTGAGCCCGATGCGGCGCGCGACCTCCTCGGTGTGCAGGCCCTCGGCAAGCAGCTGGAGGATCTCGCGCTCGCGCTCCGAGAGCGGCGCGTCGGCGTTGCCGGTGGTCATCAGCAGCGCCGGCGAGAGCGACGGGTCCACGAACGGCTTCCCGGACGAGACCGTGCGGACCGCGCGCAGGAGGTCCTCGGGCGGGGAGCCCTTCATGACGTACCCGCGCGCGCCGGCGGCGATCGCGTCGGACAGCAGGCGCTTGTCGCCGTAGGCCGAGAACATCACGGTCCTGACGTTCGGCGCGCCCTGCGCGATCCGCTTGACGGCCGAGATGCCGTCGATGCCGGGCAGGCGCACGTCCACGATCACCACCTCGGGTTCCGTGCGCGCGATCGCGTCGAGCACCTGCTCGCCGTTCTCGACGGTGCCGACCAGCTCCACGTCCTCGGTCTGCCCGAAAAGGAGTGCGAGTCCTTGGCGAACCGTCGGGTGGTCGTCAACCGCCAGACACTTAGTTGGTCTGGTCATCGGGCCATTGACACCTTATCGGCAGTCGAGGTCGGCTGCCAGGTGCGACTCCGCTTATGATCCGCGCGATTCCGCACCAGAGCGAAGGAGAGGGTTTGTTCGGCTCGATGGTCGTGGGCACCGACGGCTCCGAGACGGCAGGCGAGGCGGTCAGGCAGGCGACGGAGCTGGCCAAGCAGCTGGGCGCCAAGGTCCACATTGTGTCCGCATACGAGCCCGTGCCCGAGGGGCGGCTGCGCGAGGAGCGCGCGGAGGTCCCTGAGGACCTCCAGTGGATGGTCAACCCGCGCGAGGACGTGCAGACCACGCTGGCGGCGGCGGCGAAGGGCGTGGAGGACGCCGGGCTGGAGGTGGAGGTTCACGCGCGCGAGGGCGACCCCGCGGACGCCATCCTCGACGTCGCCGAGGAGCAGGGCGCCGACCTGATCGTGGTCGGCAACAAGGGGATGACGGGGGCGAAGCGCTTCCTGCTCGGCAGCGTGCCGAACAAGGTCTCCCATCACGCCCCGTGCAGCGTGATGATCATCCGGACTACCTGAGATGACTGATTCCACGACCCCGCGCACGCGGATGACGCACGGCTACCTTCGCTGGATCGGGGTCATCGGGCTCGCCGATACCTCCGGGTATCGGCTTCGCCCTGCTTCCCCCGCCCAGCTTGGTCCCGTGCGCCCCCGCGCACACGCGGCCGTGGAATCAGTCATCTAAGCGCGGCCGCCGCGTCTACGAGGCCCCACCCGTAGCGTGTGTCGAAGCCGGGCGGGCCGAGGTCGTGCAGCGAGGCCGTCTGCTCGATGCGCGCCTTGACCGCGGCCGGCGACGGGTGCGGGCCGAGTCGCTTGGTCGCGATCAGGAGCGCCGCGATGCCGGCCACGTGCGGGCTCGCCATCGAGGTGCCCTCGTAGTCGGAGGGCAGGCCGAAGTGCCTCACGCCGCGGGTGAAGGTCTGCTGGAAGATCGGGCGGCCGTTGTCGTGGTTGCAGCGCGCGCTGTCGGTCGGGTCGTCCGACGTGGCGTCGAGCCCGCCGCCGGGCGCGACCACGTCGATGTCGTGTCCGGCGTTCGAGTAGTCGGCCTCGCAGCCGTTGACCGTGGTGGCGCCCACCGCGATGACGCTGCCCGCGCGCGCGGGATACGCGACCGTGGAGTCGGCCTGATTGCCGGCGGCGGCCACGACCACGACGCCGCGGCGGTTCGCGAACCGCAGCGCCGACAGCACCTCCGGGATCTCGCTCGCCCGCACGTCGGAGGGGAACTCGAGGCTCAGGTTGATCACGTCCACGTGGTGGCGCGCGGCGTACCGGATGGCGCGCGCGATGGCGGCGGAGTCGCCGCTGCCCTCGCTGTCGAGCACGCGCAGCGGCATGATCCTCGCGTTGTAGGCGATGCCCGCGGTCGCGAGGCCGTTGTTCGTGGCCTGGGCGAGCGTGCCGGTCACGTGCGTGCCGTGGCCGTACACGTCGTCCGGGTGGCGGTCGTGGCCGATGAAGTCGTAGCCCTTGACGAACGTGCGGCGGCGCAGGTCGGGCGCGCGCCGGTACCGGCCGCGGTTCTCGTAGGCGACGCCGCTGTCGATCACGGCGACGACCGCGCCGCGGGCGCCCGGCGCGCCCAGCTGGGCGGCCAGGTCCCAGGCCTCCGGCATGTTGATGCCGAAGCCGGGCGGCCCCGCGAAGTTCCACTGGTACTTGGCGAAGCCCGGGTCGTTCGGGACGAAGGAGGCGTGCGCGACCATGTTCGGCACCGCGTACTCCACGTCCGGGTCGCGGCGGAGCTCGCGCACGGCCTCGCGGACCGAGTGGCCGCTCCGCAGGTGGAGCTGCTTCGAGCCGCCCGGGAGCGTGGTGGTGCTCTTCGCGGCCTTGGCCGCCGACGCGGTGGCCCCGTCGCGGTACTTGACGATCACCTGGCCCGGCACGTAGTCGTCCGCCGCCGCGGTTCCGGGCGCGGTCAGCACTGCCAGGGCCAGGACGGCCAGGAGGAGGAGGCGGCGGGCGGGCATTGGGTTACGGTCCATCTCGCAGTGTACGAACGCAGAACACCCCGTTGAGCGGCAAGTTGTGACGACCTGCGTAACGGGGGCCACGGGATTCATCGGCCGCTGGGTCGCAGAACTTGCGTCGAAGGGCGGGCACGAGCTGCGGGTGACGTACCGCGACGAGGCCCGCCTCGGCTCTCTCGAGGCGGAGGCGGTCAAGGCAGACGTGCTCGACCGCGGCTCGCTGCGGAGGGCGTTCAGGGGCTGCGAGCTCGTGCTCCACACCGCCGGCGTGGTGGGCGCGCGGCCGCCCGAGCGCGTGTGGGAGGTCAACGCGCTGGGCCCGCGCAACGCGGTCGAGGCGGCCGCGGCGGAGGGCGTGCGGCGCGTGGTCGTCACCTCCAGCGTGGCCGGCATCGGCCCGGCGCCGCGCGGGCGGCCGGGGACCGAGGACGACCCGTACCTCGGCGGCGGCCTCGGGCTGACCTACGTGGACTCCAAGCACGAGGGCGAGGCCGAGGCGCTCGCGGCGGGCGCGCGCCTGGGGGTGGAGGTCGTCATCGTCAACCCGTCCTACGTGTTCGGGCCGCCCCCGGATCGCGGGAGCGGCCGGCAGACCTCCAATCGGATGGTGGGCAGCTACCTGCTCGGCCGGCTGCCCGCCGTGGTCGACGGGGAGACGAACGTGGCCGACGTCCGCGACGTGGCGCGCGGCCACCTGCTCGCGGCGGAGCGGGGCGTGCCCGGCGAGCGCTACGTGCTGGGCGGCCACGACCTGCGCTGGGTGGAGCTGATCGAGCGCGTCGCCGAGCTGTCCGGCGTGCGCCGGCCGGTCGTCGTGCTGCCGCCGGAGGCCGGCGGCGCCGCCCGCGCCGCGGAGG
>DASXAA010000184.1:0-18743 GCA_036407035.1 Thermoleophilaceae bacterium | reverse complement strand
CGGACAACTGCTTCAAGGCGCTGTGCTCGATATTCCAGGCGAGCGGCGGGGCGATGAGCAGGCGACTGCGGCGGGTGGTGTAGATCGCTGAGTAGCCGCGATTTCCTTGCCCCGGCCTCGTTGCTACCCCACCCAACCCAGGCCAGAATGGGCTCGTGAGGGGCTTCGTCGCGGTCACTGATCAGGGGTGGTACCAACACCTTCGCGCCAGGCCGGAACTCGAGGAGGTCAACTTCTGGCGTCCTGGCGGCGGTCAGTTCGTGGCGCTTTCGCCCGGTGAGCCGTTCGGACAGTTCGCACGGTACGCACGCCTGCCGCTGTGGATGGCGTGGGACGTGTTCGGTCAGGCGAACGGTGTGCGATCGCGTTCCCCACTTTCTTCGCGCCGGACGAATGGGTCCCCGTCCCACGCGATTGGAAAAGGAACATCGTCAGCGGCCGCTCATACGACCTCTCCGACGAACCGGGACTGAGCTGCGGCGCCTGCGCAGTGACGACCGAACACTCCTTGCCGGTTCTGGACGCCGCTCATATTCGTCCGTACAGCCTGACGACTACGCGAACGGACGCTCCTATTACGTGCTTGACGGTCGCGAGATTGCCTTGCCGCGAGCGGCAACGGACCGCCCGAGCCCGGAGGCGCTCGAGTGGCACAGCGACGTGGTCTTCAGGAGAGGCTGATCCGGCCGAGCGGCGGTCAGTCAGTCGCCGGCTCGGCGTCCGTCTCGAATGGGCGCAGCCGTCAGTCCAACTCGAGCGCGATTCGCAGTGCATCCCGAAGGCGATCCAGCTCTGTCGGGCCCAGCGCGCCGCGGTGGTGGACGAGTGCCGGCTTCGGCACGGTGAGAAGGTTGTCGCAGTTGGCGACGCATGGGTGGTCCAGACCCTGTTCCGGTCCCAGCGGGATCTCGGTCGGGAGGTCGCGGATCGTGCTCGTGACGAACGCGACCGTGACGCTCGAGAGCAGAGGAATCGCGACCTGGCGCGTCACGATCACCGCCGGGTGGCGCCCCGCGCCGGGCCAGTCGACATCGTAGACGTCGCCTCGGTTCACCGGCGCCGCCGCGCCGCCTTGCGTTCGCGGCGCACCAGCTCGGACCCGACCGCGAGGCCCATCTCGCCGACCCAATCCTCCTGCGGCTGCTCCCCGTAGCCACGCCGGTATTGCTCCGCGATCTTGCGGTTGCGCTCGTCGTCCAAGAGGCGGTCGATCGCCGCCCGCACGGCCGCCGCTCGGCTCTCGAAGCGGCCGTCCCTGACCGCTGCGTCTATCGCCACAAGCTGATCGTCCGGTAGGCGAATCGCGATCTGTGAGGGCACTCCGTTGAGCATACCGATTTACATCCCGGTTTGGTATGAGCGGCTGAGCAATGTCACGAATGAAAGGGAGGAGCGAGCCGATCTCGCCCCGCGCCCTGGCCGGCACGCAATCCCGGTGCTAGGTTCGAACGCATGGGGAGGCTCGCGGTGGTGATCGCGTCGTTGTTCCTGCTCGGCGCGGTGCCCGCCGCTGCCGAGGCGGCTGCGCCCGTCACCAGCACCGTGCAGAAGACGGTGACGGTTCGTGCCGGCGGCGTCACCAGCGTCGCGCTTCGCTGCCCGGCCGCTGCGGTCGCCCTCAACGGGTCGGCCGTCCCGCTCGGCTCGGGCGCGCTTGCCCGCGACAGCCAGCCCGTCGGCGACACTCCGGGTCGCTGGGTCTTTCGCTTCGTCGCCAGTGGCGATTCGGGGAGCCGGCGCGCCAGGGCCGTGCTTCGCTGCGTCCGGCTCAGGCTGCCGTCCGGCGTCAGCGGTGCTCGGCTCAACGTGATGTCCGCCGATACCGGCTTCGAGTCGGTCGCGGCGGGCACTTCCAGGCTCTTCACGCTTGCCTGCGACCCCGGGTTCGTCCCGACCGGCTGGGGTGTCGAGCGCCGAGGTGCCGGTGCGCGGCGGCTCCGGGTGACCCGTGCCGCGCCCACGGCCAACGGCTGGGTCCTCCAGTTCGAGAACGCGAGTTCGGCCGCTGCCGGTGGGCGCTTTCACATCCGCTGTCTCGAGCGCCGTCAGACCGCCACGACGGGGCAGCGCCACACGTTCCGGACGCGGCGCGCGCGCTTCTCCGAGGCGGGCCGGCGCAGGGCCGCGAAGCACAGCTGCCGCCGCTCCGAGTTCAGCGTCTCCACCGGCTTCTCGGTCGCCCCGGCGCGCGACATCCGGCTCGTCTCGGCGCAGCCGCTCGGCACCCGCGGCGCCCGCTGGCGGTTCGACAACGAACCGGCGCGCAACAAGCCCGTCAAGACCTACCTCGTCTGCCTCGACCGCACCACCGGCTTTCGGTAGTTTCGGCTCATGGCTGATTACGCACCCGGGACCCCTTCGTGGGTCGATCTCGCATCCCCTGACACCGACGCCTCGGCCTCGTTCTATGGCGGGCTCTTCGGCTGGGACACCATGGACCCCGCGCCGGGGGAGGACACCGGCGGCTACCGGATGTTCACCAAGGACGGCAAGATGGTCGCCGGCCTCGGGCCGATCATGCAGGAGGGGCAGCCTCCGGTCTGGACGACCTACGTGGCGGTCGAGAGCGCCGACGACACCGCGGGCAAGGTTCGCGACGCCGGCGGTCAGGTGTTCGTGGAGCCGATGGACGTGATGACCGCCGGCCGGATGGCCATCTTCGCCGACCCCGCGGGCGCCGTCTTCGGCGTCTGGCAGCCGGGTGACCATCGCGGCGCCGAGCTGGTCAACGAGCCGGGGACGCTCAACTGGAACGAGCTCGCCACGCGCGATCCCGAGTCCGCCACCACGTTCTATCCGAGCGTCTTCGGCTGGAGGCCGGACGTGCAGGACTTCGGCGGCATGCCGTACACCCTCTGGATGATCGGTGATCGCCCGATCGGCGGCATGATGGCGATGGGCGACCAGTTCCCGCCGGAGGTGCCGTCCTACTGGGGCGTGTACTTCGCGGTCGACGACACCGACGCCACCGCCGCCAGGGCCAAGGAGCTCGGCGGCAACGTCATCACCGGGCCGACGGACATCCCGAACGTCGGTCGCTTCGCCGCCGTCACGGGGCCGACGGGCGAGTTCTTCTCGATCATCAAGTCCGAGGGGTCGGCGGACGGATAGGCCGGGCGGCGCGCCCGTAGGCGGGCGCGGGCGCCGCCGAAGGCAGCCGGCGCCCGCGCACCAGGTCAGCGGCCCTCGACGGCCTCCTCCGCGTCGATCAGGCCGTATCCGTCGACCGGCGTCCATCCGCGGCCGATCCGGTTCTGCAGCTGCCCGCGCAGCACGTTCCCGTCCGACAGCTCGGCGGTGTAGCCGAGCCCCGAGTCGAGCACCGCCCGCTCGGGGTAGAGCGCGATCCCGCCCAGCTCGTCGGCTCCGTTGCCGTCGCGCGCCTCCGGGTACGGCGTGACCGCGTCGTCGCGGTCGATCCCGAACGACAGTGCCCGCCCGGCGCGCATCGATCCGGGCGCGAACGAGAGCGTCATCCGCTGGAACTGATCGGAGGTGGCGTCGCCGACGCCCGGCCGCGAGAACGAGGCCGTCACGTCGGACGGCGACAGCCCGCCACTGAGCGAGCCGACCGTGAACGGGAACCCCTGCAGGAACAGCCCCGGCTGGTTCCCGAACGGCGGCCCCAGGAACGGCCGCGGATCGAACACGATCCCGGCCGATCGCGCGCCCGGGCCGGGCAGCCCGGACGGGTTGGCGGTCGCACCGTCGAACGTGAGCCGCACCACCGAGCCCGGGCCGTCGTAGCTCACGCGGAAGAACGAGCGGTCGTCCATCGCCCCCGGCGTGGTGGCGTTCTCGTTCCCCTGGTCGCCGTCGGCCGAGATCGACAGCCCGCCGCCCCCGCCCGACGCGTGCTGCTGGTCGAGGTCGTGCCGGAACGTGCTGTCCTCGAGCCGCGCCCGCAGCGCGCCCGGGCCCATCGAGCGCGGCCCGCCGCGCGCGTCCAGCATCAGCGCCGCGATCCCCGCCGCGTGCGGCGCCGACGCGCTCGTGCCGAAGAAGTTCGGCAGCGAGTCGGGGTCGGCGGGGGTATCGGAGACGAAGAACGTGGTGTTGCCGCCGTTCGTCGCCGCCACCTGCGGCACGCGCCGGATGCTCGGCCGCCGGTAGGGGTTGCCCTGCGAGTCCCAGTAGACCGGCAGGTCGCCCCCGACCGACGTGAACTCCTCCGGCAGGAGCGGCCGGAACGGGTCGTAGGCCGCGACCGCCGTCGCCCCGCGTGCCAGCGAGTGGCCGAAGACCGACGGCGAGAACGGAGCGTTGTACTCGTCGTACTGGAGCTCGTCGAACATGCCGTAGCGGATCTGGGTCGCGTTGCCGCCCGTGCCCGCCTTCGAGATCACCAGCTGCATCGGCCCGTTGAACACGAACGCCGGCACCTCGAGCGGCTGGCCGCTGATCCGGTTCATGTCGGCGAACGCGCCGAGGAAGTTGCCGTTGGCGTTGAACAGCAGCACGTTCAGGTCGGTGGTCGTGCGCGTCTCGCTCAGCACCGGCCGCACGTCCACCGTGTACGGACCGGTCGCGTCCTCGAACGGCATCACGGCGAGCGTGTAGGTGCCGTCTGCCGGCAGCGTCGCGACGATCTGCTCCGGGCTCGTGCCGGTGTCGATCGGGCCGACCAGCACGTTGCCGGCGGCGTCGCGCAGCTCGATGACCACGTCGGTGCTGCCCGACGGCACGCCGTCGACGACCGCGAGGATCGTCTGCCCGCCCGTGCCCTGGAACGTGTAATCGTCCTCCTCCTCGCCGGCGGTCAGCTCGCCCGACGCCGACACCAGCGGGTCGCCCAGGTCGGGCCCGTTCGGGTCGAACGGGTCATCCCACTGGAAGCTCATGATCGAGAGCCCGCGCGCGGACATGTTCTGCGCGATGTCGGTCCCGCTCCCCGGATCGAAGTCCTGGAACCCGCCCGAGTAGAGCGCCGGATCGACCCCCGCCAGCTTGATGTTGGTGCCCGCCGTCGCGTTCTGCGGCGACACGATCCGGAGCGGCGCGGCGTACGACTGCTGGTCCGACCCGTTGCCGGCCGAGGAGAAGTAGTGCACGCCCCTCGCCGCGACCTCGTCGACCGCGTCCCCGACGATGCCGTCGCTGAACATCGGCTCTGCGAAGTAGTGCACGTCGTCGACGATCACGTCGGCGCCACACCGGCCGCGCGGGTCGGCGAGCCGCCGGATGTTGTCGGCGAATCCGACCTGGCCCGTGTTGGCCGTCGCGAAGCACTCCCGCGCCCGCGGCGCGATGTCGTGGACGATCTGGAGCATGGCGCGGCCCTCGTCCAGGCCCTCGTCGTCCTCGATCACGGTCACGTGCTTCGGCAGGTCGCCCGTGCGGACGTCCTGCTTGGCGTGGATCGTCAGCGGGTTGCCGAAGATGTCCTCGGTCGCGTTGTCGAACGAGTCGGACAGCGCGCCGACCGTGATGCCCTTGCCGTCGGTTTTGCGGTCGATGCGGTCGATCCGCTGGGCGGCCACGCCCTGCGTCGTCGCGGCGCCCACGTCCACGTGCGGCCGCAGCACCGCCGCCACCGAGGCGACGCCCCTCGTCGCCGCGACGTCATCCACGTTGCCGACCGCGACGAAGCCCTCGAGCGCGCCGGCGCCCGAGTCGCGCGCCAGTACCCGCAGGCCCTGCGCGCGCGTGCGCGTGCGCACCCTCGACAGCGACGCGTCGTCGCGCGCGTACACGTCCACGAGCACGCGGCCCGCCCTGTCCCGGATCACGAGCTTGCTCGTCGCGACCCGGAAGCCGTCCCGCTTGGGCGCCGGCTGCATCAGCTCGCGCAGGCCCGCTCCCACGTTCCCGGGCGGCTCGTCGGCGGCCGTCGCCGGGCCGGCTGCCAGCAGCATCGCTGCCGCCGCAACCGCGCCGGTGGCACTCCCCTTCACCATCAAACCCTCCCCGCGTCTGAATGGATGTTGCGCAGGGAGATTTCACCATAAGCGGGCGCTCTGGGGTCCCGCGGTCCGAGCGCTCAGGGCCCATCCCGGTTGGATGCACGCCCGGATGCGTCCCAGGGCCGTCGCTGGATCGCCACCCGCGCCATCACCGATACCTCCGGTATCGGCTCGCCGCGGCCGTCGCCCAGCTCGGCCCTGGAACGCCCCGGACGCACCCCAACCGGCATAGGCCCTTAGACTCGTGGGTGGTCTAGACCAGTGAGGACATCTTGCGACTGGGCGTGAGGGCCGCGCTCGTCGACGGCGAGCTCGTCGACGGCGACGTGACAATCGAGGACGGGACGGTCGCGGCCGTGGGCGTGCAGCCGGCCGGTCGCGCCGGTCTCGCGGTGCCGGGTTTCGTCGACGCCCACATCAACGGCTTCGCCGGCGTCGACTTCCTCGAGACCGACCCGGAGGGCTACGCGCGCGCGGCCGCGGCGATGGCCGCGACCGGGGTCGTGGCCTTCCAGGCGACCTTCGTCTCCTCGGCCCGCGACGCCTACCCGCCCGCGCTCGAGGTCGCAGCGCAGGGCGTCCCGGACGGCCTGCCGGAGCTGCTCGGCGTGCACCTCGAGGGGCCCTTCCTGTCGCCGGTGTGGGCGGGGGCCCACGATCCCGCCTGCCTGCTCGCGCCCGACCTCTCGTTGGCCGCGCGCCTCTGCGAGCTCGGTCCCGTGACGACGATGACGCTCGCCCCCGAGCTGCCCGAAGGATTCGAGCTCGTGGAGCTGCTCACCGGTCGCGGCGTGATGGTGTCGTGCGGCCACTCCGACGCCGACGCCCCGACCGCCCACGCGGCCTACGACCGCGGCGCCAGGGCGATCACGCACGTGCACAACGCGCACCGGCGCTGGGCGCCGCGCGACCCCGGGCTCGGGGGCGTGGCGCTCGTGCGGCCGGATGTGTGGGTGCAGGCGATCGTCGACGGCGTGCACCTCGCACCCGAGACGGCCTACCTCGCGTTCCTCGCGGCCGGCCGTCGCTTCTGCCTCGTGACCGACGCGATCGAGGCGGCCACGCTCGGCCCCGGCGAGTACCGGCTCGGCAACCGGCGGGTGCGCGTGGAGGACGGCGTGGTCCGGCTCGCCGACGGCACGATCGCCGGCAGCATCACGTCGATGGACGAGGGGGTGCGCAACCTGGTCGAGTGCGGCGCCGAGCTGCCCGACGCCGTGCATGCCGCGTCCACCGCGCCGGCGGCGCTCCTGGGGCGCGACGACCTCGGCGCGCTGCGCCCGGGCGCGCCCGCGAGCCTCGCGGTGCTGGACGACGAGCTCCAGGTGACGCGCACGCTGGTCCGCGGGGCCGAGGCCTTCGCGGGCTGACCGGCTACTCGGTCGCCGTCACCTTCGCCAGCCCAGGCGGCTCGTCCGGGTCCACGCCCCGGCGCCGCGCCAGCTCGAGCGCGAGCTGCTGCGCCCGCACGATCGCGGGGATGGCGGCCAGCGGCTCGGCGAGCCCGGCCGGGAACGGGAGGTCGGCGCCGGCGGCGTCTGACAGCCGCAGCACCTGCGTCCCCGCGGACTCCAGGCGCTCGGCCAGCTCCGCCACGTCCTCCGCGGCCGGGCCGGCGGTGCTGACCGCGAGCAGCGGCAGGTCGCCGCGCGCGACCGTCACCGGACCGTGGCGGAAGTCCGCAGCGGACCACCCCTCGGCGCGGATCCCGGTCGCCTCGCGCAGCTTGAGCGCCGCCTCGAGCGCCACGCACATCAGGTATCCGCGCGCCACGCAGATCAGCTCGTCCGCGTCGCCGAGCGCGGCCGCCGCCCGCGCGCCCGGCGCCGCGTCCGCGAGCACCGAGCCGACGGTCTCGGGCAGCCGCTCCCAGTCGGAGTCGGAGAACGGCACCGGGCCCAGCGCCTCCGCGATCAGCGCCATCGCCGCCACCTGGCCGGTCATCGTCTTGGTGGCCGGCACCGCGCCCTCCTCGCCCGCCTCCAGCGAGACGGCCACGTCGGCGCCCTGCGCCAGCGGGCTGACGGCGTCGTTGGTGACCGCGATCGTCGAGGCGCCGCCGCGCTTGTAGCCCTCCAGCACGGTGGCGATCTCGGGCGTGCGCCCCGACTGGCTCACCCCGACCGCCAGCCAGCCCTCCACGCGCGGCCGCACGCCGTAGAGGGTCTCCAGGCTCGGGGCGGCCAGGGCGACCGGCATGCCGGTCGCGGCCTCGAGCAGGTAGCGGCCGAAGATCGCCGCGTAGTCGGACGACCCGCGCGCCACGATCACGATCCCCCGCGGGGCGCCGAGGCGCGCCACGTCGGCGTGCAGATCGGCCCGCCGCGCCGCGAGGCGCGCCAGCACCTCCGGCTGCGCCGACATGTCGGCGACCATCCGCTCGCCGCCGCTCACACCGCCTCCCTGCGCTGGCGCAGTGCCACCTCGTAGCGGTCGCCGCGATAGAGCGAGACCGCGTAGTAGGCGGGCCGGCCGTCGGTGTCCCGGGCGAGGGTGTGGAACTGCAGCCCGGCCATCCCGTCGTCCGCGTCGAGCGCGGCGGCGTCGTCCTCGTCGATCGCGGTCGCCACCACGCGCTGGTCGGCCTCGCGCATCCTCACGCCGAAGCGCTCGTCGAGCACCTCGAACAACGACGCCTGCTCGAAGTCCACCTGGTCGATCCCCGGCAGCCGCTCGACCGGCAGGAACGCCTGCTCGAGCGCCATCGGCTCGCCGTCGGCGGTCCGGACGCGGTCCACCCGCAGGACCGGCGCGCCCGGCGCCAGCTCGAGGGCGCCGGCCAGGAACCCGTCGGCCTCGATCGTCTCGCTCGCCCGCACCACCGACCCGGGCTTCATGCCGCGCGCGCGCATGTCCTCGGTGAACGAGCTGAACGTCAGCTCCTGGGCCACCCGCGGCTCGGCGACGAACGTGCCGCGCCCGTGCAGGCGGTAGACGAGCCCCTCGGCCACCAGCCGGTCGACCTCGCCGCGGACCGTCATCCGCGCCAGCCCGAACCGCTCCGCCAGCTCGCGTTCGGACGGCAGCGACGAGCCCGGCTCGAGGCTCGCCAGTAGCCCCTCGAGTATCTCGCGCAGCGCCTGGCCCTTGGGCTCGCCACCCGGCAGCCGCTTGGGCAGCACGTGGCGGTCAGCCGGCCGCGCCATCGAGGGCCGCGACGAAGCGGCGGGTCAGCGTGAAGGGGTCAGTGATGGCCGTGCCGACCACCACGGCGAACGCGCCGCGGCTCAGGGCGGCGCGCACCGTGTCGCAGGAGCCGTACCGTCCCTCAGCGATCACCGGGCAGTCGAGCGCGCCGGCGAGCCGGCCCACCAGCTCCACGTCCGGTTCGGCCGGCACGGGGCCGTCGCCCGTGTATCCCGACAGCGTGGTGGCGACAGCGTGCGCACCCGCCTCGCGCGCCGCCACGCCGGCGCAGAACGAGTCGACGTCGGCGAGCACCGGCACGCCGAGCTCGGCGAGCGCGGCGATGAACTCGGGCGTGGAGCTGCCGTCGGGCCGGGCGCGCATCGTGGCGTCGACGGCGAGGATGTCGGCGCCGGCCGCGACGATCTCGCGGGCGTCCTCGACGCTGGGCGTGATGCGCACCGGCGAGCGCGGGTGGTCGCGCTTTCGCAGCCCGATCACAGGCACGGAGACAGTCTCTCCGATCGCGGCCACGTCGTCAGGGCCCTCGGCGCGGATCCCGACCGCGCCGCCCGCCTCGGCGGCGCGCGCGATCGCGGCCATCGTCCCGGGACCGCCCAGGGGGCTGTCGGGCGGCGCCTGCACCGAGACGACCAGGCCGCCGCGCAGCCGGTCGAAGGCACTCACGCCGCCCTCCACAAGAGGCGCGCGTCGAACGGAAGCGCCTCGGCGCGTTCCGCCAGCAGCGCCGCGCCCGCGAGCGCGTCCGCGGCGGGCTCCACAACTTCCACGGCCGGCCGGCGGGCGCGCAGCTCGCGCTGGAACGGGTCCCGGAGCAGCGCGCCGGCGCGGAAGACGTTGCCCGCCCAGGAGACCGCCGCCTGCTCGCCCGGCGGGAACACCTGCGCCAGCGCGGCGCAGGCGGAGATCGCCAGCTCGCGCGCCGCGTCGGCGAGGATCGCGATCGCCGTCTCGTCGCCACCCTCCGCCACCCGGGCGACGTCGAGCGCGAAGCTCGCGACGGTGCGCGTGGGCACCTCCGAGCGGTGGACGGTCTCGGACATTCGCTCGGCCTCGCCGAAGCGCGCCTCCGCAGCTTGCAGCAGCGCCTTGGAGCCGCCGCGGCCGTCGATCTCCCGCAGCGCCGCCTGCAGCCCGGCCCTGCCGATCGCGAAGCCGCTGCCGTCGTCGCCCAGCAGGGAGCCCCAGCCGTCCACCTTCGCCCAGCCGTGGGCGCCGCGCGCCACCACGATCGTGCCGGTCCCCGCGGCCACGACCGCGCCCGGCCGGTCGCCGAGGGCGCCGAGCAGCGCCGTGACCCCGTCGCTCGCGATCGCGATCCGCGAGGCGCCGACGCTGCGGCGCAGCGCATGCTCGACCTTGCGCAGGTCGCCCTCGCCGGCCGCCTCGAACCCGGACAGCCCGACCCCGACCGACTCGGGCGGCTCGGCGAGCGGGCCGAGAGCGGCGACCGCGGCGAGCAGCGCCGCCGCGACCGCGTCGGGTCCCACGTTCGCGGCGTCCATCCGCTGCACGCCGGGCGCGCTCGCGGTCAGCCCGTCGCCGAGCGCGGTCCTGATCTCGGTTTGCCCGGCGTCGACGGCAAGCGCCGTCACTGCACTCCGTACTTCTCGCACGCCTCCTTGTACGGCCCGGTGCAGATGTCGCTGGCCTTGAGGAAGCCCTCCTTGACGAGCGGGTC
The DNA here is from genome assembly GCA_036407035.1 of Thermoleophilaceae bacterium. GTDB lineage: Bacteria > Actinomycetota > Thermoleophilia > Solirubrobacterales > Thermoleophilaceae > JACVRW01. The sequence continues at coordinate 8,012 of DASXAA010000184.1, read as the reverse complement.
CTGGACGTTCTCCGGCCGGATCGCGACCGTGTCGAGCAGCGCCGACGGGATCTCGCCCTGGCCGTTGTCGACCTTGTCGGGCGCCACGTCGGACGGCACCGACTTGCCCTGCGCGAGCGGCACCGCCATCTCGGCAGCCGTCTCGGCGATCTGGATGATCGGCTGGTACACGGTCATCAGCTGCTGGCCGACCAGGATCCGCTGGACCCCGGCAAGCTCCGCGTCCTGCCCCGTCACGAACCGCGTGGACGGGTCGATCTGGGCGCCCTTGAGCGCCGCGATCGCACCGCCGGCCATGCCGTCGTTTGCGACGTAGACCGCGTCGAAACCGTTGTTGCCGAGCGCGGTGATCGTCTGCTCCATCTCCTGCTGGGCCTTGTCGGGGCTCCAGTCGGGCGTGTCGAAGCTCTTGACGATCTGCGCGCCGTCCTTCTTCAGCACGCTGGTCGCGCCGTCCTTGTAGGGCTTCGCGTTCGAGTCGGTCGGGGCGCCGTTGATCATCACGACCTTCGGGCTCGACTTGCCGGCCTTCTTGATCGCCTCCATCTGCACCTCGGCCTGCTGCTGGCCGACCTTGAAGGGGTCGATCGAGACGTAGTAGTCGATCGGCGCGTCCGGGATCAGACGGCCATAGGCGATCACCTTGACGTCGGACTGCTTGGCGCGCTGGACGATCGCGCCCGCCGACTTCACGTCCACGGAGCTGATCACGATCACCTTGGCGCCCTGCGTGATCGCGGCCTCGGCCTGCTGCTGCTGCTTGGCCGGATCCTGGTTGGCGTTCGCGTAGATCACCTCGCAGCTCGAGCAGAGCTCCTTCACGTGCCGCTCGAAGTTCGGCTTATCCTGCTCCTCGTAGCGGGTGGTTTTCGTCTCCGGCAGGAGCAGCGCGATCTTCGGACCGCCGCCTCCGCCTCCGCCGCCGCCGTTGTCGTCGTCGTCGCCGCCGCACGCCGCGACCCCGGTCGCGGCCAGCAGAACCGCCGTGAAGGCGGCGAGCGCTCTCAGCGTGGTCCGACCCATCATCAACTGCCTCCTCGTCACGGTGCCCGTCCTCGGCACGCTAGCACACTGGTCTAGACCAGTTACCCGGATTCGGCGCCGATAGCATCACGCAGCCCATGGACTTCGATCTCACCGACGAGCAGCAGGACATCCGCCGGCTCGTCCGCGACTTCGCCGACGGCGAGGTGAGGCCGGTCGCCGAGGAGCTCGACCGCACCAAGAGCTTCCCCTACGAGATCGTCGGCAAGCTCGGCGAGCTCGGCCTGATGGGCATCCCCTACCCCGAGCGGTACGGCGGCGGCGGCGCCGACAACCTCGCCTACGCGATCGCGATCGAGGAGCTCGCGCGCGTCGACTCGAGCGTCGCCATCACCGTCGCCGCGCACACGAGCCTCGGCACCTGGCCGGTCTACCAGTTCGGCTCCGACGAGCAGAAGGACGAGTGGCTGCCGCTGCTCTGCTCGGGCGAGAGGCTCGCCGCCTTCGGGCTGACAGAGCCCGAGGCCGGCAGCGACGCCGGCAACACCCGCACGCGCGCGCGGCTCGAGGACGGCGAGTGGGTGATCGACGGCGCCAAGCAGTTCATCACCAACAGCGGCACCGACATCAGCGGCTTCGTCACGATCACCGCGCGCACCGGCGACGACGAGGTCTCGAACATCCTCGTCCCGAACGGCACGCCGGGCTACGAGATCGGCGAGGCGTATCGCAAGATGGGCTGGAACGCGTCCGATACGCGGCCGCTCAGCTTCGAGGACTGCCGCGTCCCGGCGGACAGCCTGGTCGGCATGCGCGGGGCGGGCTTCAAGCAGTTCCTGCAGACGCTCGACGGCGGCCGCATCGGCGTGTCCGCGATGGGTGTGGGCCTCGCGCAGGGCGCCCTCGACGAGGCGCTCGCCTATGCCAAGGAGCGGATCGCGTTCGGGCAGCCGATCGCCAAGTATCAGGCGATCCAGGCCAAGCTCGCCGACCTCTCGACCGAGATCGAGGCGGCGCGGCTGCTCACCTACAAGTCCGCGCGCGAGAAGGACGCCGGCCGCAACTTCAGCCTGACCGCGGCGCAGGCCAAGCTCAAGACCGGGCGGCTGGCGGTGCGCGCCTCGGAGGAGGCCGTACAGATCCACGGCGGCTACGGCTACATCGAGGAGTACCCCGTCTGTCGCTTCTACCGAGACGCCAAGATCCTCACCATCGGCGAGGGCACCGACGAGGTCCAGCAGATGGTGATCGCCCGCGCGCTGGGCTGCTGAGCGCCTGTCTCAGAACCCGATCGTGGTCGGAGGGGGCCGGATCGCGGATGCCAGGCGCCGCACGCGAGCGCAGTCGATGCCGGAAGCATCGGCGAGCATCGCGGGTGGCGATCTGGCGCCGCGAGACGGCCCCCTCCGGCCGCGAGAGGTTCTGAGACAGGCGGTAAGCGCCTACCGGCGCCGCACCTTCATGCCGAGCCGCTGCGCGGCCGCGCCCATCTTCTCCATCCGCGAGCCCGGCTTCGGCATCAGCCCCAGCTGCCGCGACACGTCGGTCATGTCGAACACGATCGTCAGCCGGCAGACGCGGCCGTCGCGGTACTCGTGGAAGTCCGCGCCGGGGAACTCGATGGAGCGCCCGGTGGGCGCCAGGCCGGGCGGGTTGAGCGGCCCGGTGTGGGTCGCCTTGCCGATCCACTGGAACGCGGCCTTCGGCTGCCCAGGGGCGATGTAGGGGCCCTCGCTCTCCTCGAAGCGCAGGTCGGGGAACGCGGTCCAGGCGGACTCGAGGAAGCCGCGCACGTCGGCGTGGCCGCGCATGGTGTGCGGCCAGGCGCTGTCGTCGTAGACGATGTCCTCGGTCATCAGCGCGAGCAGGCGGTCGGGCCGGTGCGAGTTCCAGGCGGCGGCCCACTGCTGTACGAAGTCCTCGACCCAGGCGGGATCGAGCTCGGTTGCGACTTGGGTCGTCTCGGCCATGAGACGCTCCTCTCGGGCGGGTGGCGAGACGCTAACCGCCGCCTCCCGGCGGGTCAATCGCCGTCGCCCGCAGCGCCTCCCGCAGCGGCTCGGGCTCCGTCGGCAGCATTACCTCGACCTCCTCGGTCGGACCCTCGCGGCCGGTCACGCGTACCTCGCCGACGCGCGCGAACACGTCGAGCATGTGGCGGTTGCTCGTCAGCACGGTCGCGGTGAACGCGGTGATCCCCTCCTCTCGCGCGCGCTCCGCCAGGCGCTTGACGAGGGCGGTGCCGAGCCCCCGTCCCTGCCACTCGTCGGCTATGACGACCGCCGCCTCGGCCAGGTGCGGTCTCGACTGCAGGCGCACGAAGCGCGCGACGCCGACGGCGTCGCCGGTGGCCGGGTCGATCGCGAAGAGCGCCTCGTGGTCGCGGTGGTCCACCTCAGTCAGGTAGGCGAGCTCGTCGACCGCGAGCTGCTTCTTGAAGCCGAGGAAGCGCCGGTAGCGCGACTCGTCGCTCAGGTGCGCGAACCCGTCGGCGAGCAGGCCCTTGTCCTCGGGACGGATCGGCCGGACCAGCACGCGTGAGCCGTCGCGCAGCTGTGCCTCCTCGGTGGTGCCGCCGCTCCCGCGCGCGTACGCGGCGGCGCGCGAGACGGCCTCCTCCTCGGTGTCGTGGCGCGAGATCGGCGCGGGGTTTCCCTCGAGCCGGACCCAGTAGCCGCCGGCCGGCGATGGCTCGACGTAGAACTTCATCCAGCCGGTGTGGTAGCACGCTCGCACCGGTGCGACGAACCATCGCCCTCTGGCTGGTCCTCTTCGGGGCCTACGCGGCCACCGTCGGGCTGCACGCGTTCGGCGCGTCCGAGTACGGCGGCGACGAGCCGCACTACCTGCTCGCCGCCGAGTCGATCGTGCACGACCACAACCTCGACGTTTACGACGAGTACGCCACCCGCGCCTACGCGGACTTCTATCCGTACACGCTCGACGTGCACGGCAAGCCGACCGACGGCGCCATCAACGAGCCGCACGGGGCCGGCTTCCCGCTGCTGATCGCGCCCGCCTACGCGGTCGCGGGGCCGACCGGCGTGGAGCTGTTCCTCGCGGCGATCGCCGCGCTCGCGGTCGTGCTCGGCTACCGGCTTGCGCTGCGGGTGGTGCCGGACCCGTGGGCGATCGGAGCGGCCGCGACGCTCGGCCTCTCGCCGCCGTTCATCGCGTACGGGACGGCGGTGTACCCCGAGCTGAGCGCGGGCGCGGCGCTCGCGGGGGCGGCGCTGCTCGCGCTGCGGCTGTCGGAACGGGTGCGCCGGCGCGAGGCGTTCGCCTGCTTCGTCCTGCTCGGCGCGCTGCCGTGGCTCGGCACCAAGTTCGTGCTCGCCGGGCTGATGATCGGCGCGCTCGCCGTGCGTTCGCTCCTGCGCGCGCGGCGCGGCACGCTGGCGGTCGGGTCCGTGGAGGTCGCGCTGTTCAGCGTGGCGCTCTTCGTGGCCATCAACGAGGCGCTCTACGGCGGCCCCACGCCGTACTCGGCCGACTTCGCGGGCGAGTCGGCCACCGACGCCTCGTTCCCCGCCGGCTACGTGGAGCGCTCCTACCGGCTGGTCGCGCTCTTCCTCGACCGCGGGTACGGGCTGCTGCGCTGGGTCCCCGCGCTCGCGCTCGTGTTCGCCGGGCTCTGGTACCTGTGGCGCTCCCACCGCGACCGGCTCGCCCGCGCCGTCCCGGACATGCGCAGGGTCGAGCTGACCGCCGGGCTGTGCGCGTGCGTGCTCGCCGTGCAGCTGTTCGTGGCGGCCTTCCTGGCGCCCACGATGTTCGGCTTCTGGTTCCCCGGCCGGCACATGCTGGCCGCGCTGCCGATGGCGATTCCGCTGATGGCGTGGGGGCTGCGCCACCTTCCGCGCGTCGGGACCGCCCTCTCGGCGCTGACCCTTGCCGGCTCGGTGTGGCTCTACATCGACGTCCGGTTCTCGGGCGGCGCGCTCGTCACCGACCGGCCCGACGCCCCGTTCGGGCCGCTCGTCCGTGCGTTCCCGCTGTTCGACCCCGGCAGCGTGTGGCCCTTCGCGCTCGCCGCGCTCGTCGCCCTCGCGCTCGCCCTCCTCGTCGCCTGGGAGGCGCGCCATTCGCGCCAGGCCGCGGGCGCCACGCGCGCGAGGTACTCGGGGTAGCGCACGAAGGAGCGGCCGGTGGTGCGGCGGCGGTAGGAGATCGGCACCTCCACCGGCAGGATGCCGGCGCCCCAGAGCGAGAGCGTCAGCACCTGGGCGTAGTTGTAGTCGTGGCGGATGCGGGCGGCCGCGAGCGCGCGCGCCGAGAAGGCGCGGTAGCCGGTCTGGCCGTCGCTGATCACGGTCTTCATGGCCGTGCCGAGCAGCGCGCTCGCGGAGCGGTTGGCGAGCGCGCGGTGCCTGCTCATGCCGTCGCGGGCGTCGCCGAGGAAGCGCGAGCCGAGCACGTAGTCGGCGCGGCCGCGCGCGACCGGGTCGAGCACGCGCGGGAGGTCGGCGGGGTCGTACTCGCCGTCGCCGTCGAGGTAGACGGCCGCGGCGTATCCCTCCGCGCGCGCGGTGTCGAGACCGGTGCGCAGGGCGGCGCCGAGCCCTCTTGGCTCGTCGTGGGAGACGACCCGCGCGCCGTGCGCGCGGGCGATGGCGGCGGTGTCGTCGCGCGAGCCGTCGTCTATCAGCAACACGTCGACCGGCATCCCGCACGCCTCGGCCGGCAGGTTCTCGAGCACGCCGCCGACCGCTGGGGCCTCGTCGCGGGCGACGACGATGGCGGCGCAGCGGCCGCTCAGTGGCTTGGCGGTGTCCGCGCGGCGGTCGGCGGCGTGCGCGCGGCGGCTCGCCTCCTTCGCGCCGCTCGCCGCCGGCAGCAGCGGCCGGCCGCGCGCGGCGGCAGGCGGCTCGACTCCGAGCAGCGCGGCGATCGTCTGCGCCAGCTCGAGCACCGAGCGCGGCTGTGCGTCTATCGCGCCGGGCGCCGCGCCCTCGCCCCAGACGACGAACGGCACGGGGCTCTCGCCCCAGTCGAGGTGGCCGTGCCCGCCGATGCCGCGGCCCTGGCCGTGGTCGGCCATCAGGATCACGGTGGCGCCGTCCAGGCGGCCGAGCTCCCCCAGGAATGCGAGGAAGTCGCCCACGTGGCGGTCGGTCTCGGCGAGCTGGTCGAGGTACTCGGGGCTGCGCGTGCCGCGCACGTGGCCGAGCTGGTCGGCGGCGAGCAGCTGAAGCACCAGCAGGTCGGGGTCCTCCTCCTCGACCACGCGGCGGGCCTCGGCGCAGAGGGAGCGGTCGATCCGGTGCGTGGGCTGGACAGAGGTAACGGCGCGCACCACCTCCTCGCCGAACGGGTCGAGCAGGTGCGCGATCCCGACCAGCCGGCCCGAGCGGCCGCGCCGGTCGAGCACGTCGAAGATCGACTCGCGCTGCACGCCGAGCCGCGGCGCGAAGTTGGAGCGCATGCCGTGCTCGGCCGGCGTGGCGCCGGTGAGCATCGAGGAGAAGCACACGACCGTGCGCGCCGGGTAGGCCGGGTCGACCGAGAGGAACTCGGTCCCCTCGCGGGCGAGGCGGTCCATCACGGGCGTGTGCGCCTGCCAGAGACGAGCGCGGTTGCAGCCATCGACGACGATCACGTAGACGCGCCGGGCGATGCCGCGCCGCGGCGGCGCGGAGACGGCGCGGCGCTCCGGGTAGCTCGGCAGGCGGCGCGCGGCGAAGCGGCGCCACGCGATCGTCCCGAGGGCGGCCGCCACGGCCCCGGCTGCGGCTATGCGCGCGACGGACCCGAGGCCCGGGTCCTCGGCGAGCAGGGCGCCCGCGCTGAGCGACATCAGCAGCTTCGGCACCTGCTCGAGCGCGTTGCCGCTGGTGGGATCGGAGTTCGTGAGGACGAGCCGCCAGAAGCGTAGGAAGTTGGTCCAGGGAGCGCCGGTGCGGAGGTGGTAGTAGATCGAGCCCCAGAGGCCGACGGTGAAGAACGCGTAGCCGGCGAGCGCGCCGGCGAGCAGCGCGGGGGCGCGCCAGGGCTCGAGCAGCGGGACGGAGACGAGCGCGGCCAGCCAGAGCAGCGCGCGGGCGCGAAGCGGGAACGTGAAGCAGGCGAGCACCGCGGCGAGGCCGAGCGCGCCGGCCAGCGCGAGCAGCAGAGAGCCGTCCGGCGCGAGCCCGAGCGGCGCCGCTGCGAGGAGCACGAGCGCGGGGTAGACGAGCGAGAACGGGCGCCCCTCGTTGAACACGTTCCAGGCGCGGGCGGCCCAGATCTCGAAGCGGCCAGCCGGCCGCTGTCCGCCCTCGCTCATCGCGGCGGATCTTATTAGGGTTCCCTAACTAGGCGCTCCCGAAGACCAGTCCGACCGCGAACACGACCGCTCCGGCCAGCGTGACCTGCACGATCGACGACGCGACGCTCGTGCCCGGGAACCAGCGCCAGCGGATCCATGCGATCGCGAGCAGCTCGAGGCCCACCACCAGGATCGCGACCGTCATCGCCGTCTCGTAGTCCGGGATCACGAACGGCAGCGAGTGGCCGCCGGCGCCCACGAGCGTGCCGAGCCCGGTGACCAGCCCGCGACGCACGGGGCTGCCGCGGCCGGTGAGGGTGCCGTCGTCGGACAGCGCCTCCGACACCCCCATGCTGATCGCCGCGCCGATTGCCGCCGCGAGGCCCACGAGCAGCGCCACGTGGCTCTCCCGGGTCGCGACGGCCGCCGCGAAGAGCGGCGCGAGCGTGGAGATCGATCCGTCCGCGAGGCCGAGCAGCGCCGGCTGCACGGTGCGCAGCACGAACCGCTCGTGGCCGTGCCGGTCGGGGTGCGCGAGCGAGCTTTCCATACTCGACTATTGTTGCAAATGATTTAGAATAAGGTGTCCCTAACATTTGAAGCGATGAGTCCCAGCGACCAGATCGACGCCGAGCTGACCGAGGCGCTGCGCGCGCGCGAGCTGCGCGTCACGCCGCAGCGCCTGCTGATCCATCGCGCGTTGCGCGAGCTCGACCGCCACAGCACCGCCGAGGAGGTCCTCGCCCACGTGTCGGGCCGGCTCCCGAACGCCTCGCTGCCG
>DASXAA010000183.1:0-33444 GCA_036407035.1 Thermoleophilaceae bacterium | reverse complement strand
ACCGCCAGCGGGTTGATCGCGCGGCCCACGTCCCCGGCGCACGCCAGCTGGGCCACGCGCGCGATCCCGAGCTCCACGTCCACGTCGACGACCGCCCTGTGGGCGACGAAGGCGAAGCCCGTGTGCACGTCGCCGCGCCCGCTGTGCGGGTCCATCCGCTCGGTCTCGCGGTGCCGGTAGGTGGCCTCCTCCTCGAGCGCCTCGTCCCCGACCAGGCCGGCCAGGTCCGACGGGCCGGGCAGCGCGTCACGCTCGATGCCGAGCCGCTCCCGCAGCGCGCCGCACGCGGCCGACAGCGCGCCCGCGACCATCCAGGTGAGCCGGCTGGCCGAGGCGGCCCCGGCCGAGCCGACCGCCGTGTCCGCGGGGAGCACGCGCACGTCCTCCACGCCGAGCTCGCTGCGGGCGATCTGCTCGGCGACCCCGACCACTCCCTGGCCGACCTCGGCGGCCGCCGTGTTCACCTCCACGAGCGGGACGCCGTCGGGGGCGGACAGCCTCACGCGCGCGACCGTGTAGTCGTCGAAGCCCTCCGAGAACGCGATGTTCTTGAACGCGAACGCGTAGCCCACGCCGCGGCGGACGCCCTCGCCCTCGCCGGCGCCGAACGCCCCGCCGGGCCAGGAGCGCGGGTCCGGTCCCGGCTCGGCGGGCTCCGGCAGCCCGCGCACGCCCTCGAGCAGCGCCTCCGCGTCCACAGGCCCGGGCACGAGCTGGCCGGTGGGCATCTCGGCGCCCGTCTCGAGCGCGTTGCGGACGCGGAGCTCGATCGGGTCGATGCCGAGCCGCTCGGCCAGCCGGTCCATCTGCGCCTCGTGCGCGATCGCCACCTGCGGCGCGCCGAAGCCGCGCATCGCGCCGCAGGGCGGGTTGTTCGTGTACACGACCGTACCCTCGATGCGCGCGTTGGGGACCGCGTACGGTCCGCACGCCTGCGTCGACGCGTTCGAGATCACCGCCGGTGAGCTCGACGCGTACGCGCCACCGTCCAACAGCAGCCGCGCCCTGACGCAGAGGAGGTCGCCGCGCTCGTTTGCCACGTGCTCGTACTCGAGCGTGGCCGGGTGACGGTGCACGTGCCCGACGAACGACTCCCGCCGCCCGTAGACCATCCGCACGGGGCGGCCGGTCGCCAGCGCCAGCATGCAGGCGTGGACGTGGACCGAGAGGTCCTCGCGCCCCCCGAAGGCGCCGCCCACGCCGGCCAGCGTCATCCGCACCATCTCCTCCGGCAGGCCGAGCGCGGCCGCGACCTGCTCGCGGTCCGTGTGCAGCGCCTGGGTCGCGACCTCGAGCTCGACGCCGCCGTCGGGAAGGGGCCGGGCGAGGCCGGCCTCGGGACCGAGGAAGGCCTGGTCCTGCATGCCCACGTCGTAGGTGCCGCGAACCACGACGGGGCCGTCGGTGTCGGGGTCGCCGTGCAGGATCGTCACGGCGCGCAGCTCGTTGCCCTGTGGGTGGAGCGCCGGCGCGCCCGAGGCGAGCGCGGCCGCGGCGTCCGTCAGCGGCTCGAGCGGCTCGTAGTCGACGGCGATCGCCTCGGCCGCGCGCCGTGCGCTCGTCAGGTCCTCGGCGGCGACGACCGCCACGGGCTCGCCGTGGTAGCGGACGCGGTCGAACGCGAGCACCGGCTGGTCCTTGTCCGGCCCCATCCCGACCAGCTTCGCCCCGGGCACGTCCTCGTGCGTGAGCACGGCGCGCACCTTCGGCACGGAGCGCGCCGCGGCGGTGTCGATGCCGCGCACGAGCGCAGAGGCGTGCGGGCTCCGCAGCGTCACGCCCACCAGCATGTTGTCGGCGCGGAGGTCGGAGGCGTAGGCGAACTCGCCCGTGACCTTCGGGCGGCCGTCGCTGCGCCGAAGGCGCTCCCCGACGCCGCCGCGCACGCCCGGGACCGTCAGCGGCGCGGTCACGCGGCCCGCTCCCTCAGCCGCGCGCTCTCGCGGGCCAGGTCCGCCGCCAGCGTGGCGGGGTCGGCCGTGCGCAGCTCGCCGCCCGCCACCACCGTGCGGCCGCCCACGAGCAGCGTGTCCACCGGCCTCGGCGGGCCGAGCACGAGCGCCGCCACGGGGTCGGCGATGCCGGCGCGGGCGGGGTCGTCCATGCGCCACAGCGCCACGTCGGCGAGCGCCCCGGGGCTGAGGTGTCCGAGCTCGTCCTCGCGCCCCAGGCAGCGGGCGCCGTGGCGGGTCGCCAGCTCCAGCGCCTCGCGCGCGGTCAGGGCGGCGGGACCGCCGCGCACGCGCGCCATCAGCAGCGCGCCGCGCAGGTCGTCGGTCAGCTCGCCCGACTCGTTCGACGCGGCGCCGTCCACCCCGAGCCCTACTGGCGTGCCGGCGTCCAGGAGCTCGCGCACGCGCGCGATGCCCGCGCCGAGTCGCGCGTTCGACGTGGGGCAATGGGCCACGCCGGTCGCCGTGGCGCCCATCCGCCGCACCTCGCCGTCGTCGAGGTGGATGCAGTGGGCCAGCCACACGTCGTCGCCCAGCCAGCCGAGGTCGTCGAGGTACTGGAGCGGCCGCACGCCGTAGTGCTCGAGGCAGAACTCCTCCTCGTCGCGCGTCTCGGCGAGGTGGGTGTGCAGGCGCACGCCGCGGCGGCGGGCGAGCTCGGCCGTCTCGGCCATCAGCTCGCGCGTGACGGAGAAGGGGGAGGTGGGGGCGAGCGCGATCCGGACCATCGCTGCCGGCGACGGGTCGTGATGGCGGTCGATCGCCGTGTCGCAGGCGGCGAGGATCGCGTCGCGGTCCTCCACGATGTGGTCCGGCGGCAGGCCGCCGTCGCTCTTGCCGAGGTCCATGGCGCCGCGGCAGGGGTGGAAGCGGAGGCCGATCGCGGCGGCGGCCTCGATCTCCACGGACAGCAGGTCACCCTCGCCGCGGGGGAAGACGTAGTGGTGGTCGGAGCTCGTGCCGCAGCCGGAGCGGGCGAGCGCGGCGAGCGCGCCGCGGGCCGCCGCGGCGACGGTGTCCGCGTCGATGTGCGCCCACACCGGGTAGAGCGCCACGAGCCACTCGAACAGCGTGGCCTGCTGGGCGAAGCCGCGCGTCGCGGACTGGTAGAGGTGGTGGTGGCAGTTGACGAGCGCGGGGGTGGCGAGCAGGCCGGCGCCGTCGATCCGCTCGGTCGGCCCGTCCGGCTCGGGCGCCGGGCCGTCGCCGACGGCGGCGATACGGCCCTCCTCGATCACGAGATGGCCGGCGGCGAGCTCGGTGCGGGCGTCGTCCATCGTGGCGATCGCGCAGCCCTCGATGACCGTGCGCTCGCTCATCGGCCGGCGGCGAGCCGCACGGCCGCCATGATCTTCGCGTAGCCCGTGCAGCGGCAGAGGTTGCCGGTCAGCCCCTCGCGGATGTCGTCGTCCGTGGGGTCGGGGTTGCGACGCAGGAGGTCGCGGGCGGCCATCACCATCCCGGGCGTGCAGTAGCCGCACTGCACGCCGCCCGCCTCTAGCAGCGCCTCCTGCACGGGGTGTAGCTCGCCGTCCGGCCCGGCGAGCCCGGCGACCGTCTCCACGTCGCGGCCGGCCGCCTGGCCGGCGGGCACCAGGCAAGCGCAGGCGATCTCGCCGTCGATCGCCACCGTGCACGACCCGCACTCGCCCTCCTCGCAGGCGTTCTTCGGCGCGATCAGGCCGAGGTGGTCGCGCAGCACGCGCAGGAGGCTCTCGTCGCCGGCCTCCTCGGGCACCTCGCGATCGACCCCGTCCACCCGCAGACGGATGCTCATGCCGGCTCCATCAGCTCGCGCCAGGCACGGCGCAGTGCGCGGGCGGACAGCACGGCCGCGGCGTGGCGCTTGTAGGCCGCCGACCCGCGGGAGTCCGAGCGCGGGAGAGTCGCCCCGGCCACCAGCGCCCCGATCCGCTCGAGCCATCCCGGCTCGAGGTCGTCGGGTCCCGCCCAGGGCGCCTCGGAGGCGATCAGCTCCTCCGCGGGCGGCGCGCGAAGCGGTGTCGGACCGCAGGCGGCGACCGCGACCGTCGCCGATCGCTCCCCGGGGTCGAGGGTGACCGCCACCGCGCATGCCGCCCGCGCCATCGCGTTGCGGGCGCCCACCTTGGCGTACGCGGCCGGCCCCGGCGCCTCGTCGGGCAGGACCACGGCGGCGAGCAGCTCGTCGTCCCGCAGGTCGCACTCGTATGGCCCGGTGAGGAACTCGGCGGTCGCCACGCGCCTGACCCCGTCGGCCGATGCCAGCTCCACCTCCGCGTCGCTCGCCAGCAGCGCGGTCAGGACGTCCGCGGACGGATCGGCGATCGCGAGCGCCCCGCCGAGGGTGGCTCGGTTACGGACCTGGCGCCCGGCGACCGTGCGCGCCGCGGCGGCGAGCACCGGGAAGCGCTCGCCCAGCTCCTCGATCAGGCGCGTGTAGGTGACCGCCGCCCCGAGCCTACCGCCCTCCGCGCGCCGCAGCTCCTCGACCCGCGACAGGTCGAGCAGCGGCCCCGGGCGCTCGCCCCGGTTGCGGAACGGCATCACCTCGGTGCCGCCGGCCACGACCACCGCGTCGGGCACGTCGCGCCGGGCGCGCACGGCCTCCTCGAGCGTGACCGGCTGGAGCATCTAGCCGCCTCTTCGCTCCGCGAACCCTCGCAGCGCCGCGCGGGCGTCGGGCTCGTCGAAGAGCCGCACGCAGTGGCGGGTCTCGCGCTCCATCGCCGCCTCCAGCAGGTCGCCGAAGCGCTCGTTCAGCATCGCCTTGGTGGCCGCCACGGCGTCGCGCGAGGTGCGCGAGAACACGTCCGCCCAGTGCTCGATCCGCGCGTCGAGCTCCGCGGGCGGGACCATCTCGGTGGCGAACCCGTGCTCGCGCGCCCAGGCCGCGTCGCGCGGCTCCCCGCTCAGCAGAAGCTCGCGCGCGGCGGTCTCGCCGAGCACCTCGGGCAGCAGCAGCGTGCCGGCGTTGCTGGCGGTCAGCCCGATGCCGACCTCGGGCGTGATCAGCCGCACCCGGTCGGTGCAGAGGCGCAGGTCGCAGCTCGCCGCGAACTCGAGCGCGCCGCCCACGCACACGCCGTCGACCGCCGCGACGGCCGGAACCGGCGACCGCAGCACCACGCGCGTCATGCGCTGGAAGGCCTCGATCGTCGCCGCCCACGACTCGGAGTCGGCCTCGATCGCGGACTGGAGGTCGTCGCCGGCGGAGAAGTGCTCGCCGGCGCCGCGCAGGGCGACGCAGCGCACGGACCCGTCCGCGCCCGCCTCCTCGACCGCGTCGGCGATCGCGGTCATGGTCTCGAGGTCCCACGCGTTCCGGCGCGCCTGGCGGTCCCACACCACCACGCGCGCCGCGCCCACGTCCACGGCCGTCACGGTCATTCGCCCCTCCTCAGGGTCTCGACCACCTCCGGCAGCCGGTCGCCGCGCGCCGTGCGGTGCACGATCCGCGTCTTGTGCTCCGCCACCGGCAGCGTCCCGGGCTCGAGCCGCGTGACCTCGAAGCGCACGCGCAGGGTCGAGTGCAGCCGGTCCGTCAGCGCGGCCACGTCCACCTGCGCCGGCGCCTCGGCGTACACGCGCAGCGGCGGCACCACCGGGTCGCCCTCCGCCACCACGCAGTGCCGCCCGACGCCCGGCGAGTCCGACAGCACCGCGCTGATCGCCTGCGGGTACACGTTCACGGCCTGCACGCGCAGCATGTCGTCGCGGCGCCCGTCGATCCGGATCCGCGGCGTGGTGCGCCCACACGCGCAGGGCGACGTCCACACGCGACCGAGGTCGCTCGAGCGGTAGCGCAGGAGCGGCGAGGCCTCGCGCCGCAGGTGGGTCCAGACGAGCTCGCCGCCCGCGCCGTCCTCGAGCGGCACCGGGTCGCCGCCCTCGGGGTCCACGAGCTCGAGCACGGCGTGCTCCGTCACGGTCAGGTGGAGCCCGTCGCCCTCGCCACACTCGCCCGCCATCGTCGACCACACGTCGCTCATGCCGAACGAGTCCGCCACCGTCGCGTCCCATTCGCGCTCGATCTCCCCGCGCACGGCGGCAAGGCCGGCGCCCGGCTCGCCGGCGGTGACGATGTGCCGCAGCCCGAGCGACGCCGGCTCGAGGCCCGCCTCGCGGGCGCGGCCGGCGAGGTAGGCGGGGAACGAGAGCGTGCCGAAGATCCCGGTGATCCCGAGCGCGGGGATCAGCTCCAGCAGCCGGCGCGACTGGCCGGTCCCCACTGGGACGACGGTCGCGCCGCTCGACTCGAGCGCCATGTGGTCGGCGATCCCGCCCGCGTAGAGCGCGTAGTTGAGGCAGTGGGCGAACACGTCGTCGGGCCGGACGCCCGCGATCCGGAACGCCTCGCCGCCGACCTCGCTGTTGGCGCGGTGGTCGGCCTCCGTGAAGCCCACGGCCACGGGCTCGCCGGTGGTGCCCGAGGTCACGTGCATGCGCACGAGTCGCTCGCGCGGGGCACAGAGGTGCACGCCGAACGGCGGCTCCGCCCGCTGGCCCTCGCGCAGCTCGTCCTTGGTCGTGAACGGCAGCCGCGGCAGGTCCTCGGCCCCGCGCACGTGCTCGCGCACGCCGCGCAGGCGCTCGCGGTAGAACGGGCTCGACGCCTCGAGATAGGCGAGCTGCTCCTGGAGGGCCGTCACGCGAACGGCGGCAGCTCCCCCGCGGCGGCGCTCGCGAGGGTCGCCTCCACCAGGCGCCCGTAGGCCTCGATCGCCACGCGCAGGTCCGCCTCGGGCGTGTCCTCCTCCTTCGTGTGCGAGACCGGCGGCGAGGACGAGGAGAAGATCATCACGGTGGGGATCAGGCGGGCCATCTCGGCCGCGTCGTGCAGCGGGCCGCTCGGGATCGCGGTGTCCTTGCCGCCCGCCTCCGCCACCGCCTGCCGCGCGAAGCCGATCAGGCGGTCGTCGAAGGGGATCGGCGGGATCGACCACAGGTGCTCGAGCGACACGTCGCAGCGGAACTCCATCGCGGCGTCGGAGCAGGCCTCGCGCGCCTCGCCGAGCATGTCCGCCAGCACGCGGGGGTCGATGTGGCGCTGGTCGAGCAGCATCTCCGTTCGGCCGGCCACGGCGGTGACCACGCCCGGCTCGCTGGTCGCGCCGCCGACGGTGCACACACCGCCCTCGTGGCTGAGGCCGATGTCGCGGATCGAGAGCGCGGCACGCGCGCAGGCGGCGAACGTGTCGCGGCGGTCCGTCATCGGGGTGGAGCCGGCGTGCGCGGCCTGTCCGGTGAACACGCCGAGGTGGCGCTCGACGCCGACCGTGCCGAGCACGGTCGCGGCCGGCTCGCCGCGGCCCTCGAGCACCGGGCCCTGCTCGATGTGCGTCTCGAGGTAGGCGCGCGCGCCGGTGAGCTGCGACCGCGACTCGTGCACGCGGTCGAGCTCCACGTCGAAGCGCGCGACCACGTCCTCGAGCCGCTCTCCGCCCGCGTCCCGCAGGTCGCGCACCTCGTCGACCGCGAGCGTGTTCGAGCATGCCGACGACCCGAACAGGCTGCGTCCGAAGCGCGCGCCCTCCTCGTCGGCCCAGTCCACCAGCCGCAGGCCCACGGGCGGCGTGGAGCCGGCGTTCGCGCGCAGGGCCTCGACCGCCGTGAACACCCCGAGCGCGCCGTCCAGCCAGCCGCCGTTCGGCACCGAGTCCGTGTGCGACCCGACGATCACGAACCCCTCCTGCTCGCCGGGCATGTCCGCCCAGAGGTTGCCCGCGGCGTCGACCGTGATCTCCACCGGGAGCTCGTCGAGCCGTTCGCGCAGGAACTCGCGCGCCCGCACCCACTCGTCCGTCCAGCACACGCGCCGGGCGCCCTCCGGCCCGCCCGTCAGGTCCGCGAGCCTGCGCAGGTCCGCGAGCACGCGGTCGGCGTTCATCACGGCTGTTTCGGGCGTCACGCGGGCACCGCCGTCGCCCCGGTCAGCGAGCGCCGCACGAAGCGGCCGTGGCCCGGCTCGGTGCGGATCTCCCCGCGGTCGTACACGAGCTCCCCGCGGCAGAACGTCTGCCGCACGCTGCCGGTTGACGACTCGCCCTCGAACAGGTCGTAGTCCACGTTCATGTGCGACGTGCGCGTGGAGAACTCGAACGGGGTGGCGGGATCGAACACGACCAGGTCGGCGTCGAAGCCGGGCGCGATCGAGCCCTTGCGGTCGAGCCCGAAGCGGCGCGCGATCGCGGTGGAGGTCAGGTCCACCAGCTCGTTCGGCGTGATCCGCCCGCCCTCGACCCCGAGCTCCCACAGCTTCACCAGCCGGTGCTGGATCATCGCCAGGCCGTTCGGGATCTTCGAGAAGTCGTCGCGGCCGAGCGCCTTCTGCTCGCTGTCGAACGGGCAGTGGTCGGTGGAGACGCTCTCGAGCGTGCCGGCGTCGAGCGCCGCCCACAGCAGGTCCTGGTTCCACTCCTCGCGCAGCGGGGGCGAGCACACGTAGCGCGCGCCCTCGAAGTCCGGCCGCTTCAGGTCCTCCACGGTGTTGGTCAGGTACTGGAGGCAGGTCTCGCCGGACACCTCCACGCCGCGCGCCTGCCCGGCCGCGATCTCGTCCGCCGCCAGGCCACACGTCACGTGCACGATGAACACGCTGGCGCCGGCGAGCTCGGCCAGGCGCACCGAGCGCGAGGTGGCCTCCGCCTCGAGCGCCTCCGGGCGCGTGTACGCGTGATGGATCGGCTCGGTCTGGCCGGCCGCGAGCGCGCGCTCGACCAGCACGTCGATCGCCCAGCCGTTCTCGCAGTGGACCATCGTGAGCGCGTTCAGGTCGCGCGTGCGCTCGAGCACGCGGAAGAACAGGTCGTCGGTGACCATCAGCACGCCCTTGTAGGCGAGGAAGACCTTGAAGCTGCAGATGCCCTCCTCGACCATGGGCTCCATGTCGGCGAACGTGCCGTCGTCGGCCTGCGTGATCGCCACGTGGAACCCGTAGTCCACGTGCGCGGCGCCGTTCGCGCGCTCCTGCCACTCCTCGAGCGACGAGCGCAGCCCGCCGGCGTGCTGCTGGATCACGAAGTCGACGATGCAGGTGGTGCCGCCGGCGGCCGCGGCGCGCGTGCCGGTGTCATAGTCGTCGATCGAGTGCGTGCCGCCGAACGGCATCGCCATGTGGGTGTGGTTGTCGATCAGCCCCGGCAGCACGAAGCAGCCGGAGGCGTCGAACACCTCCGCGTCCACGTCGCCGAGGTTGCCGATCGCGGCGATCTCCTCGCCGTCCACCAGCACGTCGGCCACGGACGAGTGCGCGGCGGTCACGACCGTGCCGCCGCGGATGAGCTTTCTCATGGTGTACCTCCAGTCACGCCGGCGAAGCGCGGGATGATCTCGCGCCCATAGGTCTCGAGCGTGCGCTCCTGTCCCTCCGTCATGAGGTAGATGTTGAACTGGTCCACGCCGATCGACTCGAGCTCGCGCAGCTTGGCCGCGGCCTGGTCGGGCGTGCCGAGCACGCAGAAGCGGTCGCAGATCTCGTCGCTCACGAATGCCCCGTGACGCGCGCCCACGCGCGAGTGCTCGTCGTAGTCGTAGCCGGTCTCGTCCGGCACGTAATCGGTCAGCGCGCGCGGCACGACCGAGCCGTCGGCGCCGTAGCGCCTGACGAGGTCGCGCACGTGGTTCGACACCATCGCCGGGAACCACCGCACCTGCTCGCGCGCCTCGGCGATGTCGTCCGAGATGTGGCTGGGCGCGCAGACGATGCACTTGAGCGCCCCGGGGTCGCGCCCGGCCTCCTCGGCCGCCTTGCGGGCGGTCGCCATCGTCCACCCGATGATGTCCGGGTCGGCAAGCTGGATGATCACGCCGTCGCCGAGCCGACCGGCGATCCCGAGCACGCGTGGCCCGTAGCCTGCCACGTGCATCTCGATCGGCGGCAGGTCGCGGCGGACCCAGGAGAGCTCGATGTCGGTGTCGTTCCAGCGCACCCGCTCGCCGTTCATGAACGGCTTGATCATGCGCAGGCACTCCTCGAACCTGCCCACGCGCACGGGCTGCTGGCCGATGTAGCGCCGCGCCGAGTCGCCGCGGCCGATGCCCATCACCATGCGGCCGTTCGAGATGTCGTGGAGCGTCGCGTAGGCGCTCGCGAGCACGGTCGGCTCGCGCGTGCCCGGGTTCGTGACCATGTGCCCGAGCTTGATCCGCTCGGTCGCGGCGGCGACGAGCGCAAGCGTCGGCGTCGACTCCTGCCACAGCACGTGCGAGTCGTAGGTCCACCCGTACTCGAAGCCCTGCTCCTCTCCGAGCTTGATCAGCTCGATCAGGCGCTGGTAGGGCGGGTCCGGCAGGACCGTCACTCCGAAGGTCAGGGCCATGCCGTGATTATCCGGTCTCCGCGATGCAGTCGTCGAGACCCGGCGGCCGGTAGTCGGGCCGCTCCCGGCGGCGGAGCGCCGCGCTCGGCGCCACGGCGCCGCCGTCGGCCCGGCAGCCGCCGTCGGGCTCGAGCATCCGCGCGCACGACCCGAGCAGCCGGTAGAGGCCCTTGTACGACTCGCCCATGTCGGCCAGCGGCTCGGGCGTGAACGGCGCGCCGTCCGGCTCGAGCCCGAGGCCGCACTCGCGAGCGCGGTCGATCATCCACGCCAGGGCGAGCTCGGCCAGCGCGGGGTCCTCGTAGCCGCCGCCGACATCGCAGTGCACGCCGGCGAACCACACCTGCTCGAGCCGCTGGTCGCCCGCGTCCGGCTGCTGGTTCCAGAGCGTCGGCCTGAACGCGCGCCGCCGCTCGTCGATCGCGAGCGCCTGGAAGGCGTTGTCGACGTACGTGCTGAGGTCGGTGTCGTGGAAGCTCCAGCGCCTGGTGAGGAACGGCAGGTGGATCGGGATGCCGAGCGAGCCGACCGTGTCCCACACACCCACGAACCGGATCCGCGCGTCGGGGTGCGAGTACATGCGGCGGAACAGCTGGGCCTCGCGGCCGCGCGGCTTCGTCTCGTCGCTGCGGGCGCGGTAGAGCTGGTACGCCCGCTTGACCAGGTCCACGCGGCGGTCGCGCAGGATGCCGGCGTTGCGCACGAGCCCGACCGTGCTGCGCGCCGTGAACGCGCCGCGGCTGAAGCCGAGGAAGAACAGCTCGTCGCCGGGCTCGTAGTTCAGGACGAGGAAGCGGTAGCAGTCGCGCACGTTGCGCGAGAGGCCGAACCCGAACGCGCCGCCGCGCAGGCGCTCGAAGCGCCGCGTGCCGACGCCGGGCTCGTAGTGGAGGAGCTGAGAAGTGCCCGCGGCGTCCTCCCGCGCCACGGCCAGCGCGAGCTTGGACACGTTCGTGGGCGCGGCGACCCCGTGGCTCGTTTGGTCGGGCCGGTTCCAGGTCCCGTCGCAGCAGACGACCAGGCGCTTGGGCACTTCGCGGGCGAGCGTAACCGATGAGATGGGCACCGCTTTGGCGTGACAGTTCGATAACGACCTCTTGACTGGCGGAAGCGGAGGGGTCTACGGTCGTTTGGATTCGCAAGGTGTCGGCACTGAGCCCCCCAGAGCGCCGCCTCAGGATCCTCATGCGGGTCCTCGCGCTGGTCTTCCTCCTCGCCGCCGCGATCTACCTCGCCGGGCCGCTCGTCGTCTCGATGCAGGACGCATTTCGCGAGCTGCCGTTCGTGTCGAACTCGGTCGTGAAGGTGAGCGTGATCGGGCTCTGCTGCCTGTACGCGGCCGGCGACGTCCGCGCGCGCATGGGGCTCGTCGCGATCGTGATCGCGGCGCACGTGGTCTCGGTCGTCGCCATGCTCGTGCTGCTCGTGTTCGCCGACACCGGCGGCACGCTCGACTTCGGCTTCGGCAGCGTGGGCGTGGAAACGGCGCTCTGGGGCGCGATCGCGCTCGACGGCGGCATCCTCGTGC
Organism: Thermoleophilaceae bacterium; assembly: GCA_036407035.1. Classification (GTDB taxonomy): domain Bacteria; phylum Actinomycetota; class Thermoleophilia; order Solirubrobacterales; family Thermoleophilaceae; genus JACVRW01. The sequence continues at coordinate 21,664 of DASXAA010000183.1, read as the reverse complement.
TGCTGCTCGCCTTCTTCCTGCCGGCCCGGCGCGCCGCGGCGGCGGCCGCGCGCCCCACTGCCGAGCCGCTCCTGCCGGAGCAGCGGCGCCTTCGCCTGGCGCTGATCGTGCTGGCAGCCCTGCTCGCGCTCGGCGGTCTCGTGTACGAGCTCGGGCCGCTGCTTGACACGAGCAAGCACTTCTTCGTCGAGCTGCCGTTCGTGACGAACTCGGTGGTGAAGGTGTCCGCATTCGCGATGGTCAGCGCGTACGTCGCGCAGGACGTGGCGCGCCGCATGTCGCTGGTGACGATCGTGATCGCGGGCCACCTGGTCTCCGTCGTCGGCAGCCTCGTGTACCTCCAGTTCCGCGACACGGGCTACACGCTGCCGCTGCTCGGCGGCGACGTGAAGATGACCACGGTGCTGTGGGGCGCCGTCGCGCTCGACCTCGTCATCGCGCTCGCCGTGCTCGCGTTCTACAGCCCGGCCTGGCGCGCGGTGCTGCGGCCGGAGTTCTTCAGCCCGACGGAGTACCGCGCGCTGATCGCCACCGCGGAGGTGGTGGTCACCGGCCGCGACGAGCGCGTGCCGCCCGAGCGGATCGCGCGGACGATCGCGGGCCACTTCGCGCAGCTGCACGCGAACCGCGTGTGGGTCTACCACGCAGCGATGCTCGGCCTCCAGCTCCACCCGCTCATCTACGTGAAGCCGCCGCTCTCGGAGCTCGACCCGGACATGCGCCGCGAGCACCTGGAGAAGCACTTCCGCAAGCTCCCCAGGTGGCCGTTCACGCAGTGGGTGAGGGCGATGATCCGCGTCGGCCAGCAGCTCTCCTACGCGGGCTACTACAACGACCCGGAGACGTTCGAGTCGGTCGGCTACAAGCGCTTCTCGGCCCGGGCGCGCGAGGGCGGCATCGTGCTCCCGGAGGCGGCGAAGGGGCGGATCGAGGTCGAGCGCATCGACGCCGCCGGCGAGGGCAGCCTCGAGACCGACGTGTGCATCGTCGGCAGCGGCGCCGGCGGCTCGATCCTGGCGTACGAGCTGGCCGCGCGCGGCCGCGACGTGCTGATCCTCGAGCGCGGCCCGTACGTGCCGGCGGACGAGTTCACCGAGGACGAGGTGGCGATGATCGGCCGCCTCTACGGCGACGGGCTGATGCAGCAGTCGAGCGACTTCCGCTTCACCGTTCTCCAGGGCAACTGCGTCGGCGGCTCGACGACCGTCAACAACGCGGTCTGCTTCGAGCCGCCCGGCCCCGTGCTCGACCGCTGGAACGGCACAGAGCACGACGCCGGGCTCGACCGCGCCCGGCTCGCGGAGAGCGTCAGGCACGTGAGCGAGTTCCTGCGCGTGCAGCGCCAGGAGCCGGACGACATCCTCAACCCGTCGTTCAGGCGCTTCGTGGAGGGAGCGGGCAAGGCCGGGCAGTCGCCCGACAAGCTCGACGTGGCCGCCGTGCGCGCGAACATCGAGGGCTGCATCGGCTCGGGCTACTGCAACATGGGCTGCCGCTGGGGCAAGAAGCTCTCCATGCTCGAGACCGCGCTGCCCTGGGCGCAGGAGCGGTTCCCGGGCAGGGTGCGCGTCGTCCCCGAGTGCCAGGTCGAGCGGCTGCGCACGCTGAGCGGCAAGCCCCAGAAGGTGCTCGACGTGCGCGCCCGGCTGCGAAACGGGCTGCGCCTGAGCATCAGCGCGAACGACTACGTGCTGTCCGCGGGCGCGGTGGGCTCGAGCTACATCCTGCTGCGCAGCGGCATCGGATCGGGCCTGCCCGTCGGCAAGCACCTCTGCTTCAACATGGGCGCGCCGATCACGGCGCGCTTCAAGGAGCCCCAGAACGCGTACGCCGGGCTCCAGATCTCGCACTACGGCGTGCCGAAGACGATGAACGGGTTCGTGTTCGAGACCTGGTTCAACCCGCCCGTGGCGCAGGCGCTCAACATGCCCGGCTGGTTCGAGCAGCACTTCGAGCACATGCAGGCCTACGACCACCTGATGGCGGTCGGCGTGCTCGTCGGCACCGAGGGCAACGCGCGCGTGCGCAAGGCCCTGACCGGCGGACCGGACATCGTCTACACCCCGACCGACGGCGACCTCGCGAAGCTGGGGGAGGGCCTCACGATCCTGGCCGAGATCCTGTTCGCGGACGGGGCGGAGCGGGTGATGCTGAACACCTGGCAGGGCGACGTGCTCGGCCCGGGCGAGATCGGCCGCGTGAAGGAGATCGCGGCCGACCCGGCCAGGATCGCGCTCGGCACCGGCCACCCGCAGGGCGGCAACGCGCTCAGCAGCGACCCGAAGCGGGGCGTCGTGGGACCCGACTTCCGCGTGCACGGCTACGAGAACCTCTACGTCTGCGACGCCAGCGTGTTCCCGAGCAGCCTGACGGTGAACCCGCAGCTCACCGTCATGTCGCTCGCCCACTACGCGGCACAGGGCATCGCCTAGTCGTGCACGAGGTCACGCCGCTCCGCGTGCTCGTGCTTGCGCTGTTCTACGGTGCGCTCGCCGTGGTCATGAGCATGCACGGCAAGCGGATGGAGCGGGTGGAGGGGAGGACGTTCCTGGCGATCGGGGCCGTGTGGGCGGTGTCCGTGTTCATCGCCAACTGGCTGCTCTACAAGGCCGGCGTCATGAGCTTCCTGCCGTGGGTCAACAACTTCATGCACACGTTCGTGTGGATCGGCCTCTGCCTGACCTACCTCTACCTCGGGATCCGCGAGCAGAAGGGCCTGCTCGTGCAGTTCGTGATCTTCGCGACCTTCAGCCTGATCGTGAAGTACGCCGAGCAGCTCCTCTTCGGCACCTGGGAGCTCGGCCACTTCTTCCACATCGTGCAGACGAACTGGGGCTACGTGCTGGGCTGGTCGCTGGCCGACGGCCTCTACCCGCTGCTCACGCTCTACGGGCTGCGGCTGGCGTCGCGCCGGATCCCCGGCCTGGTCGTAATCTGACGGCCATGACATCCAAGGCGGACTTCACAGACGAGGAGTGGGCACGGCTCGAGCGGGCGCCGCTCGTGGCCGGCATGGCGATCACGTTCGCCGACCCGGGCGGCCCGATCGAGGTGATGAAGGAGTCGCTCGCCGCGGTCAAGGCGGTGGTCGAGGCGGCCGGGTCCGACGATCGCGGCGAGCTCGTGAAGGCGGTCGCCCAGAGCGTGGACGAGAAGGCCAAGCAGCGGCAGAACCCGGCGAAGGGCTTCAAGCCGAAGGGCGCGCTGGCGGGGCAGGAGATCCTCGACGAGCTGCGCGAGGTGAACGAGCTGGTAGGGCAGAAGGCGACGCCCGAGGAGGCCGCCGCCTACCGCCAGTGGCTGCTCGACGCCGCCCGGCGGACCGCCGACGCCGCCAAGGAGGGCGGGTTCATGGGCTTCCACGCCGAGCGCGTGAGCGAGGGCGAGCAGAAGATGCTCGACAAGCTCGGCGAGGTGTTGACCTAGCTCGGCTCCGCGGCCGGCGCCAGCTCCGCCAGCGGCACGTCGGGGTCGGCCAGCCGCCGGTCGTCCACGGGCACGCGCTCGCGGATCAGCCGCTGGACGTCCTCGTTTACGTCCCATACGTTCACGTTCATGCCCGCGAGCACGCGGTCGCCGGCGAGCCAGAACGCCACGAACTCGCGGCTCGCCGGATCGCCGCGGAAGACGACCCGGTCCCAGCTCCGGGCGAAGCCGGAGTACTCCATGCCGACGTCGTACTGGTCCGAGTAGAAGTACGGCAGGCGGTCGTAGGGCGCCGCCGCGCCGAGCATGTTGCGTGCCGCGGCCGGCCCCTGGTTCAGCGCGTTCGCCCAGTGCTCCACCCGGATCCGCTCGCCGAAGAAGGGGTGCTGCGCGTTCGCCACGTCGCCCGCGGCGAAGACGCCCGGCGCGCTGGTCTCGAGGTGCTCGTCCACGAGGATCCCGTCGCCGGCCTCGAGCCCGGCCTGCGCGGCCAGCTGAGTGCGCGGCCGCACGCCCACGCCGACCGCCACGAAGTCGCAGTCGAGCGTCCGCCCGTCGCTGGTGCGCACCCGCTCCACGGCCGTGCCGCCCTCGAACGCCTCGACACCGGTGCCGAGCAGCATCCGCACGCCGTGGTCCGCGTGCACGTCGCGGTAGATCGCTCCCAGCTCGGGCCCGAGCGCGCGCTCGAGCGGCACCGAGAGCGGCTCCACCACGGTCACATCGAGCCCGCGCTGGCGCGCCGACGCGGCCACCTCGGCGCCGATCCAGCCGGCGCCTACCACCACCGCCGTGCCGCCGCGGTCGAGCCGCTCGCGGAGCGCGTCGGAGTCGGCCACGGTCCGCAGGTAGAGCACGCCGTCCAGGTCGGCGCCCGGGATCGCGAGCCGGCGCGGCTCGGCGCCGGTGGCGATCAGCAGCCGGTCGTAGCGCAGCCTCTCGCCGTCGTCGAGCGCGATCTCCCTCGCCGCCGGGTTCATGCTCACGGCCGCCCGGTCGAGGCGCAGCTCGACCTCGTGCTCGGCGTAGAAGGCCTCGTCGTGCACGAAGACCTTCTCGCGCCCGGCCTCGCCGCGCAGGTACTCCTTCGACAGCGGCGGGCGCTCGTACGGCCGCTCGGGCTCGGCGCCGACCAGCACGATGCGCCCCTCGAAGCCCTCGGCGCGGAGGGTCTCGGCGGCCTTGGCGCCGGCCAGGCCGGCGCCGGCGATCACGAATGTCTGCTCAGGCGTCATGCGGTGTCCTCGTGGTCAGTGACAGGAACTCCTCGCGCGTGCGCGCGTCGTCGCGGATCAGGCCGTGCAGCGCGGAGGTCATGGTCTTGGCGCCAAGCTTCTGCACGCCGCGCAGCGACATGCAGAGGTGCTCCGCCTCGAGCACCACGCCGACGCCCTTCGGCCGGAGCTCCTGCTCCAGGCACGACGCGATCTGCGTCGTGAGGCGCTCCTGGATCTGGAGGTCGCGGGCGAACCGCTCGACGACCCGGCCGAGCTTGCTGAGCCCGATGATGCGGTCGCCGGGCAGGTAGCCGACGTGCGCGACGCCGTGGAAGGGCAGCAGGTGGTGCATGCACAGCGAGTGGAACGGGATCGACCGCGCGACGATCAGCTCGTCGTAGCCGTCGTCGTTGGGGAACGTGGTGATGCGGAACGGCTGCGGCGTGAGCAGCTCTGAGTAGGCGTCGGCGACGCGGCGGGGCGTGTCGCGCAGGGCGTCGCCGTCCACGTCGGCGCCGAGCGCGAGCAGCAGCTCGCGCGCCGCGCGCACCACGGCCGGGTGGTCGATCTCGCGCTTCGGTGGCGCCGCCAGGGCGAGACCCGCGGCGCGCGCTCCTTGTGGGTTCATGCCCATCTTCGCGGCGCGACGCGGCGATCTCTTACGTAAGTTCGCCCGGCCGGGCGACGCCAACGGCGCAAGAGACAGTCACAAAGGAGGAGCAAATGAGCAGCGCCGTGGCGGCCGTACTGCGGCCGATACCGATTCCGACCACGAACGTCCTTCGCAGGGACCCCGCCGCGCAGGCATTCATGCTGATGCGGATCGCGTTCACCGTCGCGCCGATCCTGTTCGGCCTCGACAAGTTCGCGAACGTCCTGACCGACGATTGGACGAGGTACCTCGCGACCCAGTACAACGACATCATTCCCGGGAGCGCTTCGGACGCGATGCACATCGTCGGCGTCGTGGAGATCGTCGCCGGGCTGGTGGTGGCCGTCGTCCCGCGCTTCGGCGGCCTGCTGGTCGCGGCCTGGCTCGCGGGGATCATCGTCAGCCTGCTGCTCGTGGGCGGCTACGGCGACATCGCCCTGCGCGATTTCGGCCTGCTGCTCGCGGCGCTCAGCCTCTCGCGGCTGGCGAGCGCGTACTCTGGCGACAGCGTGCGCGGTAAGGAACACGACCTGGCGGTAGCCAAGTAGGTGCAATGCCTCTGGGGAAGCGGACAAAAGCGGCCGGCGCCGGGCTCGAACCGGTCGTCGCCTGGCGCGCGCGCCGGCTGCGCGAGGCGGGGCTCGGGCCGGTGCTGGCCGCGGAGATCGCGGCGGACTGCGCCTACGACCTGCACGCGCTGCTGGAGCTGGTCGACCGCGGCTGCCCCGCCGAGCTGGCCGTGCGCATCCTCGCTCCCCTCGACGAGCCGGTGAAGCCGTGCTGACCTCGCGCGCGGGGGCGGACACCGCGTCGACCCCGCGCGCGCCGGGCCCGCCGGACGACGAGTCGCGCGAGTGGCTGCGCCGGCTGCGGGCGGAGGGCGCCGAGCGGGAGGAGGCACTCGCCGAGCTGCACGACCTGCTGCTGCGCGCGGCGCGGTTCGAGGTGAGCCGCCGCCGCGCGGCCGCGCCGCATCTCCGCGGCGGCGACTACGACGACCTCGCCCACCACAGCGCCGACGACGCCCTCGTGGCGATCCTCGCCAAGCTGGACCAGTTCCGCGGCGACAGCCGCTTCACGACCTGGGCGTACAAGTTCGCCCTGCTAGAGGCCGCGGTCAAGGTCCGCCGGCTCGCCTGGCAGGGCCGCGAGGTGCCGCTCGACGCGGAGCGCTGGCCGCTCTTCGCCGACCGCGGGTCCACGCCCGACGAGGAGGCCGAGGGCGACGAGCTGCTGAGCGCGATCGCGCAGGCGATCCGGCACGAGCTGACGCCGCACCAGCGCGAGATCCTCGTGGCGATCACGCTCGACGACGTGCCGATCGACGTCCTCGCCGAGCGCCTCAACACCACGCGCGGCGCCCTCTACAAGACACTCCACGACGCGCGGCGGAAGCTCCGTGCCTCGCTCGCCGCGCAGGGGCTCGAAAGGAGTGCCCCGTGAGCCATACGCACGACCGAGATCTGATGCTGGCCCGCCTGCTGGGGCCCGGGCTGCCTGAGGTGACCTGCGACGAGTGCTTCGAGCACCTCGACCGCTACGTCGAGGTGGAGCTGGCCGGCGGCGACGCCGACGCGGCGGTGCCGGGACTCGGCGCGCACCTCGACGGCTGCCCCGCCTGCCGCGAGGAGCACGACAGCCTGCTCGCGTTCGTGAGCGCGCAGCAGGCGCGCCCGGGCACGGCGTAAGACCTCGCCGGTCGCCGTCGCTAAACGGTGACCGCGACCCAGGAGGTACCGATGAAGAGAGGTTTCGCCGTCGCCGGCGCGATCGCCGTGCTGGCCGTCGCCGGGGTGTCCGCGGGGCAGGCCGCGACCGAGCATTCGCACGGCCACGGCATGGGGGCCCACAAGGCCACGAAGCTCGCATTCCACGACGACATGCGCAAGCTGTGGGAGGACCACATCACGTGGACCCGGCTCGCGATCGTCAGCTTCGCCGCGGGCCTGCCCGACTTCGACCAGACCGCCGGACGGCTGCTGCAGAACCAGGTGGACATCGGCAACGCGATCAAGCCGTACTACGGCCGCAAGGCCGGCAACCAGCTGACCGCGCTGCTGAGGGAGCACATCCTCGGCGCCGTCGAGGTGCTGAAGGCCGCGAAGGCCGGTGACAACGCGGCGTTCGCTACCGCCAAGCGCGCCTGGTACGCCAACGGCCGGGAGATCGCCCGCTTCCTCAACCGGGCGAGCCCGCGCTTCCTACCGCTCGCGGCCACGCAGCGGATGATGCGCGGCCACCTCGACCAGACGCTGGACGAGGCGGCGCACCGGCTGAGCGGCGACTTCGCGGCGGACATCCGCGACTACGAGCGGATCCACCACCACATCCTGATGATGGCCGACGCGATCAGCGGGGCGATCATCAAGCAGTTCCCGAGCCGCTTCCGCTGAGGGCTACCGCCGCCGCCCGCCCCGGCTCCGGCCGGGGCGGGCGGCGCGGAACGCGTCGTGGCTAGGCCCGCGGACCTAGGTCGAATTGACGATGGAAGTCGCGACGGCGGCGCCCTACCTTCATGGGCATGAGCACCACCGTCAGAGCCAGTCAGCAGATAACGGCCGAGGTCACGTCCTGGCCGGGCGTGGAGGCAGGTCCCGGCCGGCGGGGCGAGTTCGCGTTCAAGGTCGGCCGGCGGGAGATCGGCCACCTGCACGGCGACCGCTCCGCCCACTTCTTCTTTCCCAAGGACGTCTGGGCCGAGCTCGTGGAACAGCGGCGCGTCGTGGACCACCCGGTGTTCCCCGGCAAGGCCGGCCCCGCGGCGCGCAGGATCGAAGACGAGGAGGACGTCCGCGACGTGATCCGGCTGATGCGGCTGAACTACGACCGCGTCGTCGCGGGCTACAGCAGCGCGTCGGCCAGCGCGCGGTAGGCGCCGGCACGGTCGCCGCCGAGCACCTGGAGCGAGACGTGGTCGGCGCCGGCGTCGAGGTGCTTCCGCACCGCTTCCGCGATCTCCTTGGCCGACCCGTGTGGGATCACGGTGTCGATCAGGCGGTCGCTGCCGCCGTCCGCGATGTCGCTCTCCGTCAAGCCGACGCGCAGCAGGGCGCTCGTGTAGTTGGTGAGCCCGAGGTAGGTCGCCGCGAACTCCCGCGCGGTCGCGCGGGCGGCCTCCGGGTCGCTCTCCAACACGACCGCCACCTCGGGCGCCACGAGCGGCCCGTCGCCCACGCGCTCGCGCGCGAAGCGGGTGTGCTCGGCGGTCGTGAAGTAGGGATGGGTGCCCAGCGAGCGCTCCGCGGAGAGGTCCAGCATCTTCGGTCCGAGCGCCGCCAGCAGGCGCTCGTCGCGCGCCACGGGCGGATCCGCCGCGTCGAGCGCGTCGAGGTATTCGCGCATCTTGGTGAGCGGCTTCTTGTACTCGCTGGTCGCCTCCGGGTGGCCGATCCCGATGCCGAGCAGGAAGCGGTCGCCGAACTCGCTTCGCAGCCGCCGGTGGCCCTCCGCCACCTCGGTCGCGTCGTGCCGCCAGACGTTGACCACGCCGCTCGCCACGGTCAGCGTGGTCGACTCCTCGAGGAACGGGCGCATCTGCTCGGGCGAAGGGCTGCCGCCCACCCAGAGCGCTCGGAAGCCGAGCGACTCGATCTCCCGCAGGTCGTCCGTCCCGTCGCGCCAGCGGCGCCAGATCCCCACCTGTCCGAGGTCCATGGCCCGACAATCTACGCTCTCCGCATGTGGCCGCCGGAGGCGCTCGAGTTCCTGCGCGACCTCGAGGACAACAACGACCGCGACTGGTTCAGGGCGAATCGCTCCCGCTACGACTCCTACGTCGTCGAGCCGGCCCGGGAGCTCGCCGAGAAGCTCTCGCACCTGGGGCGGCCCCGGTTCTTCCGCCCGTACAACGACACGCGCTTCCACATGCGCCCCCCGATCAAGGAGCAGCTCGGGGTCGCGATCGGCTTCGAGAAGGCGGGCGGGTACTACTTCGAGCTGTCGCTCGACGGGTTGCTCGTCGGCGCCGGCATGTACCACCCTGCCTCGGACCAGCTCGACCGCTTCCGGCGAGCCATCGACGACGGGCGGCGGGCCGCGACCTTCGAGCGCGCCGTCGCGACCGCGCGGAAGGCGCGGCTCGAGCTGGTCGAGCCGGAGCTGACGCGCGCGCCGCGCGGCTACCCGGCGGACCATCCTCGCATCGACCGGCTACGGCTCAAGCGGATGACGCTCTTCCGCCGCCACGAGCTCGGGCCCTGGCTCCACAGGCCCGCGTGCGACAAGCGCGTCCGCGACGAGCTCGACGCGGCGCGGCCGTTCGTGGCGTGGCTGCGCAAGCACGTGGGGGCGTCGGAGCAGGCCGCCCGCTAGACCCTATGGAGCGGGCTCTGCGCGCACCTTTGAGTTGAGGGGCCGGCACCCCGCTGCATAGAAGTTCGGGGACTGGGCCGGAGGACAGGCCTCCGGCCGACACCCCAACTATGGGAGGTGCCGACCACATGGCGAAGGCTACGCATTTCGTGGGTCTCGATGTCCACGCCCGCCAGACGCACGCCGCCGTGCTCGATCGCGATACGGGCGAGCTTCAGCGACGCCGGCTGAGCGGTGACCCGCTCGTCGCGCTGCCGCTGCTTGAGCAGCTCGGCCCCGACGCCCGTGCGGTCTACGAGGCCGGGCCGACCGGCTTCGTGCTCGCCCGGGTTGGTGTCGAGCGCGGCCTCGACGTCCGCGTCTGCGCGCCGGGGCTGATCCCCAGAAAGCCGACCGAGCGGGTGAAGACCGACGCCCGCGACGCCGAGCGCCTCGCGCGCCTGCTCGCCGCCGGTGAGCTCTCGTTCGTGCGCGTGCCGACGGTGGAGGAGGAGCAGCTGCGTGACCTGGTTAGGGCGCGCGAGGACCTGCGCGGCGACCTCAACCGCGCCCGCCAGCGACTCTCGCACTTCCTGCGCCGCCGTGGGCTTCGCTTCGACGGGCCGGGCAGCAGCTGGACCAGCCGGCACCGAAGCTGGCTGAGGGCGCTCTCCTTCGAGGATCGCGCCTCACAGGTCACCTTCGCCGACTATCTCGCCGCCGTCGCGGCGATCGAGCAGCGCCGCGACGCCGTCGACCAAGCGCTCGAGCAGCTGGCGCCCACATCGCCTTGGGCCGAGACGATCGCCCGGCTGCGCTGCTTTCGCGGCATCGACACCCTCGCAGCGATCGGCCTCTGCGCCGAGATCAGCGACTTCGAGCGTTTCGCCCACCCGCGCCAGCTCGCCGCCTACCTCGGCCTGGTGCCCTGCGAGCGCAGCTCCGACGAGAAGCGCCGGCAAGGTTCGATCACCAAGGCAGGCCCTAAGCACTCGCGTCGGCTGCTGGTGCAGGCGGCCAAGCACGCCTACCGCAGGCCGTCGATCTCCGACGAGCTCCGCCGCCGCCAGGAGGGCCAGGACCCGCGCGTGATCGCGGTCGCCTGGCGCGCCCAACAGCGTCTGCACCGCCAGTGGCACCGGCTCGCAACCCGCCGCGGCAAGCACCCAAACCTCGCCACCGTCGCCTGCGCACGCGAACTCGCCACGTTCGTCTGGGAGGCAGCGCTGATCGCCTGACCCGCACCGCACATAGCGCGCCGGCGCCGCCGGGGCGCGCACGAGCAACACAAGGCCAAGCGTCCCCGCACCGCAGGCCCCGCGACTCGGCTATGGGCAACCGGCCACCGCCGGCGGCGCCCGTCCCTAGAGAGCGGGCCGCGACGGACACAGGGTCATGAGGTAACCAGCCCTCGCATGTCAGCCTGACTCGGTACTCGAGACGCTGAGCCGACGCTCGTGCCCGCCCCGGAGGCGCCTGCACGACGATTCGTCCGCTATCTGCACGGACCGTCAAGCGCTGGGGCTTGACAAACGCCGCTCCATGTCAGCCGAGCGGCGCCAGCAGCGCCTTCTTCCCCTCGAACGCGAACAGCATCAGGTCGACCATCCGGAAGGTCTTGTTGTTCGGCCCGAGCGAAGGCTTGAACGCCGTGTCGCGCACGATCGAGTGCTCGCTCCCCTCCATCGCGCGGTGGAAGGTCTCGGCGACGATCCGCGCGCCGACTCCCTTCAGCCTGCCGCCGCCGAACTCGGCCTCGCGCAGCACGTAGAACCAGAGCGGCGTGTCCTTCAGCAGCCTGTCCCGCTGCACGCCGGTCAGGTCGTCGATCTTGGCGCCGTTCCTGCCGTCGCGGATCTGGGCCTTGGTGAGCTTCGTGAGGTTCACTCCCTTGCTCTTCAGCAAGGTGGCCATCTGCTGCCCGGTGGCGAGCCTGACCATGTTCGCGCGCGTGAGGTTGCGGAAGGCCAGGTTCGCCCGGGGGTCGTCGAACGGCACGCTCGGCCCGCCGAACGAGCCGGCCGGCAGGTTCTTGAGCGGGAACGCGAGGCGCGTATCGATGCGCCGCGTGTGGTTGAACTTCGCCGCCGGGACCGCGAGGCCGGGCTTGTTCGCCTCCTTGAAGTCGTAGAGCCGCCGGAAGTCGGCGATCCAGCTGCTCAGCAGGCGCGTCTCGCCGCCCAGGTTCCCGCCCGTCGCCGAGAACGTGAAGAGCAGGTCGAGCGAGCCGAACCCGTCGTCGAAGATGCGATTCCAGTTGTAGGCCCCGCGGACCATCGAGTGGCCGAGCCGGTAGGCGGCGATCGAGAACTCGATCGGCATCGTCGGCACGTCCGTGGGCGCGGCGCCCACCTCGAACACCTTCCGGCCGTTCGTGAAGACGTCGTTCACCACGCCCCTCGCAGAGATGCGCGGGAGGAAGTCGGTCCGGATCATCCACTGGTAGTGCTTCGTGACGATCTCCCTCGCCTTGGCGAACTTCTGGGCGGCCGGCACCGAGGCCGGCAGCGTGTCGACCACGCGGTTGTGGAAGCGGATGAACGCGAGGTGCGTCTGGGCGACGGCCAGGTTCTCGTCGTTGCGCGGCTCCGGGATCACGGCCTTGCGCTTCTTCGCCTGCGTGTTGCCCTCGCCGCGCGGAAGGTCGTGCCCCTGCTTGGCCGGCACCCCTTCCGCCGCGATGGTCTTGCCCATCTTCAGGTGCAGGCCGTCGGCCTCGTAGAACTTCGCCGACCCCGGATCCGCCGGCCCGGCGCCGTAGAGGGAGTCGAGGTCGAGGCTGGGCGAGCGCGCCTGGAGCAGCTGGCTGGGCGGGACCGACTGCCCGAGCATGACGGTCGTCTTGTCGAAGGTCAGGTCGTGGTCGATGAACTGACCGAGGTAGGTGAAGCCCGCCGGGATCCCCGAGTCGCCGCCGCCGCCGACGGCCATCGCGTTCGCGAGCTTCTTGCGATTGGGCTCCGGGAGCTGGTGCCCGGCGCCCCGCGGTCCCATCCGCGAGAAGCGGAACGGCGGCGCCGCGGCCGCCGTCGCCGTCGCGGCCGCCGCCGTCGCGACGCGTCCCTCGCCGCTCTCGCTCAGGAGCCCTTCGCCGATGACGAAGTAGCTCTCGGACCCATGCCTCTCCACGGTGGCTCCTTCCCGTTGCGCGCACCGGCCGGTGAGGCACCGACCCTCCCATCCCTGGAAACGCCTGTCAATCGGCGCGGCCGTCAGCCGTCGATGCCCACGGTCTCGGGCAGCGCGCGGATCTCCGCCTGTGTCTGCGCGTAGGCCTCGAGGCGCTCGGCGAACTCCTCCCTCGACTCGCTCGGCGAGCGGACGAGCGCGGGTTCGTCACAGCTTGGGCAGCAGGCGAGCGGCGGCTCGGCCCAGAAGACAGACCGACACGCGCATCGCACCACCATGAGGAACGGCTACCCGGGCAGGCACATGGCCAACCATCGCTGCGGACGCGCCGGGAATCTGAAAGTGTCCGACTCGCAAAGCCATCGCCGAGCGAAGGAGGAAGCACATGGCGGACAGCGTCTACCGCGTCACCGAGGTGATCGGGGTCAGCGACGAGTCGTGGGAGGCCGCGGCGAGGAACGCGGTCGAGACCGCGGGTAAGACCGTGCGCGACCTGCGGGTCGCCGAGGTCCTGCGCCAGGACTTGACGATCGAGAACGGCAGGGTGACCGGCTACCGAGTCCGCCTCGGCATCTCCTTCAAGTACGACAGCGGCGACTAGTGCCCTAGCGCCGCGACGGCAGGCCGACCGGCACGTCGTCCACGGGCTCGAGCCAGCGCGACCGCTCGTCGATCGCGCGCCTGAGCCGCTTCGAGACCTCCGGCATCTCGCGGTCGATGTGCCGGAAGGCCGGTCCCGTCATGACTATCGCCCTGATCGGCGACTCGGCGATCACGGACGCGTTGCGGCGCTGGTCCGACAGCAGGCCCGTCTCGCCGAAGAAGTCGCCCGGGCCGAGGTCGTTCAGGTACTGCTCGCCCCGCATGACCTTCGCGGTCCCCTCCTCGATCGCGAAGAACTCGTAGGGGAACTCTCCCTCACGGCAAAGGCGCGTCCCGGCCGGGACCTCCACCTCGTCCGCGCACATGGCCACGGCGCGGCGCTGCTTCCGGGAGAGCCCCGCGAACAGCGGGATCTCGCGCAGGCGCACTTCGTCCATCGCCTCTCCTCCTTCGGGCGGTGCCAGGGCGATGGTCTCACGCGTCAACGTCGGGCGCAATGTCCGGCGGGGGGTCGTACAGCGCTCGCTCGTCGACCTCGCGGTAGAGGGCCATGCCGATCGGCTGCTCCATCTCCTCGGCGAGGTGCCCGAGCAGGCCGGCGGTGCGTGCAAGCAGCGCGAGCCCGCGCAGCAGCGCGGGCTGGAACCCGAGGTCCGCCAGGGCCGCGCCGGCCACGCCGGCGCCGTTGATCGGCAGGTCGCGGCCGCTCTGGTCGCGGTGCACCTCGGCCACCACGAGCAGCAGCCGCAGGTGCTCGCCGAGCTGCCCGCCCTCCTCCGCGATCTCGTAGATGCGTGGCGTGCGCGGGTCCTTCGCCTTGTGCACCGGGTGGCCGAGGCCGGGGATGCGCCGGCCCGCCTCGATCCGCTCCGACACCGCGCGCTCGACCGCCTCGCGGTCCGTCTCGCCGCGCTCGATCAGCGCCGAGAGGAAGCGCGCGGTGTCCTCGACAACCCCGAGGAACACGGAGCCGGCGCCGAGCAGCCCGGAGGCGATCGCGCCCTGGATCGACTCGGGCGCCCCGGTGTGCGTGAGGCGGGCGGCGAGCACGGTCGGGGTCAGGCCGTGGTCGGCGAGCGAGACGAGCACGGCGTCCAGCAGGCGCGTCTCCTCGGCGGCCGGCAGGCGGCCGCGGACGAGCAGGAACGTCAGCTCCGTGAAGGTCACGTTGCCCATCAGCTCGGTGGCGAGGTCGCGGCCCATGAGCGTGATCGAGTCGGCGTCGGAGGCGCCGATGCCCGTTCGCAGCCAGCTCTCGTCGCTCATCGGCGCGCCCCCTCGAAGTCGATCTCGCGCTCGTTCCGCTCGCGCGGCAGGCGGTGCTTCGCCACGCGCCCGGTCGGGGTGTGCGGCAGCTCGTCGACGGCCTCCAGGTAGCGTGGCACCTTGAAGCGGGTGAGGCGCTCGGCGGCCCAGCCGCGGACGGTCTCCAGGTCCACGTCGCGTACGACGCAGAAGCCCTTGATCTCCTCCTCGGTGAGCTCCGACGGGACGCCGACCACGGCGGCCTCCACCACGTCCGGATGCGACATCAGCACCTCCTCGATCTCCGCCGGCGACACGTTCTCCCCGCGGCGCCGGATGACCTCCTTCTCGCGGCCGATGAAGGTGTAGGTGCCGTCGCCGTTGTCGCGCACCAGGTCGCCCGTGCGCAGCCAGCCGTCCGGCAGCAGCACCTCGACCGTCTCCTCGGGCATCCCCCAGTAGCCCTTCATCACCGCCGGGTTGCGCAGCTGGAGCTCGCCGATCTCGCCCGCCGCCACCGGCGCGCCGTCGCTCATCACGCGAGCGTCGTTCACGTGCCCGAGCTCGGGGTGCTGGCGCGGCGAGCCGAGCGTGCCGTACGGCCTCGTGCCGTGCTTCCAGATCAGGCCGTAGGGCGTCTCGGACATCGCGTAGCCGCACACGATCCGCAGGCCGAAGCGCTCCTCGATCTCGAGCTGGCGCTCCTCGGTCGGGGAGGGGCCGGTGTAGCAGAGCCGCAGGGGATTGTCGGCGTCGTCGGGGCGCTCCGGCTGCAGCATCAGGATCTCGAGCATCGCGCCGATCGCGTTGAACTCGGTGGCGCCGAAGCGTCGCGCCGAGTCGATGAACGTGCTCCCCGAGAAGCCCGGCAGCAGCACGAGCCCGGCGCGCGCCGCGACCGAGCCGAGCGCCGAGTAGGTGGGCGCGTTGATGTGGAAGAGCGGCAGCGAGGTCATGAGGCGGTCGTCCGGCGTCAGCTCCATCCACCACGGGAAGCCCTCGGCGGCCATGGCGTAGGCGCGGTGGGTCTGGGTTACGAGCTTCGAGCGGCCGGTGGTGCCGGAGGTGGGGATGAGGACCGCCGGGTCGTCCTCGCGCGCGGCCGCGGGCGCGTCACCCTCGGCCTCGAACAGCTCGTGCACGTCCACGACCGGCGCGACGGCGGCGAGCGCCTCCGCGACGGGCGGCGCCGGCTCGCCGTCCGAGACGATCAGCTTCGGGCGCACCTGTCCCGCCAGCCCACCCAGCTCGGCGTCGGTCCCGCGCGGGTCCGACGGCACGTAGATGGCGCCGAGCCGCACGGCGCCCAGCCATGCGAACAGGTAGTCGGGCCGGTTGCGGGCGGTGGCGAACACGAGGTCGCCGCGGCCGACGCCGCGCTCGGCGAGCGCGGCGGCGGCCCGCCCGATCCGCTCGCGTGCCTGGGCGTAGGTGAACTCGTCGTCCTCGAAGCGCAGCCACGTCTTGTCCGGCACCTCGGCCACGGCGCCGTCGAAGAGCTCTGGGATCGTGCGAGCCATCCGGGCATTCTTGCGCCCCCGCGGGCGGCGGGATTGCCGATGGCTAAGCTGCGCGCCATGCAGGGCCATGATGGGCACGGGAGGCCGGTCGTACTCGTCGTCGTCGGCACGCGTCCGGAGGCGATCAAGCTGGTCCCGCTCATCCTCGCGCTGCGCGACAGCGGCCGCTACCGGACGCTCGTCGTGTCGACCGGCCAGCACCACGAGATGGTCGAGGAGGTGTTCGGCCTGGCGGACATCCGGCCGGACGTGGACCTCTGGGTCGGCGACGCCCGCTCGGCGCTGAACGAGCGCGTGTCCACCGTGATGCGCCGCTTCGACGACTTCTGCCGCGGCAGCTTCCCGGGCATCGGCGTGCGGCCGCCGACCCGCTCCGAGCTCTGGGGCGGAAGGCTCCCGGCGCTGGCCCTCGTGCACGGGGACACCAGCTCCGCCATGGGCGCCGCGCTCGCCGCCTTCCACCTGCGCATCCCGGTCGTGCACGTGGAGGCCGGCCTGCGGACCGGCGGCCTGAACCTGTCGCCGTTCCCGGAGGAGCTCAACCGCCAGGTGATCTCGTGCATCGCCGCGTTCCACCTCGCGCCCACTCCCAAGAACGAGGAGAACCTCGTGCGGGAGAACATCTCGAGCAGCCAGATCTTCGTGACGGGAAACACCGGCGTCGACGCGCTGCAGTGGGCGGCCGGCCTGGACGTCCCGTTCCGCGACCCACGCGTCGGCGAGCTTCACGACACCGACGCCCGGATCGTCCTCGTGACCGCCCACCGCCGCGAGAACTGGGGCGGCGGGCTGGCGGGCATCGCCGAGGGCGTCGCGCGGCTGGCGCGCTCGCACCCCGACACGCAATTCCTCGTGCCGCGCCATCCGAACCCGAGCGTGAGGGCCGAGCTCTCGCCGCCGCTCGAGCCGCTCGAGAACGTGCTGCTGACCGAGACGATGCGGTACACGGGCATGGCGCGGATGCTCCGCCGCTGCCACTTCGTGATCACGGACTCGGGCGGGCTTCAGGAGGAGGCGCCCTCGCTGGACAAGCCCGTGCTGGTCACGAGGGACACGACCGAGCGCACCGAGGGCGTGGAGGCGGGCACGCTGAGGCTGGTCGGCTGCGACCCCGACCGCATCGAGGCGCAGGGCGCCCGGCTGCTGGACGACCCGCGCGCCTACGCGCGGATGGCCTCGGCGGAGAACCCGTACGGGGACGGGCGCGCGGCACAGAGGATCGTGGCGGCGCTGCTCCACGTCGCGGAGGGAGGAGCCGGGCCCTCGCCGTTCGGGACGGGCTACACGCGGCTCGCGGTGCTGGAGGCGGCCGGCTACGAGGTCGACGAGGCGTCGACCGAGGTGCCGCTGCCGCAGCGGCCCGTGGAGGACCCGGTCCAGTACCCGCAGTGATGCTCGCCGGCGTCTCCTACCCCTTCGAGGGGCTGCCGGCCGCCTGGGTCGTTCTCTTCACCGTCGCCTTCCTGGTGGTCTGCGCGACGCTCGCCTGGACCACCTGGCTCTTCGTGCTCGCGCAGCGCGCGCGGACCACACCGCCGGACGCGCCGCCCGACGGGGTGGACGGCTTCACCTGGGTGTTCCTCGTCCCGGCGCTGAACGAGGAGGTCACTATCCGCGACAGCGTCGAGCGGCTGGTCGGCCTGGCGCTGCCGCGACCGCGGATCATCGTCGTCGACGACGGCTCCGACGACCGCACCCCGGAGGTGCTCGCCGGGCTCTCGCGGCCGGGGCTGCATGTGCTGCGGCGCGAGCCCCCCGACGCCCGCAAGGGCAAGGCGGCGGCCCTCAACCACGCCTACCGCACACTCGGGGACCTGCCGGCCGGGGAGGACAGGGACAAGGTCATCGTGTGCGTGGTCGACGCGGACGGGCGGCTCGGCGCCGAGGCGCCGCGCTATGCCGCCGCGCACTTCGCCGACCCGCGGGTGGGCGGCGTACAGTCGCTCGTCCGGATCTACAACCGCGGCCGGCTGCTCACATGGATGCAGGACGTGGAGTTCTCGGTCTACGGCTTCCTCTATCAGGCGGGGCGCACCGGCTGGGGCACGGCCGGGATGGGGGGGAACGGCCAGTTCAACCGCCTGTCGGCGCTCGACGCCGTGGCGGACCACGAGGGCCCGTGGCGCGACCGCCTGACCGAGGACCAGGACCTCGGCCTGCGGCTGATCGGCCGGGGCTGGCTCGGGCGCCAGGAGCTGCGCGGCACGGTCGACCAACAGGGACTGCCCGGCCTGCGCAAGCTGTTCCGCCAGCGCACGCGGTGGTCCCAGGGGAACCTGCAGGCGATGGGCCTGCTCGACATCGTCCGCCGGGCGGAGGTCCCGCTCAGGGCGCGCGTCGAGCAGCTCGCGTACCTGCTGATGCCGCTGTGGCAGACGATCGTGGGGTTCGCGCTGGTGCTCTCGATCGTCTTCGCCGTCGTCGGCATCGCGAACTTCTGGGACGGCGGTCCCTGGTGGCAGCTCGTCTTCTTCTACGTCCTCGGCTTCGGAGGCGTCGTGCTCGGCTGCATCGCGCGCGGCGCCGGCCACGGGCTCCGCGGCATCGTGACCGGCTATCTCGTCGCGCACGTCTACGCGTTCTACACGTGGCTCCTGTGGCCCGTGCTGATCAGGGCCGCCGCGCGCCAGCTGACCGAGCGGCGCGCATGGGCGAAGACCGAGCGCGAGCCGGTGGCCGAGGGGACCGCGCCCTAGGCGGCGCCGGCCGGCTCGGCCTCGGCCTCGGCCTGCTGCTTCTCCCACCAGGCGTTGATCGCCTCGACGGCCGGTCCCATGATCAGGTTCTTCTGGAAGTTCTCGGTGTCGTTGACGTTCGGCAGCGGCGTGTCGGGCACCGGTAGGTCGAGCAACTCGCACAGGGGCTCCCAGCCGTCCTTGGGGTGCCAGACGAGGAGCCGATCGGAGGGCACCGTGTCGATGACCTCTTGGTTCCAGCGCTCGAAGCCGGCCGCCATCTCGTCCGGGTCGCCGCCGCTGCCGACCATGATGTCCGCCTTGATCCACATGTCGTAGAGGACGTCGAGCCACGAGGCGTAGGTCGGGTCGATCTTGTATTGCGCCCGGGCGAGATGGTGCATGAGGCTGTCACCGAACCAGATCGCGGCGATCGTGTTGTGCATGCTCTCGACCCAGCTCTCGGCCGAGCGGACGCTCAGAAGCACCTTGGCGTCGGGATAGACGTCCATCAGCTCGCGCCAGTGGTACGAGCCGGGCCAGTCGACGATCGACTCCTTGCCGTCGAAGAGCTCGTCCCACGGGCCGTTGCCCTCGAGGGCCTTGCGCCACTGCGGGACGCTCGTGGCGAGGTCGCCCATCATGTCGCGCATGTGGTAGCAAGGCAGCCCGAGCATCTCGAGCGCGATCATCTGGGTTGTCGTGGCGGTGCGGGGCAGGCCCGCTCCGATCAGCTTCATTCCAGTCCCCTTAGGTCGGTTCGCGGGCGGAAGTCATAGCAACACTGTCCCGCAGAAGGGGGAGCACGTCGGACCCGAACTCATCGAGGAACCTCGTCTGGTCGGGTCCCGGGGCGTGCAGCACGAGCTCGTCGAAGCCGAGCGCGACGTACTCGCCGATGCCTTCCACGATCTCCTCAGGGTCGCTGGAGCAGATGAACCGCGTGTGAGCGTTCGCGACGTTCTCGTCGGCCAGGCGCTCCATCTCGATCGGGTCCTCCACGCCCTCCTTCTGCTCGGGCGTGAGCGCCAGCGCGGCCCACCAGTGGGTGTTGTCGAAGGCCGCCTGGTGGTCGCGGTCGTAGGAGACCTTGATCTCGATCATGCGCCTGATCGAGGCCGGGTCGCGGCCGGCCTGCTCGGCCCCCTCGGCGACCTTGGCGAGCAGCTCGCGGTATAGCGCCGGGTCCTTGCCGCTCGTGCAGATGAAGCCGTCGCCGACGCGGCCGGCGAGCTTGGCGGCGAGCGGCCCCGAGGCGGCGACGTAGACCGGCACGGGCTCGTCGGGGCGGTCGTAGATCGTCGCCCTCTGGGTGCGGTAGAAGCTGCCCTCGAAGTCCACGCGCTCGTCGCTCCAGAGGCGGCGGATCAGCTCGATCGCCTCCGCCAGCCGCTGACGGCGCTCCTTGCGGCCCGGGAACTCGCCGCCGGTGACGGGGGTCTCGTTCATCGCCTCGCCAGTGCCGACGCCGAGGAACACGCGGCCGGGTGTCAGGCAGCCGAGCGTGGCGAACGACTGCGCGATCACCGAGGGGTGGTAGCGCAGCGTGGGGGTGAGCACGCTCGTCCCGAGCGTGGCCGTGGTCGTGCGCTGGGCGGTGGCTGCAAGCCACGGGATCGCGGCCGGGGCATGGCCGCCGTGGTGGCGCCAGGGCTGGAAGTGGTCCGAGACGGCAACGATCTCGAGCCCGCAGCGCTCGGCCTCGACGGCGAACTCGAGCAGCTCGCCGGGGCCGAACTGCTCGGCTGAGGCCTTGTAGCCGATCCGCACGCTCATGCGGCAGCGGTCAGCGGGTAGCGGCGGCGGATGTCGTAGAGCGTGGTGCGCTCGGCCGCCGGGCGGCCGGCCCTGTGGGCCGCACCGATCAGGTCGGCCGGGTCGAGCTTGACGCCGTGGTAGCTGCCGGCCAGCCGGGAGATCGACTCCTCCATCAGCGTGCCGCCGAGGTCGTTGACGCCCCAGCGCAGCGACTCGGTAGCGGTCTCGATCCCCATCTTCACCCAGCTCGCCTGCACGTTCGGGATCGTCCTGCCGAGCGCGAGGCGGAAGATCGCGGTGTGCTTGAGGTTCTCCTCGCGCGAGATCTCCTCGATCCCGTGCGTGCGGCCGAGCAGCGTGTGGAAGGGGATGAACGACAGCGGCACGAACTCGGTGAACCCGCCGGTCCGCTCCTGCAGCTCGCGCACCACGCGCATGTGCTCGGCCAGCTCCCACGGCTCCTCGATGTGGCCGAACATCACGGTCACGGTCGAGCGCAGCCCGGCGGCGTGCGAGGCCTCGATCACCTCCACCCAGCGGCCAACCGGCAGCTTGTTGGGGCTGATCCGCTCGCGCACGCCGTCGTGCAGCACCTCGGCGGCGGTGCCGGGCGTGGAGCCGAGCCCGGCCCGCTTCAGCCGCTCGAACACCTCCTGGAGCGTGCGCCCGGCGGACATCGCGTCGACCTCCATCGGCGAGTACGAGTGAAGGTGCAGCTGCGGCGCCTCGTCCTTCGCTACCCGCAGCCAGTGCTCGTAGTCCTCGATCGACCAGTCGGGGTGGATGCCCGACTGCATGCAGATCTCGGTCGCGCCGTAGGCGACCGCCTCCCGCACGCGGCGGCGGAACTCGTCCTCCGAGTGCTCGTAGGCGTCGGGCGAGCGCTTTCCCTGCCCGAAGCCGCAGAACGCGCAGCCGACGACGCACACGTTCGACACGTTGATGTTGCGGTTGACGACGAACGTCACCGTGTCGCCGGCCAGCTCGGCGCGCAGCTCGTCCGCCGCCTGGCGCATGTCCTCGATCGCCTCCGGCCGGGTCTCGGCGAACATCGCGGTCAGCTCGTCCGGCGACAGCCACTCGCCGCGGCGGCCCTTGCCGATCGCGTCGGGGACCAGATCGGGCCGCAGGGGCCGTGGCGGCTCCGCC
>DASXAA010000182.1:0-26027 GCA_036407035.1 Thermoleophilaceae bacterium | reverse complement strand
TCCCAAGGTCCAGACATGGGCTGAGTCTAGCAATGGGGGTCTGCTCAAAAACCGACCGAAATTGGCCCTGAGAGCGGGTTTTCGCGCCCGCGCGAACTAGCTGCGCATTGCGGGGAACAGCACGACCTCGCGGATGCTGTTGCGCCCGCTGAGGATCATCACGAGCCGGTCGATCCCGATCCCGATCCCGCCCGTCGGCGGCATGCCCTGCTCGAGCGCGCGCACGAAGTCCTCGTCGTAGGGCTGCGTCTCCTCGTCGCCCTCGGCCAGCTGGCGGTTCTGCTCCTCGAAGCGCGCGCGCTGCTCGTCGGGGTCGTTCAGCTCGGTGAACGCGTTGCCGAACTCCATCCCGGCGGCGAACACCTCGAACCGCTCGACGAGCCCGGGCTTCGAGCGGTGCGCCTTCGCGAACGGCGACAGCTCGACCGGGTAGTCCATGATGAACGTCGGGTTGACGATCTTCGGCTCGACGTGCTTCGAGAGCAGGTCGTCCACGAGCTGCGGCCACGTCTCGCCGGGGTCGAGCTCGACGCCGTGCTCGCGCGCCGCCGCCACGAGCGCGTCGCGGTCGCGGTGCTCGAGCACGTCGACGCCGGTCTCGTCGCGGATCGCGTCGCGCAGGGTCAGGCGCCGCCAGGGCGGCGAGAAGTCGATCGGCCCGTCGTAGGCGACCTCGTCCGCCACGTACGAGATCAGCTCCTCGAGCCGGCTCGCGATGTCCGTGTAGTCGGCGTAGGCCTCGTACCACTCGAGCATCGTGAACTCGGGGTTGTGCTTGTGCGAGATGCCCTCGTTGCGGAAGTCCTTGCCGATCTCGTACACGCGCTCGAGTCCGCCGACGATCAGCCGCTTCAGGTACAGCTCGTCCGCGATCCGCTGGTAGAGGTCGCGGTCGAGCTGGTTGTGGTGGGTCACGAACGGGCGCGCCAGCGCGCCGCCGTAGAGCGGCTGCAGGACGGGCGTCTCCACCTCGAGGAAGCCGCGCTCGTCGAGCCAGCGGCGCATCGCGCGCACGACCCTCGTCCGCAGGATGAACAGCTCGCGCACCTCCGCGTTGGCGATCAGGTCGAGCTCGCGGTGGCGGTAGCGCGTCTCCACGTCCTCCAGGCCGTGGTACTTCTCGGGCGGCGCGCGCAGCGACTTCGCGAGCAGCGTCCATTCCGTCGCCCGCAGGCTGAGCTCCCCTCGGCGCGACTTGAACGCGGTGCCGTCCACGCCCAGCACGTCGCCGAGGTCGAGCGAGGTCAGGAGCTCGAAGGAGTCGTCGCCGAGCACGTCCTTGCGCGCGTGCACCTGGATCTTGCCGGAGCGGTCGAGCAGGTCGAGGAAGGCCGCGCCGCCGTGTCCGCGCCGGCCGGTCAGCCGCCCCGCGACCCGGTAGGCGGCGTCCGTCTCCTCGCCCGACTCGAGGCCGTCGTGCTCGGCGTGAACGCGCTCGATCGGCACGACGCCAGGGAACTCGTGCGGGAAGGGGTCGACGCCCAGCTCACGCAGGCGCTCGAGCTTGGCGCGCCGGTCGTCGTTCACGGCCGGGAACCCTACGTCCCCGGCGGCGGCGGTGGTGGTTCGGTCAGCGCTCGATCTTGGTGATCTTGAGCTTGCGGGCGGGCCCGCGCGGCACCGGCACCGTGACGATGTCCCCGCGCTTGTGGCCGAGCAGGGCCTTTCCGACGGGCGACTCGTTCGAGAGCTTGCTCTCGGCCGGGTCTGCCTCGGCCGAGCCGACGATCTTGAACTTCTGCGACTTGTCGGTCTTCTGGTCCTTGACGTGCACGGTCACGCCGACGCCGACGCTGTCGGTGTCCACCGCCCCGGCGTCGATCACCCGGGCGCTGCGCAGCTTCTCCTCGAGGTCGGCGATCTGCTTCTCGAGCATGGCCTGCTCGTTCTTGGCGTCGTCGTACTCGGAGTTCTCGGCGATGTCGCCGAACTCGCGGGCCTCCTTGATCCGCTCGGCCACCTCGCGCCTGCGCTCGCCGCGCAGGTGCTCGATCCTGGTCTTGAGCTCCTCGAGACCCTCTGGGGTAAGAACCGTCTCTCGTGCCATAAGGAAACCCTCCCGCTGGGGTACACCCGCAGACCGCTCCCATACGATCGCCGAGTCCAGCCGGAGGGACTCGGCAGTCTAGCAACAGGCGGTCGCCTGCTGGGGGTGCTCAGGCCGCGAGTGCGGCGGGCGCGGAGAGCGCGTGCAGGGCCTCGCGCGCGTGCGCCGTTGTGGGGGCCGTGACGAGCGGTAGGCGCTCCCTCTTCGTCAGGCCGAGCGAGTCGGCGTACCAGGGGTAGAACTTGCGCAGATAGCGGCCCGCGCGGTCCACTCCGAGGTGGTCCTCGGCGCACCGGATGACCCACTCGAGCTCGCCGGCGACCTCCTCGGCGGAGGGCTCGCCGCCGTACCTGCCGAGCAGCCGGGCGAACATCCACGGGTTGCCGAGCGACCCGCGCGCCAGCATGACCGCCTCGGCGCCCGTCTCGCCGAACGCCGCGAGCACGCGCTCCTGCGAGCTGAGGCCGCCGGAGAGGATCACCGGCACGGGCAGCGACTCGACCAGCTCGCGCGCGAGGGCGTAGTCGGGCGAACCGCCGTGCTGCTGGGACGCGTGCCGGGGGTGGAACGCCACGCCGGCCACGCCGGCCTCGTCCGCGAGCCGCCGCGCGAGGTCCACGCCCGCGCGGCCGCCGGGCTCGCCGCCGGGGCGCAGCTTGACCGTCACCGGCAGTCCGCTCCCCTCGCGAGCGGCCGAGGCGAGCGCGACCGCCTTCGCCGGCTGCTCGAGCAGCGCGGCGCCGGCGCCGGTCCTGCACACCTTGCGCACCGGGCAGCCCATGTTCAGGTCGACCAGGTCGGCGCCGGCTGCGGCCGCGATCGCCGCCGCCTCGCGCATCACGGCGGGATCCGGGCCGAACAGCTGGATCGACACGGGATGCTCGTCCGGGTGGATGCGCAGGAACTCGCGCGTGGTGCGCTCGTTGCCGTAAGCGAGCCCGAAGCTCGACACCATCTCGGACACCACGAGCCCGGCCCCGAAGCGCTTCGCCTGTAGCCGCACGAACCAGTTGCCGATGCCGGCCAGCGGCGCGAGCACCACGCGGTTGGCGATCTCGATCCCGCCGAGCTCCCAGCTGTCCGTGAGCGAGGGCACGCGCTAACGGTAGCCCCCGGCGATCAGCGCCGGCGCTTCTTCTTCCTGCGCCGCCCCTGCGGCTGCCTGCGCGCGGGCGGCGGCGCGGCCGCGGCGGCGGCGGGCGCGGGCTCCGGGACGAGCGCCGGCAGGCCCGCCGGGCCCGCGCGCCAGAACACGAGCTGCTGGCCGAGGCTCCACAGGCTGGTGGTCAGCCAGTACACCGCCAGGCCGGCCGGAACGCGCGTGATCACGCTGGCGAACAGCAGCGGCAGCGCGAGCATCAGGCCGCGCTGGCCGCCCTGGAGCGTGCGGGTGGCGATCAGGCTGGTGGCGGTCTGGGTGACGAGGTAGCTGAGCAGCAGCGCCACGAGCACCGCGCCGTGCGGCTTGATGCCGAGGTCGGGGATGAACAGGAAGCCGTCGTCCCCGAACAGGCCGCTCTTCACGTCGGTCCGCATCAGGTAGTAGAGCGAGATGAAGACCGGGATCTGGATCAGGAGCGGCGCGAAGCTGGCGAGCGGGTTGATTCCGTGGCGGCGGTAGTACTCGAGCGTCTCCTCGCGCAGCCGCTGCGGATCCTTCTTGTGCCGGTCTCGCAGCGCCCTCAGCTCCGGCATGTGGCGGCGCATCTCGCGCTGCGACTTGAACTGCCGCATCACCAGCGGCAGCGTGCAGACGCGCACCAGCAGCGTGAGGCCGACGATCGCCAGGCCCCACCCGAGGCCGATCGAGTGGAGCCGTTCGAGCAGCCACTCCTCGGAGTCGATCAGCGGGCGCAGCAGGTGGACCACGAGCGGAGCATAGGGATCACCCCCGCCCAAAGACTGGGGTGCGAACTAGGGGTTCTCCACGATGCCCGGGACCCGTCCGCCGACGATGCTGGCGGCCATGATCACGCCCGCACGCACCTGCATCGCCCTGCTGCTCCTGTCGCTCGCGCTCGCGGCGGACGCCTCCGCCGCCGGCGGCGGGGTCATCGGCGGCAAGCTCCCCGGCCTCTCCCAGCTGCCGGCCAAGGGCCGCCTCGTCGCGGTGCGGGCGGTCGACACGGGCACCGGCACCGTGGCCGCCGGCGCGCGGCCGCGCGCCGCCTCCTACTCGCTGCGCGTGCCGGCCGGCCGGTACATGGTGTTCGGCTCGGCGACCTCCACGCGCGGAGGCCGGGCGCTCGCGTTCGGCTCGCGCAGCGTGCGGGTGCGAAAGGGACGGCGCAGCGCGGCCAAGGTGCGCGCGTACTCGAAGAGGAAGAAGCAGCGGCGACACCGCCGCAAGCGGCGCCACGCGCGCTCCTCGGCCGCCACCCTGCCCGCGATCGGGGTCAGCCCCGGCACCGTGCTGCGCGGCGTGCCCGGCTACCCGGACGGGCTGCCGCTCGACTCGCTCGTGATCACCGACTACTTCGGCGCCGAGCCGTGCGCCGGCGGCCGTCCGCCGCTGGTGGAGGTGCGCGACCGCCAGAGGATCCTCGACGAGATCGAACGCCAGCAGTCGGAGCTGTTCGACCCCCGCCACCGCATCGAGCCGCATCTCATCGAGCCCGACGCGATGATCTCGGGCTCGGGCACCGTGACGGCCGGCCAGGTGCGCCTCACGCTGCAGATCGCGGGCTCGGTCGAGGCGTCGGTCAGCGGGTCGGCGGCGTTCACGGCCGACGGGCTGGCGGGACTGGTGGACTCCCTGGTCGAGCAGCTGATGCAGGAGGTGTGCGACGAGCTCGACCCGCCCACGCCGCCGGCGCCGCCCGCGTCGCCGCCCGCCGAGGACCCGACCCCGCTGCCCACGCCCGCCGGCCGGCCGGCCGCCTACGTCGGCAGCGCCCAGGGCTCGCAGACGAGCTACGACGGCATCGGTGGCGCGCTCACGCACAGCTGGAGCGCCGACGATCTCCGCTACGAGCTGTTCACGGGCAACGCCTCGACCAACGGCTACTACCTCCTCGCGGGCGGCAGCGTGCACGTCACCGTCTCCGGCAGCTTCTCGCAATGCCAGTGGACCGGATCGGGAACCGTCTCGCTCGGGCAGGGGACCGGCTCGCAGGGGATGCTCGACCTCAACCTGCCGGACGACAACTACTTCGTCACGGGCCGCGCGATGGGCTACATCACCGCGACGGTCGACTGCCCGCAGGACCCGCCGACCCAGTACCAGGAGCCCGTCGGCATGGAGTTCCTGCGCTCCGACCCGGGCAGTGCTCACAGGCTGCCGGGCCCGGGCGGCGTGCTCTCGGGCAGCGCCGGCCTGACGGAGACTCAGCAGAGCACGCAGTGGAGCTGGTCGCTCCACCCGCACTCATGAGGCCGCGCGGTTCCGCTCCCACACGAGCTTCAGCCCGCGCAGCGTGAGCAGGTCGTCCACCTCGTCGACCTGCTCGCAGAAGGGCACGATCGCGTGCGCGAACCCGCCGGTCGCGATCGCCGTCGCCTCCTCCCCGAGCTCCTCGCGCAGGCGGCCGACGAGCGCGTCCACCTGGCCCGCGTACCCGTACACCACGCCCGACTGGATCGCCTCCAGGGTGCCCTTGCCGATCGCGTGCCGCGGCGCCTCGATCTCCACCCGCGGCAGCCGCGCGGCGCGCGCCGTCAGCGCCTCGAGCGAGATCTCGATCCCGGGCGAGATCACGCCGCCGAGGTACTCGCCGTCGGCCGAGACGACGTCGTAGTTGATCGCGGTGCCGAAGTCCACGGAGATGCAGGCGCCGCCGACGCGCTCGTAGGCGGCCACCGCGTTCACGAGCCGGTCGGCGCCGAGCTCCTGCGGCCTGTCGATCCGGATCGGCATGCCGGTCTTGAGCCACGGGCCGACGAGCGCCCCCGCACCGGCGAAGTAGCGCTCGATCAGCCGCTCGTACTCCTGCGCGAGCGGAGGCACGACGGACGAGACGATCGCGGCGTCCACGTCGCCCAGGCCGAGCTGCCGCAGGTCCAGCAGGCTCGCCAGCACCGTCGCCAGCTCGTCCGCGGTCGCGTGGCGCGCAGTTGCGAAGCGCCAGTGCTCCACGAGGTCGTCCCCGCGGAACATCCCGACGTGCGACTGGGTGTTGCCTACGTCAATTGCGAGCAGCACGGCGGGGGGATTATCCCCGCGCGCCCGCCTCTTGCGCCACCGGCTGGAGCGGCGCCCCCATCGCGTGGAAGCCGCCATCCACGTGCAGGATCTCGCCGGTGATGCCGCGGCCCCAGTCGGAGAGCAGGAAGCACACCGCGTCCGCCACGGGGGTCGGGTCGTCGGTCGCCCAGCCCAGCGGGGCCTGGGAGCCCCACACCTCCGCGAGCTTGTCGAAGCCCGGGATGCCGCCGGCCGCCGGGGTCTCGAGCGGGCCGGCGGACACGAGGTTCACCCGCACCGCCCGCGGTCCGAGGTCGCGCGCCAGGTAGCGGCTGACCGCCTCGAGCGCCGCCTTCGACACCCCCATCCAGTCGTAGGCCGGCCACGCCGCCGACGCGTCGAAGTCCATGCCCACGAGGCTGCCGCCGCCCGGCATCAGCGGGACGAGCGCGTCGGCGAGCGCCTTGAACGAGTAGGCGCTCGTCCGGAAGGCGACCTCGGCGGACTCCGGCGGCGTGTTCATGAAGTTGCCGCCGAACGCGTCCTGAGGCGCGAAGGCGATCGCGTGCAGGGCGCCGTCCACCCCGCCCCAGCGCGACTCGAGGTCCGCCACGAGCGCCTCGAAGTCCTCGGGGCTGTTCACGTCCAGCTCGAGCACGTCGGGCGTGTCCGGCAGCCGCTTGGCAGCGCGCTCGGTCATGCGCTTCGTGCGCCCGAACCCGGTCAGCACCACCTCGGCCCCCGAGCGCTGCGCGCGCTCGGCAACCGCATAGGCGATGCTGCCCTTCGTCAGGACGCCCGTGATCAGCAGTCGCTTGCCGTCGAGGAGGGTCATGGCGTATTTGCGGAGGCGACCATTAGATCAACACCGGCTCGGCCAGCTCGCGCGGCTCCTCGACCAGCGGCATCACGTCGCGGCGCCAGACCACCTCGACGGTGGCGCGCGCCACCAGCTTGCCGCGCTGGTTCAGCACCCGCCAGCGACACTCCACGAGCCCGCGGCCCGGGTCGAGCTCGGTCTTGCGCGCGACGTCGCCCTCCACGTGGATCGTGTCGCCCAGCTTGACCGGCGACTTGAAGACCGCGTCGCCCACGCGCCGCAGCGCCACCACCCGCTCGGGGTCGAACGGCATCAGGCCGGCCGCGTAGGAGATCACCAGCATCCCGTGGGCGATCCGCTCGCCGAAGCGGCTGCGCGCCGACCATTCGGCGTCCGTGTGCTGGGGATGGGTGTCGCCGGTGAGGGTCGCGAAGCCGACGACGTCCGCCTCGGTCACCGTGCGCCCGCGGGTGGTGAACCGCTCTCCCACCTCCAGCCGGTCGAAGTCCTTCTCGAACGTGGTCATGCGGTCAGTTCCTCGTTTGTCGGGTGCGATGCGCCGAGCCGTTCGCGCAGCACGCTCACGAACTCGGCAGCGGCGTGACGGTGCCCCTCGAGCGAGGGGTGGAAGCCGTCGTCCGCGAAGGTGTTGCGGCGCTCGGCGGCCGGGTGATCGAAGCCCTCGAGCAGCAGGACGTCGCGGTCCGCCGCGACGCGCCGGCAGGCGTCGTTGAACAGCCGCATCCCCTTTTCCACGCGCGCGCGTGTGCGCGGGCGCAGGTCGAGGAAGCGCGACAGGTCGGGGTAGGTGGCCGTGAGCACCACCGCGCCGGTCTCGGCGCGCAGCCGGTCGAACATGCGGCCGAGGCGCTCGGCGTACTCGTCGGGGTCGGGCCGGGTGGACGCGAGCACGTCGTTCGCGCCGCACACGAGCGACACGACGTCGGGCCGCAGCCGGAGCGCCTCGGGAAGCTGCCGCCGCTCGACCTCCACGCTCGTCGCCCCGACGGTCGCCAGGTTGGAGTACGTGACCTCGGGGCCGAGCTCGCGGGCCACGTGATCGGCCCAGCGCTCGTCCTGGTCGGGCAGGCCGGCCGTGAAGCTGTCGCCCAGGGCCACGTAAGAGCGGATCTCGGCGCTCACGGCGGCGATCACAGCGGGATGTTGCCGAGGCCGTTGCCGCACCGGGCGGGCCCGGACAGGGCGGCGATGGCGCCCTCGAGCCGCCAGCGCGTGTCCTCGGGCTCGACCAGCTCGTCGATGTAGCCCTCGCGCGCCGCGACCGACGCCGACACGTGGTCGTCCGCGTACTCGGCGGCCAGCCGCTCCTGCTCCGCCTCGGGGTCGTCGGCGGCGGCGATCTCGCGCTTGTGCACGATGCCGACCGCCTGCTTCGGCCCCATGATCCCGATCTCGGCGTGCGGCCACGCGAACGCGAGGTCGGCGCCGAGGTCCTTCGAGTTCATCGTGATGAAGCCGCCGCCGTAGGCCTTGCGCAGTACCACGGTCACCTTCGGCACCACGGCCTCGGCGAACGCGTGCAGCAGCTTGGCGCCGTGGCGGATCACGCCCTGGCCCTCCTGGCGCGTGCCGGGCAGGAAGCCCGGCGTGTCCACGAGCACCACGAGCGGCAGCCCGAACGCGTTGCACGTGCGCACGAACTTGGCCGCCTTCTGGGCGCCGGCCGCGTCGATCACGCCGCCCAGGTGCCACGGCTGGTTGGCGATCACGCCCACCGGCCGGCCGCCGATGCGGCAGAGCGCGGTGACCATGTTGCGCGCCCAGCGGTCCGATACCTCGAGCAGCGCCCCGCCGTCGACGATCGCCTTGATCACGTCGCGCACGTCGTACACCTGGCGCGGCGACTCGGGCACGAGCGCGGCCGGGTCGAGCCCGGTCGGCGCGGCCGGCATCGTGTGCGGCGGCTCCTCGCCCGCCCGCTGCGGGAAGTGCGCGAGCAGATCGCGCGCGAGCCGCGCCGCGGCGAGGTCGTCGTCCGCCACGAACTGGCACACGCCGTTGCGGGAGTGCACGCGCGGGCCGCCCAGCTCGAGGGCGTCCACGTCCTCCCCCATCACCTCGCGCACCACGCCGGGGCCGGTGAGGAACATCGACGAGCCCTCGGTCATCACCACGAAGTCGGTAAGCGCCGGCGAGTAGGCGCCGCCGCCCGCCGAGACTCCGGTGATGATCGAGATCTGCGGGACCCGACCGGAGAGGGCGACGTGCTCGCGGAAGATGCGCCCGTAGCCGCCGAGCGCGGCGATGCCGTCGTCCATGCGGGCGCCGCCGGAGGCGATGAAGCCGATCACGGGCGCGCCCGCGCGGCCGGCCATGCGCATCACGCGCACGATCGTCTCGGCGTGGGCCTCGCCCAGCGAGCCGCCGGCGAACGTCTGGTCCTGGGCGTAGCAGTAGATCGGGCGGCCGGCGATCGTGCCGGCCGCGCCGATCACACCGTCCCCAGGGCGCATGCGCCGCGACTCCCTCCGCGGAAGCACCGTAGAGCGGATCACATGAAGGGACCCTGGATCACACAGCCCTTCAAGCCGCTCGTAGGCGTCCGGTTCGGGTGGCCGCGGGGCCTCGACCAAGCGCCGGGGAGTCCTTTGGGCAACAGCCATCTAGTGAGCCTCCAGGCAGAGCACGGCGTTGTGCCCGCCGAATCCGAATGCGTTCGAGAGTCCGATCGCGCGCGAATCGCCGTTCGGGAGGGGGCGCGCCTCGCGCGGGACGTAGTCGAGGTCCATGCCCTCGTCCTCCTCCTCCCAGTTCAGGGTCGGCGGCGCGATGCGGTCGCGCAGCGCGAGCACCGTCGCGATCGCCTCGACCGCGCCGGCGGCACCGAGCAGGTGGCCGATCGCAGACTTCGTCGAGCTGACGGGCACCTGCTTCGCCCGCTCCTCGCCGAGTGCGGCCTTTATCGCCCGCGTCTCGGCGCGGTCGTTCAGCGGCGTGGATGTGCCGTGCGCGTTCACGTACACGACCTCGTCCGGGTTCACGCCGCCGTCCTTCAGCGCGAGCTCGATCGCCTTGGCGGCGCCGCGGCCCTCGGGCTCGGGCGCCGTCAGGTGGTGGGCGTCGGAGGTCGAGCCGAAGCCCAGCACGTGGCCCAGGATGCGGGCGCCGCGCGCCTTCGCGGCCTCCTCCTCCTCGAGGATCAGCACGCCGGCGCCCTCGCCCATGACGAAGCCGTCGCGGCGGCGGTCGAACGGCCGCGAGATGCCCGTCGGGGAGGTGGCCTCCATGCGCGCGAACGCCGAGGTGGCGAGCGGCGTAAGGGTGGCCTCGCTGCCGCCCGTCATCACCACGTCGGCGTCGCCGTACGCGATCAACCGCTGGGCCATGCCGATGGCGTGCGCGCCCGCGGCGCAGGCGGAGACCGTGCCGAACGACTGCCCGTGCAGGTCGAACTTCATCGCCAGCACGCCGGATGCGGCGTTCGCCATCAGCAGCGGGATCGACAGGGCCGACACGCGCTCGGCGCCCTGCTCGCGCAGGACGATGTGCTGCGTCTCGAGCGTGTTGATCCCGCCGATGCCGGTGCCCATGACGCAGGCGGCGCGGTCGCGGTCCACGGGCGGACCGTCGTCCCAGCCCGCGTCCGCCACCGCCTCGCGGGCGGCCAGCAGCGCGAGCTGGGTGAAGCGGTCGGAGCGCCGCACCTCCTTGATCGAGAGGTGCTCCTTGGGCTCGAACTCCGAGCAGCGCCCGACGCCGTCCTCGATCCCGGACTGCCCCGCGGTCCAGCGTTCGTGCAGGGTCCGCGCGCCGACGCCGAGAGGCGTCACCGCGCCGACGCCGGTGATGACGGCCTGGCGCTTCATGACAGCTTCGACATCACCAGGTCCACGGCCTGCCGGACGGTCTTGACGCCCTCCATGTCCTCGCCCTTGAGCTGGACGCCGTACTCGTCCTCGACGATCTGCGCCAGCTCCACGAGGTCGAGGGAATCCACGTCCATGGCCTCGAACTCGGCATCGGGTCCGATCTGGTCGGGCTCGGCGCCGAACTCCTCGAGCGCCGTGAACACCCGCTGCTCGATCTGCTCCCTCGTGATTGTCGTCGGCATTTGTCCTTCCTCCTTGGTCGAGGTCTTTCCGTCAGGCGGAGAGCCCGCCGTCCACGGTCAGACAGGTCCCCGTGACGTATCCGGCCTCCGGCGAGGTGAGGAAGCGGACGCACGCCGCCACCTCCTCGGGCGTGCCCGCCCGGCGGGCCGGCACCGCCTCGAGCCACTTGTCCTCGAGGCCCTCGGTCATCTCTGTCTCAACAAGTCCCGGCGCGACCGCGTTCACGGTCACCTCGCGGCGCGCCACCTCGGCGGCCACGGTCTTGGTCAGCGCGACGAGGCCCGCCTTCGACGCGGCGTAGTTCGCCTGCCCCGGGTTCGCCCGCTGGCCGACGATCGAGGAGACGTTCACGATCCGGCCGTACCGCAGGCGGATCATCCGCTTGAGCGCGCGGCGCGTCGTGCGGAACGCGGCCGACAGGTTGGTGTCGATCACGCGCTCCCATTCGTCGTCGTCGATCTGGGTCGAGAGGTTGTCGGCGCGCACGCCGGCGTTGTTCACGAGCACGAGCACCGGCCCGAGCTCGTCCTCGAGCCTGCCGAAGAGGCCATCCACCTGGTCCGGCTCGGACACGTCCGCCTGCACGGCGAGCGCCCTGCCGCCGGCGTCCTCGATCTCTTTGACCACGCGCTCGGCGCCCTCGCGGTCCTGGCGGTAGTTCACGCCCACCGGCCAGCCGTCCTGCGCCAGCGTCCTGGCGATCGCGGCGCCGATGCCGCGCGAGGCGCCCGTCACGAGCGCGCAGCCCTCGGGCCTGCCGTTGCTCATCGCCATTCGATCACCCCCGCGCCCCAGGTGAGGCCGGCGCCGAAGGCGGACAGGAGCACGGTCATCCCGGGCTCGAGCAGGCCGCGCTCGCGCGCGTCGGAGAGCGCGATCGGGAGCGTCGCCGACGACGTGTTGCCGTAGCGGTCGATCGAGTCGATCACACGGTCGCGGTCGAGGCCGAGCTTCTCGCCGACGGCCGCGAGGATGCGCGCGTTGGCCTGGTGGTAGACGAAGAGATCGATCTCGTCGAGGTCCACGCCGGCGAGCGCCGTCGCCTCGAGCGTGGCCTCGGACATCCGGCGCACGGCCTCGCGGAAGGTGTCGTGACCCTGCATGCGCACCACGCGCTCCTCGATCTCGGCGCGGATGCTCTCGGCGCCGGCGCCGTCCGAGTGGAGCACGATCGGGCCGATGTGGCCCTCGCCGTCCTCGGCCGGGCCGACCACGACCGCGCCGGCGCCGTCCGCGAACAGGGCGGCCGTGCCGCGGTCAGAGGGGTCCGTGATGCGCGAGAGCACGTCGGCGCCGATCACGAGCGCGTGCTCCACGCGACCGACCTCGACCTGCCCGGTGGCGAGTGACAGGGCGGAGAGAAAGCCGGTGCACGCGGAGGCGAGGTCCATCGCGCCGGCGTTCGGCGTGCCCAGCTCGTGCGCCACGAGCGGCGCCGCGTTGGGCATCAGCTCGTCGGCGGCTATCGTCGCGACGATCACGAGGTCGATGTCGGCGGGGTCCACGCCGGCCTCATCGAGCGCCGCCTCCCCGGCGGCCACCGCCAGGTCCTGGAGGCGATCCCCCTCGCCGACCATGCGCCGCTCGCGTACGCCCGTGCGGTGGAGGATCCACTGCTCGGTCACGCCGGTGTTGGCGGCGACCACGTCGTTTCCGACGACGCGCTCAGGCACGGCCATCGCCACCGACTGCACGGCCGCCGGCCGCATCGGCGCGCGGTCGCCGAAGCGGCGCCGGCCCGCCGGTATTTGCGCAACGTCGAGTTGGGTGTCGCGACCCATGGTCAGAGACCCTTCCGCAGCCGCGTGAGAGTTCGGTGAATCGGACCCTCGTTACCCCCCGACCGGGGGGGTCGGCGGCGACCGTCCGGGGGGGTGCGAAATCCCCGCTAATGGCGGCTGTTACAAGGGCTCAGCCAATCGCGAGCAGCTCGTTCATCCGCTCGATGCCGGCGAGGAGGGCGTCGAGCGGGCGGATCGTGAGGGTCACGTCGGTGGCGAGCCCGTCGCCGCCGGCCTCCACGAGCAGCACGCCCTCGGCCCGCCGGCCACCGCGATGGTGGGGAGCGGCCGGTGGCCCCGACGAGTGTGGCCCGCCTGCGTCAACCACCGGTTGACCGAAACCGCCCACGCTCCGCCGGCGCCCCGCCACCCGGCCCGAACGGGTGCGGCGCGGGCGCCCCGCCGGGGGTGGGCCGAGTTCCGTCCGGGATCTCGTCGCAAGCCAGCCCACCCTCCTCGCGGACGGTCACCGACTCCCGGACCCCTCTTGGTGCGCCGCCGTTCTCGGCCCGACCCTCGAAGGCCGTGGAATGCCGGTCCACCCAGGGGGCACAGCCGGCGGCGCGCTCACCGTCGCCGGCAGCGCGGTCGTTCCCCGGGGCCGGCTCACGTTCCGCCGACCCCCCGCCCGCTGCGCGACGTTCGCCCGCGGCGGCCCGCGGAGGGCACGAACTCCACCCGGCGATCGGTCGCGTCCGTCGCCACGAGCGCGAGCAGCCCGGCGCCCTCCGCCTCGATCTCCTCCACCGTCCCGGCCGGGTCGCCGGGGCGGGGAACGAAGCGGTCGATCGTGAGCGTCGCGGCGGCGCCCTCCGCCGAGCCGGCGATGCTCCAGTTCGCCCGGTAGAACCCGTCCACGAGCAGCGTGCCGGCCCACCTGCCGGCCGGGAGCGGCAGGCCGGGCCCGTGACCGGCGAGGATGCGCGAGCGGTCGTCGTGGGAGAGCGTCACGTTGTCGTACTCGGGCAGGAACCTCGGCGGGGCGGGGACGTCTGGGTCGGGCAGCGGCGCGTCCGGGACGTCGAAGAGCTCGCGCCCGTTCTCGTCGCGGAACGTCCGCAGTCGCGACCGCAGCCGCTCGAACACCTCGCCCAGGCCGGTGAGCCGGGACCAGGTGCGGGCGTCGGCCACGCTCGCCGGGCCGAACGCGGCGAGGTAACGCAGCACGAGCCGGTCCACGGACGGCTCGCCGTCGAGCTCGGCGCCGAGCCACGCCTGGGCGGGCGCCCATGCCGCCCGGCCGCTCCGGCCCCAGAGCCCGCGCGGCGGCACCTGCACGAGCGGCGCGTTGAACGTCACGGCGTGCGCGAGGGCCTTGGGGGCGGCGCGAGGCCAGCGCCGCCCCAGCAGCTCGGCGAGCTCGGCGCGCGTGCGCGGGCGCTCCGCCATCAGCTCCACGCCCGCCGCCGCCACCTCCCGCGCGTCCGCCCCGGCGAGCCCGGCCGCCCACGGATTCCTGAACACCTGCGCCAGCACCGGCAGCGTGAGCGGATGGATGGCCAGGCAGTCGCGCGCCGTGACGAGGTGGATCGTCGCGCGCATGAGCTGCGCGCGCACTGCCCGGCGCTCCGCGACCAGCACGCTCAGGTGCTCCGGCCGGAAGCCCTCGATCCGCGACCAGAGCGCCACGTACGGGTTCTCCGGCTCCTGCGCCTGCATCCCGACCAGGCACTCGACCATCTCCTCGGCGGAGACTCGCGAGCGCCGGAGCAGGCCCTGCCGCTCGAGCAGGGCCCGGCCGAGAGCGCGCGGGCCGAGGACCATGGCCGGACGATAGGGTGCCCGCCCATGGCGAGGTTCGTGCTCGTGCACGGCGCGTTCGCGGGCGCCTGGAGCTGGGAGCCCCTGACGCCGCGGCTCGAGGCTGCCGGCCACAGCGCGCAGGCGATCGACCTGCCGGGCGCCGGCGATGACCGGACGCCCTTGGGGGAGGTGAGCCTCGACGCATACGTCGCGAGGCTGTGCGACGCGCTCGGCGAACGGACCGAGCCGGCCGTGGTGGCCGCCCACAGCATGGGCGGCATGGTCGCCACCCAGGCGGCCGCGCGCTGCCCCGAGCGGATCGCGGCGCTCGTATACGTGGCGGCCTTCCTTCCGCGGGACGGGCAGAGCCTCCAGGACCTCGTCCGTCTGCCGGAGGGCGAGGGCGACCAGGTGCAGGCGAACCTCGTGGTCGAGGGCGATCCGCCCGTGGGGCGCCTGGCCGACGACGTCGTGCGCCGCACGACCTACGCGTGCTGCTCCGACGAGGTGGCCGCATGGGCGATCCCGAGGCGGCGCCCGCAGGCGCTCCTGCCGTTCACCCAGCCGGTCGCGCTCGGCGACGGCGCCCTCGACGGCATCCCGCGCGCCTACGTGCTCTGCGGGCAGGACCAGTCGATCCCTCCGCCCCTCCAGCGCCGCATGATCCGCGAGGGCGGCGTGGAGCGCGTGATCGAGCTGGACACAGACCACGCGCCGATGCTGTCGATGCCGGCCGAGCTGGCCGAGGCGCTGATCGACCTGGCAACGACCTAGAGCGGCGTGGCCAGCTCCACCAGCGTCCCGAACGGGTCGCGCACGTAGGCCACGCGCTGGCCCTGCGGCTTGTCCGCGGGCTCGGCCAGGGACGTGCAGCCGGCCTCGAGCGCCTGGGCGTAGGCGCCTTCGACGTCCTCGGCCACCAGCGCGACCTCCATGTTCGGGGGCTGCCCCTCGGTCGCCGCGCGGCGCACGCCGCCGTCGAAGTTGCTCTCCCCCAGCTTGTAGGCGGCGAAGGCGAGCTTCGTCCCGCCGGTGTCCATCTGGGCGTACTCCTGCCCGGCGACGAACTCCGTCCGCAGGCCGAACGCCCGCTCGTAGAAGGCGGCCGCCTCGCCCGGATCGTCCACGTACACGATCACCCAGCCCAATGTCATCTCGATGCTCATGGACGCATGATCCCCGCCGGCGGGTCCGCCGTCTTGAACGAAACGGACGCGCCGCTCAAACCGTCAGCCCGAGCCGCTCGGCGCGGCGCACCGCCTCGGCGCGGTTGCGCACCTTGAGCTTGCGGTAGAGCGCGCTCGTGTGCTCCTTGACCGTGTGCGGGGAGAGGTAGAGCCGCTCGGCGATCTCCTTGTTCGTCGCCCCGGAGGCCATCAGCGTCAGCACCTCCCGCTCGCGCTCCGACAGCGGCGCGGCCGGCTGCTCGGAGCGCGGCGCGAACACCGTCATCCCCTTGCCGACCATCCGGACCGCCATGGCCACGTCGTTCGCGGACCAGTCCTTCGACACGAACCCGGACGCGCCCGCCGCGCGCGCGGCCTGGGGCGATATCCAGCCGGCGCCCGAGATCAGGAGCACGCGCGTGGCCGGCGCCTGGCGGCGGATCGCCTCGCACAGCTCCGCGCCCGATTGCTCGCCGAGAAAGAGGTCCACGAGCGCCACGTGCGGGTCGTAGCGGCGCGTCATCTCGAGCGCCTCCTGCGCGCTCGAAGCAGACACGCACCGCTCCACCCACGGCTGCTCCGTCAACAGCAGCCGGAAGCCCCAGTGGACGACGTCGTGGTCGTCCACCACGAGCACGCGCAGCCGCTTGTCCGGGCTCATGCGTCCTCCGAGCCGAGCGGCACGACCAGCCGCACCCGCCACTCGTTCTCGTCCTCGGGGCCGAACTCCACGACCCCGCCGCGCTGGAGCGCCTCGACCGCCGCCAGCCGCAGCCCCATCCCGGTTCCTCCGGGCGTGGCGCCCTGGCCCCCGGCGCGGCGGCCGTCGTTTCTCACCTCGAGGATGAACGTGCCGTCGGCGCGGCCCACGTTCACGCGCACGCTGCTCGGGCTCGCGTGCTTGCGCGCGTTGCGAAGCGCCTCCGCCAGCACCGACTGCGCAAGCGGCTCGAGCTCGTCCGGCACCTCCACGCCCTCCTCCCACTCGAGCTCGAGCGGCAGGTCGTCGTAGTGGCGCCCGAGCCGCACGAACTCCTCGCGCAGGGTGGCGCCCGTGTCCACGCTCGGCGGCGCGAGCGGCCGCGACAGCGCCTCGCGCAGGTCCGCCAGCGCCGCCTGCATCTCCTCGGCGCAGCGCCGCCGCGCCTCCTCGCTCAGGCCCTGCTCCGAGCCGAGCACGAGCGACACGCCGAACAGCCGCTGCACCACGCGCTCGTGCAGCTCCCGCGCGAGGTCGATCCGGGCCTGCAGCAGGCGCGCCCTGCCGTGCTGGCTCGTCGCGATGCGCACGCTGGCGGCCAGGGCGGCCATCTTGCCGAGCGTCCACATCGTGTCCCGCTCCTCGTCGGTGAGCGAGAACCTGCCGCCGCCGCGGTCGGCGAAGATCACGCCGAGCCAGCGGCCGCCGGCCGAGACCGGCGTGCACGTGAGCGTCGTGACCCCGGCGAAGCGGGCGTACCGCTGCGGCACCCACTCCCCGATCTCGTCGGACACCTCCACCACGCGGTCCTCGGCGAACGCCACCTGCGCGACCGGCGTCTCCTCGAGCGTGCCGTACAGGTCCTTGAGGATCCCGGACTCCACGCCATGGCTGCCGACCGGGACCACGAGCTGGCGCGCATCGTCGTAGAGCATCAGCCCGGCCCGCTTCATCGACACCAGCCGGCAGAGCGCCTCGCAGAGGCTGTCGTAGAACTCGCGCGCCGAGGATTGCGGGTTGCCGTCCAGCTCCGCAAGGAGCTCGACGATCACGTTCAGCACGTCCGTGCGCGCGGTGGTCCCGGCGTCCGCCATCTGCGTTCTCTCTTACCGCGGGTTTGTGCCGCAGGTTACGCGGGTTGGAGCGGCCGCCGGCGCTCGAGCCAGAGCCGCAGCGCCTGCTCGGACGTGAGCGTGACGATGCGGCTGTCGCCGCAGGCGCGGCAATGGCAGCACGCCTGGCCGCCGAAGTCGTCCACCTCGAGCGACCACTCCACGTCGCCCGAGAGGCAGATCCGGCACGCGAGGGAGGCGGCTACGAGTGAGGGGTCGTCGTTACCGCGGAAGCTCGCAAGCTCGAGCACGTGGTCCATCGTCTCACCGTGTCGCCGGGTGCGCGAGCGGCGAACGGGATCGGCGAGAAAAACCCCCGTTTGGGGGGTCAGAGCGCGCCGCGACGCTCCACCCGCTGGTCCGCCACGGCGTCGAGCCGGTCGGACAGCGCCGAGCCGTCGGGCAGGCGCAGGCCGGGGTCGAGCTCGAGCAGGGGCTCCAGCACGAAGCGCCTGCTCGCCACCTCGCGGTGCGGCAGGCGGAGGCGCTCCGACTCGTACTCGGTGTCGGCGAGCAGGAGCACGTCCACGTCGATCGGCCGCGGGCCGTGGCGCGGGCCGCCCGGCCGCCGGCCGAGCTCCCGCTCCACCTCCTTGCACGCGTCGAGCAGCCGCTCCGGCTCGAGGTCCGTCTCGATCCGCAGGCAGGCGTTCAGGAAGTCGGCCTGGTCGGTCACCTCGCCCTGCGGGGCGGTCACGTAGACGGACGACGCCCCCGTCACCTCGATCCCGCAGCGCCCGAGGACGTCGCGCGCCGCGCGCAGGTTCGCGAGGCGGTCGCCCTCGTTCGAGCCGAGCCCCAGATACCCGGTCACGGGGCGCCAGGCTACTTCGCGCCCGCCGGCTCGGCGCGCCGGGACGACATCGCCGAGGCGAGCGCAGCCGCGAGCTCGCCCGCGGCGACCGGCTTCGACACCGTCAATTCCCCGAGCAGCGCCTGCTCGTCCGAGAGCGCGGACACGACCACCACCGGCGTGTCCCGCAGCTCCGGGTCGGCGCGCAGCGCGTGAAGAACATCGATCCCGCTGCGGCCGGGCAGCATGACGTCGAGCGTCATCGCGTCGAACCGCTCCTCGCGCAGGCGCTCGACCGCCTCGTCGCCCGTGTGCGCGACGGCGGTCTCCACGCCGAGCTCCCGCAGTTGCTCGCGGATCACCGCCGCCACGTGCGGCTCGTCCTCCACCACCAGCACGCGGCTGCCGCGCAGCGCCGCGGGGCGGTCCGCGAGCGGCCGGGCCAGCGGCTCGGCCGGGAGCCTGACGGTGAACACCGTGCCCTCGCCGGTCCTGCTCCTGACGTCGATCGAGCCACCCTGCAGGTCCACCAGCGACTTCACGATCGCGAGGCCGAGGCCCGTGCCGCCGGCGCCGTCCGGACGGCGGACGAAGCGATCGAACACCCGCAGCAGCTCCTCCTCGGTCATCCCGCGCCCGCTGTCCGCGATCGTCAGCACGAGCGCGCCGCCGTCGTGTGTGAGCGACACGCCGGCGTGCCCGCCCTCGCCCGTGTACTGGTGCGCGTTCGTGAGGAGGTTGGTCACGATCTGCCGCGCTCGCACGGGATCGGCGAGCGCGCGCGGCATCCCCGCCGGCAGGTGGACGTCGAGCCACTGCTCCCTCGACTCGAATCTCGGCCGCAGCAGCTCCGCCACCTCGCGGACGACCTCGCCCAGGTCGAACAGCCGCGGCCGCACCTCCATGCTGCCGGCCTCGAGCCGCGCCACGTCGAGCAGGTCGTTCACGAGGTCCACGAGCCGGTCCGTGCTCTCTAGGATCACGTCGACGAACTCGCGCTCGCGCGGGCCGAGATCGCCCGAGCGCGCGAGCAGCTCCACGAAGCCCTTGATCGAGGTGAGCGGGCTGCGGAGCTCGTGCGAGGCGGTGGCGACGAAGTCCGACTTGATGCGCTCGAGCCGCGCCCGCTCGGAGACGTCGCGGATCGTCCACACGTATCCGTCCTCGCCGCCGAGGCTGGCGGCGGTGACGGACAGCGTGCGGTCGCCGGACTCCCGGGTCACCTCCGCCAGCAGCGCCTGCTCGAGCGGCGGCAGCGGGCTGTCCGGCGCGTCCGCGCGCTCGCCCGGGACGAGCATCGGCACCACCTCGCCGGCGCGCGGGTTGACCGCCGTGATCGTGCCGGCCCGGTCGCACACGACGAGCGCGTCGCCGAGGCTCTCGATCGTGGTGGCGAGCTTGGAGCGCTCGACCTCGATCCTGGTGTGGGCCTCGCCGAGCTTCTCGGCCATCGCGTTGAACGCGGTGCCGAGGTCGCTCAGCTCCTCGGGCCCGCGCGGGCGCACGCGCTCGCCGAGCTCGCCGGCCGCGAGCCGCCGGGTGGCCCCGACGAGATCCTCGAGCGGCCGGCGGATCGACGCGATCAGCGCGCCCACGAGCAGCAGGGCGCCGAGCAGCGCCAGGCCGCCGGCGACGGCGGCGGTGGCGAGCGCGTGCCGCGACTCGGCGCGGGTGTCCTCGCGCGCGCCGCCGCGGCGAGCCGTCTGCCGCAGCGCGAGCGCCTCGACCGCGGGGCGAACGGGGGTGGCGCCGGCGCGCCCGCCGCCGCGCATCGCCTCGGCCGCGCCGGTGCCGGCGCCGGCGCGCACCGCCCCCTCGGCCCGCCGCGCGCGGCGCACCAGCGCGGCGCTGCGCGCGTCGCCGCGCGCGGCCAGCCGCGTCCGCCGCGCCTCGCGGCGGAACACGGACGCCGTCCGCCGCCGCGCGGCGGGCGTGCGGGCGGCCTGCTCGGCCACGCTCGCGGCGACCAGCCGCGAGCCCGCGACCTCCACCGCGTACGTGCGCGCGAGCGCCCGCTCGTAGCCCTGCCGCGCCTCGTAGAGGTCGCGGATCGCTACCGCGGCGATCGCCCCCAGCGCGAGCGTCAGCCCGATCAGCGCAAGCGCAAGCGTGCGCCCCAGCGGGAGCCGCCGGAAGATTCCCCCTGCCTTCGAATCCACCCTAGGTTTCCCTCCACACCTCCACGGAGACTTCCTCCACGGGCAACGGGATCGGCGGCTCGGGCTTCGTCGCCTTCACCCGCACCGAGTCGACGCCGTAGCGGTCGACCAGGCGCTCCGCCACGGCGGCGCACAGCCGCTCGAGCGTCTTGTACGAGCGCTCCTGCGCGGCCAGCGCGACCTGCTCGCACACGTCCGCGTAATCCACGGTGTCCTCCACGCGATCCGTCACCGTGGCGTCGCAGTCGTCGAGCTCGAAGGCCACGTCGAACACGAGCCGCTGGCCGATCTCCCGCTCGGCCTCGCTGACCCCGTGCCGCGTGTACAACGACAGCCCGCTGACCTCGATCGTGACGGTGGGCGCGCCGGAGTCCTCGTCGTCGTGGCCGAGGTCGTCGTCCAGCTCGTGACCCAACTCGTCGTCGGGGTCGATCGGATCGGGCTCCCAGGTCATCTGCGCACCGCCTCCCGGCGGAAAGTAGCAGCGGCCACCGCGAGCGCATCCACCACCGGCGCCACGTCGTGCACCCGGAACACGCTTGCTCCGCGCTCCAGCGCGATCACGTTGGTGGCGATCGTGCCCGGCAGGCGCTCCAGCTCGGGCTTGCCCCCGGCGAGCTTGCCGAGGAACGTCTTGCGCGAGGTGCCGATCGCGACCGGCCGCCCGATCGCCGCGATCTCGTCGAGCCGCCGCAGCAGCTCGAGGTTGTGGTCCACGTTCTTGCCGAACCCGATGCCGGGGTCGAGCCACACCCGCTCCTCGTCGATCCCCTCGGACACGGCGTGCTCCAGGCGCTCCTCGAGGAACGACTTCACCTCGGACACGACGTCGTCGTAGCGCGGGTCGCGCTGCATGGTCCGCGGCTCGCCGAGCATGTGCATCAGGCAGCAGCCCGCCCCGGAGTCGGCGACGACCCCGGCGAGCTCCGGGTCGAACCTGAGCGCCGACACGTCGTTGACGATCGTGGCGCCGGCGTCGAGCGCGGCGCGCGCGACGACCGCCTTGGTGGTGTCGATCGAGATCCTCTGCCCCTCGGCCGCCAGCCGCTCGACGACGGGCAGCACGCGCTCGAGCTCCTCCTCCGCCGAAACCGGCTCGGCGCCCGGCCGCGTGGACTCGCCGCCC
The DNA here is from genome assembly GCA_036407035.1 of Thermoleophilaceae bacterium. GTDB lineage: Bacteria > Actinomycetota > Thermoleophilia > Solirubrobacterales > Thermoleophilaceae > JACVRW01. The sequence goes on along the minus strand of DASXAA010000182.1, from coordinate 4,384 downwards.
ACGTCGAGGATGCCCGCGCCCTCGCAGGCGAGCCGCCGCCCGTGGTCGACGGCGGCGTCCGCCTCGAGGAACAGGCCGCCGTCCGAGAACGAGTCCGGGGTCACGTTGACGATCCCCATCACGAGCGGGAACACGCGACCCAGTATCGCGGGTTCCAGGGGTCTTGCGCCGCACTTCGGCCGGTCGTCAAGATGCAGCGGGTGCCCGTTCCCTTCGACGCGGTCATCTTCGACAACGACGGCCTCCTACTCGACACCGAGGACGCCTGGACGCGCGCCGAGACCGCGCTGTTCGAGCGCCACGGCAGGACGTTCACGGCCGAGCACAAGCGGGCGCTGCTCGGCACCGCGCGGGACGTCGCCACCGCGAAGATGGAGGCCTTCCTCGGCCTCGAGGGCCAGGCGGACGCCCTCTACGACGAGCTGCACGAGCTTGTCATGGCGGAAGCGGCCAAGGGGGTCGCGCCGCGGCCGGGAGCGCTCGAGCTGCTGGCGGCGCTGCGGGAGGCGGCGGTGCCGGTCGGCGTGGCCTCGAACTCCTCGCGCGAGTTCGTGGAGAGCGTGCTCGGGGTCGCGCGGCTGCTGGACGGGCACTTCGATGCGGTTGTGACGGTCGAGGACGTCCCGTCGCCGAAGCCCGCACCGGACATCTACCTGGCGACGTGCGAGGCGCTCGGCGCCGCGCCGGGCCGCTCCGCCGCGCTCGAGGACTCCGCCACCGGCGTGGCGTCAGCGGCGGCCGCGGGGCTGTTCGTGATCGGCGTGCCCTACTTCCCCGGCACGGACCTGCCCGGCGCGTCGCTGGTCGCCGGCTCGCTCGCCGACCTGTCGGTGTCCGAGGCCCTCGGGCTGGCGAGCCCTCGCAGCCAGCGGTCCTCGGCCTCGTAGTCGAACAGCGGCATCGGGTAGACGGCGAGGCCGGGCAGCACCTCGCGCCAGTCGCGATCGCCGACGGCCTCGCGCAGCCACGCGCATGTCTCGCCGACGGCCTCGGCGTAAGTCGTGACCGGCCGGTAGCCGAGCTCCCGCTCGGCCGCCGCCATGTCCACGACCATCGGGCGCACCACCGACCACGGGGTGTCGCCGACCTCCGGGCTCGGCGGTGCGCCGGGGACCCGCACCTGGGCGAACTCGTGGCCGGCCGTGGCCGCCACCAGCGCTGCGATCTGGCCGACCGCCGGCGGCGACGGGTCACCGCAGTTGAGCACCCGCGTGGCGGGCGCGAGGCACGCGAGGAGGATCAGCTCGGCGAGGTTGGCCACCGAGGTGGTGTGGAACACGCTCTTCCCGGAGTACGAGAGGACGACGCACGGGCGCCCGTCGAGCGCGCGCTTCAGGAAGTACCACTCGCGCGCGTGGCGGCCGCCGGGGCCGTGGATCGCGCACGGCCGCACGACCGTCACGGGCACCGAGGCCTGATCGAGCAGCACGCGCTCCATGGCGACCTTGCGCGTGGAGTAGGTCTCGTCCCCGGGGACCGTGGTCCGCCAGGACTCCGGGATCGGCACCGGGAGCTCGGGGAAGTCGCCCTCGTCCCTCGCCTCGTCGAGGGTCCTGCCGGCGGCGTCGGCGTACACGGAGGCGCTCGAGATGGCGACGATGGAGCCCACGGAGTCACCCAGCTCCACCAGCCCGCGCGCGTCGGCAGCCGTGAAGCAGACGACGTCGACCACGGCGTCGAGGTCGCGGGCGGCGCGCTCGAGCCCGCCCGGCCGGGAGCGGTCGAGCTTCACGTGCTCGACCCCGTGCTCGGCCAGGGTCTCCGGCGGGGCGAGCTCGCCGCGCGAGGCGGCAGTCACCTCCCAACCCTCGCGCGCGAGCGCCACGGCCACGGCCCGGCCGATCTGGCCGGTCCCGCCCAGGATCAGGGCGCGCGGGCTCAGCCGCGCCGGCTCCCGGTCGGGAGGTCCAGTGCCTCCTCCAGAGGACGCATGCGCCGGCGCAGCTCGCCGGCGGGCATCGCCTTGGCGCGGCGGGCCGGGTCGCCGGAGAGCGCGAGCACGAGACCGTTCTGCATGGCCCGGAGGATCGCGCGAGCGGGATCGAGCCGGGGCCCGGCGCCGGGCTGCTCGAGGAGGTCGCGCTCGCGGTCGAGCGCGCGGTTGCACGAGGCGGCGGCCTCGAGACACTCGAGCGCCTCGACCGAGCGCGCCTCGAGCGGGCGCCCGTCGGGCGCGAGGTCGAGATAGAACGCGAACGTCCGGGCGCAGGCGACGATCAGGCTGTCGGCCAGGGCGTCCGTCTGCTCGCCGGGCCGCGGAGGCGCGTCACCGCCGGCCGATCCCTCGCCCACGCGATCCAACCCCTCGAATGCGCCCTCCGCCTCCAGTGCCTCCACGCGGCGGACGGCCTCGTCCACCGGCAGCAATTGCGCGCGTCGCCCGGGCCGGGACGAAAGAGCGAGGATCAGCGAGTCCTGGAGGGCGCCGAGCAAATGGCCGGGCGCCGCCCAACCAACCTCCCGCTCGACCTCCCAGGACCCGGCCATCTCGCCGTCGCGCCAGAGCTCGGCGACACGCTCGACCTCGGCTGCCGCCCGCCCGCGCGCGGCGACGTCGAGGCCCCGCGCGTCGGGACCGAGCCGCACATAGACACCGGCCACGTCGACCACGGCGAGCCGCAACCGCATGGTCGTCTCGGCAGCCCGCCGAATGAGCGCCTCCTCCTCGGCGGTGAGCCCCTCGGCGGACACGGACGCCTCATCCATGGCGAAGAAGTACCCCCGTCCGGGGAGCGCCCAACCGCCATTGTGGCGGCGGGCGCTGCCCCGGGGGGTGCCGCTCAGGGCCAGTGCTCGAGCCGCGGCAGCTCGCATGCAGTGTCGTGGCATACGGCCGGCAGCCCCTGCGGGCCCTGGTGGAAGTGAACGGGCTCCTGCGCCCGCTCGCTACCCACGAGCCTCGAGACGAGCCTGCGCATCGTGGTCACGATGGCACTCCTTCTTCGATCGGGGTCACAACTTCAAACACCGTAGCGACGCACCCGTTGCAGCCACACCCCCCGCCGAGCAAAGCCGGGAACCGCAGCGCCCGAGGCGGCGCCGTCCCCGGTCCTCGACCGCAGACCGTGTCAGAGCGAGCCAAAGGCGAGCGAACGAGCGAGCAGGTCTGCGGGCGAGAGACTGCGGACGGCGCCGCAAACAGCAGCGCCGGACAACCGAGAAAACGCTACGCCCGCTCAGGCGGGTCCAGCGCCCGCATCTCCGCCGTACCCCCCGCCAACCCCGGCCGCGGCAGCGGCGACGGCGACCGCTCCGGCTTCCGCTCCGGCGCCTCCGGCGCCGGCGGCGGCGGGACCGGCACGACCGGCTCCTCCTTGCCGAACACGTCCTCCTCGGTCTTGCCCGCGAGCAGCTCGATGAACTGGTCGCGCTCGATCGTCTCGCGCCGGAGCAGGATCTCGGAGGTCAGGTCAAGCTTGTCGCGGTGGTTCTCCAGCACCGCGCGCGCCGTCTGGTGCGCCTCCTCGACGATGCGCCGGATCTCGTCGTCGATCTCGCGGGCGATCTCGTCCGAGTAGTCGGGCTCGGCGCTGAACTCGCGGCCCAGGAACGGCTGGCCGTGGTCGTGGCCGAACACGCGCGGGCCGAGCTTCTCGGACATCCCGAACCGCATCACCATCTGCTTGGCGGTCGCGGTCACCTTCTCGAGGTCGTTCGAGGCGCCCGTGGTCACCTCGCCGAAGCAGATCTCCTCGGCCGCCCGGCCACCCAGCGTCATCGCCATCGTGTCCGACAGCTCCGCCCGCGTGGTCAGGAACTTGTCCTCCGTCGGCAGCGAGATCGTGTAGCCGAGCGCCTGTCCGCGCGAGATCACCGAGATCTTGTGGACCGGGTCGGTGTTGTCGAGGTAGTGCGCCACCAGCGCGTGGCCCATCTCGTGGTACGCCGTGATGCGGCGCTCCTTGCCCGACATCACGCGCGTCTTCTTCTCGGGGCCCGCGATCACGCGCATGATCCCCTCCTCCAGCTGGAGGTGGTCGATCTCGCGCTTGCCCTGGCGCGCGGCCAGCAGCGCCGCCTCGTTCACGAGGTTCTGCAGGTCCGCGCCCGTGAAGCCCGGCGTCTGGCCGGCGAGCGCATCCAAATCGATCGACTTGGCGAGCGGCTTGCCGCGCGTGTGGACCTCGAGGATCTTCACCCGGCCCTTGCGGTCCGGCCGGTCGACCACGATCTGGCGATCGAAGCGGCCCGGGCGCAGCAGCGCCGGGTCGAGGATGTCCGGCCGGTTGGTGGCGGCGATCAGGATGATGTTGTCCTTCATCTCGAAGCCGTCCATCTCGACCAGCAGCTGGTTGAGCGTCTGCTCGCGCTCGTCGTGGCCGCCGCCGAGCCCGGCGCCGCGGTGGCGGCCCACGGCGTCGATCTCGTCCATGAAGATGATGCA
>DASXAA010000181.1:0-3458 GCA_036407035.1 Thermoleophilaceae bacterium | reverse complement strand
GCACCAGGAAGGCATTGACCTCGGCGGCCGTGATCCCCAGCACGCCGCGCGGGTCATCAGCGGAGACGCGTCCGGCGAGGAACCGCTGGGCGAACTGCTCGCCGGCGCGGACCGTGACCGGCGCCAACCCGCGCTCGCAACGCAGCCACTGGCGGTACTCGCCGACCAACTGCTCAACCGGAACCACCACCGCGGGCGGCTCGGGCGGAACGGCGCCCTCGGCGCGCAGATACTCAAGCAGCGGCCACACGCTCGCCCCCGGCAACCGCCCGCGATCGACCCGATACTCGGCCAGGAAACCGCTCACCGCCTCGGCGGTGAGCTGATCGACCGCGAGCGCGTTGCGCTCCAGCCACCGGCCCAAGTGCCCCAGCGTGACCAGCGACCGGATGACCACCGATGGCGAGTAGCCGCGCCCGACCAGCCAGGCGCGGTAGCCGTCCACGAACGGCCCGAGCCGCCCGGGCTTCCTGCGTGAACCCGACATGATGGAAACCTCCCGACGGAGCCGCGGCCCCGTTCTCGATGGACAAGGTCGGGCGCCGAAACTATGCCGACAGCAACCGAGGCGCCGCCGGCCTTTCGGCGAGAACGTCCGCCGCAGGAGGAGCCGCGATCAGGAGCGGCGCCGCGGGCGCAGCGTCGAGCACGGCGAGATGTCCCTTTCCGTGCGGAGCCGGCCGCTCGCCGACGAGCCGAGCATGCGCGTGACGCGCTGAGTGCAGGACCGGCGATTCGGGAGGCGTTGGCGCCCGCGCACAAGTGCCAGGTAGGCCCGCTTGTTCCAGCTACAGCTGGGGCAGCGGTGGCTCGTCAGGGCCCGTGGCTGGCGTGTACACGATCAGTCGTTGGTCGCCCGAGCTGGGCGAAAGGACCGACTGAAAGTGCCAGTGATTGGGTTCACCGTCGGGGCCACGGAAGCGCTTGACGCCCGAGCTCTTCTCTTGGACTTCGTGGAGGTCCCACCATTGGGCGAAGTGCGGATCGCTGTCGCTTAGGTGATCGACCAGAGCTTTGGCTTCGGGTTGGTCGATGTTGCGAGCCAGCGCGGCCCGGAAGTTGGCCAGCGTCAGGCGGGCTACCTCTTCCCAGTCCAGGTAGCGGCTCCGCATGCCTGCATCGAGGAACATGAGCTCGACCAGGTTGCGGCGTGCGGGCGTGAGCGCGTCGAGGTCGACGAGCAGGTCGCACGCACCTCGGTTCCAGGCCAGGATGTCCCACCGCCAGCCGAGCACGTAGGCGGGCGTGTCCTCGGGCAGCGCGCGCAGGAGCCGTTCCATGCCGGGGTCGACGCGTTCCGCCGGCGCGGTTTCAAGTGGCGGGCGCTCGCCGCGTGCCAGCGCGTACAGGTGGGCTCGCTCATCGCCGGTGAGGCGCAGCGCGGTACTCAAGCTGTCGAGCACTGACGGCGAGGGGCGCTCGCTGCGTCCCTGCTCGAGGCGGATGTACCAGTCGACGCTGATCCCGGCCAGCGCCGCCAGCTCCTCCCGGCGCAGGCCCGGGGTGCGGCGGTGTCCGGACGCGGCTGGCAGGCCGACCTGCTCGGGCGTGATCCGCGCGCGGGTCTGGCGGAGGAAGTCGGCGAGCTCGCGCTGGCGGTCGAACCCGGCGCCGACGAGGGTGGGAGCGCCACTCCCAGGATGTTCTCGGGTCTTTTCCGCGCTGGCTGCTCGATCGACCATGGCTGCCGTCAACAACGCAGTCTATGGCCCAGGAGGCCCACAGATGTACAACATCGCAGTCTCATTCAACATCCCGTCCGAGCATCGCGAGGACTTCATCAAGGCCGCCCTGAAGGACGGCCGCGAGTCCGGCGCGAACGAGCCCGGCACCCACCGCTTCGAGCTCATCGTCGACGAGACCGACCCGAACAAGTTCTACTTGAACGAGGCCTACGAGGATCTCGACGCCTTCAACGTGCACGCCGACGGCGAGCACTTCAAGGAGTTCTTCGCCGCGATCGAGGCGTACGCCGACGGTCCGACCTGGCTGATCAAGGGCAACCGCGTCGAGGACGGGGAAGCACGATGAACACCCTTCCGACCACAGCCCAGGGCGGGCAGCGCCTGAGCATCACGCGGGCTGATCACGTCGCGATCCGCGTGCCGGATTACGACGAGACGATCCGCTTCTACACGAGCAAGCTCGGCTTCCAGCTGGAGGCCGAGTGGACGCTCGGGGACGCGGTCCCGGGTGTGCGGCTGGCCTACGTCCGCCTCGGCGCATTCATGATCGAGGTGATCGGCGACGCCGAGCCGGCGCCGGTTCCGGCGACCGCCGACGTCGGCGCGCACCTAAGCCGCAGCGGCTACATCCACCTCTGCCTCCGGGTCGAGGACCTGGACGGCACGCTCGCGGAGCTCGAGGCGCGCGGCGTCGAGATCCTCGCCGACCCGTTTGACGTCGAGCCGATCGGTCAGCGGCTGGCGCTGATCAAGGACAACAGCGGCAACGTGATCGAGCTTGCCCAAGCCCTCCAGGCCTGAGCAAACGCAGTCACGGCGCAATCCCAAAGGACTGCTCATGCCGTTCACCATGATCGTCAACTTCCAGCCCAAGCCGGGCGAGGAGAAGCGACTGCAAGACGAGCTCAACGCGATGATCGAGCCGTCGCTCGCCGAACCCGGCTGCCTCGGCTACCGGCCGCTCGTCGACCCCAACCAGCCGGGCGCGATGGTCATCATCGAAGAGTGGACCGGCGAACAGGCGCTCGAAGCGCACTTCGCCACCCCACACTTCAAGCGCGTCGCGGAGGTCCTTGACGAGATCCTCGTCGAGCCCTTCTCAGCGACGACGCTCACCCGTCTGGACGTCGCCGAGGCGGCCTAACACAATCGAGCAAGAGTCTGACGCTGGCGGCCGCACTCGACCAGGTGCGGCCGCCAGTCAACGCACCCGTTCGACGCACGGCTCATTACGCGCTGTCGCGTCGCGCTACGCCCCTGAACCGAAGGCACAACGGGATCTTGCCGGGACTCACAGTCCCCGCTCCTCGCCACAGGCGCGACGGCTGCGTGACCTCGTGGCGGCACGTCGCGCCTCGTCGCCGGTCGTCCCGTGTACGCCATCGGCTGATCCGCATAATCAGGCGGTCGGCATAGTTCGTCTACGCCCTGCTGGGCGCCGACCAGGCCAACTCGCCCTACACGCAGACCGGCGAGCGGGTAGCCCGCATCGCCGCCGGCGGCGTGCGCCTGGTCATCGACGAGCTGCGCACCGACGTCACCAAGACGCGCAAGGACGGCAGCCGCGGCCGGCTGCGCATCGACTACGGCGACCACCGCAACCCCGAGGCCGCGCTCGCCTGGCTGTGGAAGTTCGTCGTATGCCGAGTCGCGCGTTATGCCGAGTCGGCTAGGGATGTCGTGCTCAGCAGGCGTGCGGGCGTTCGGCGGCTCGGGATAATCACAGCGCCTCGAGGAAGGCGAGCAGCTGGTCGGGGGGCCGGTAGCGGCCCG